>NZ_CP138214.1:930468-1240625 GCF_034043515.1 Pseudomonas sp. MUP55 | reverse complement strand
GGCTGACGGCATGCTGGTGGCCGCGCACATGCGCCTGGCGGATTTCCTCGCCGAACTGGGGCGCTACCGTCGCGGCCAGCTCAACTGCGACCCGCAGGTGGCCAACCTGCTGCTGTCCGGCAGTTATCCACTGGATGACAGCGAACGCATTCTCGACCTGCTGGAGGTCAGCCTGCCGGTCACCGTGCGGCGCTTTACCCGCTACTGGGTGACCGTGCAGGCCCGCGCCTGAAAATTTTTAAAAAACAGTGAGCCGTTTTCCAGCCCTCGCGTGACAGAGAAGGAAAGCCACCTTGATCCTTCCTTCTCAGGACCGCCCTTCATGCCCCTGCAACCAACGCTTCTCGCCCGCTCTCTGCGCCAACTCCTGCTCGGCGCCAGCCTCAGCCTGACCGTGTTGCCCACGGTAATGGCGGCCCAAGACAAGACCTATCACATCGCGCCCACCAGCCTGGAAGCGGCCCTGAACCAGTTCGGCCGCGAAGCCGGCGTGCTGGTGTCGTTCGGTTCCGACCTCACTGCCGGCCTGCAAAGCCCAGGTTTGTCGGGCAACTACAGCGCCGCCGAGGGCCTGCAAAAACTGTTGGAAGGCAGTGGCCTGCAAGCCCGTGCCGAGGGCGACAATGCCTACAGCCTGCAACCGGCCAGCGCCCCGGCCACCCTCGAGCTGCAGACATCCAACGTGGTCGGCGACTGGCTCGGCGATGCGGCCCAGACCAACGTGTTCGAACACCCCGGCGCACGCGACGTGATCCGCCGCGAAACCTTCGAACGCCAAGGCGCCACCCAGGCCCGCGACGTGCTCAACCGCATTCCCGGCGTCAACGCCCCGGACAACAACGGCACCGGCAGCCATGACATGGCGCTGAACTTCGGCATTCGCGGGCTCAACCCACGCCTGGCGTCGCGCTCCACGGTGCTGATGGACGGCATCCCCGTGCCCTTCGCGCCTTACGGCCAGCCGCAACTGTCCTTCGCCCCGATCAGCATGGGCAACATGGACGCGGTCGACGTGGTACGCGGCGGCGGCGCGGTGCGCTACGGCCCGCAGAACGTCGGCGGCATCGTCAACTTCGTGACCCGTGCCATCCCGCAGGCGCCCACCGTCAAAGGCGGCCTGCAGACCGAGACCAGCCCGTCCTCCAGTCACGATGGCTTCAAGACCACCGGCAACCTGCTGGCCGGCGGCACCGCCGACAATGGCCTGGGCGGCGCGCTGCTGTACTCCGGCACCCGCGGCGGCGACTGGCGTGAAAACAGCAACACGCGCATCGATGACCTGATCCTGAAAGGCAAATACCAACTGGACGATGCCAACAGCTTCAACGCCATGGCGCAGTACTACGAAGGCCAGGCCGATATGCCCGGCGGTTTGAACGTCAAGGACTACAAGGCCGATCCCTATCAGTCGACCCGCCCTTACGACAAATTCTGGGGCCGTCGTACGATGTTCAACGTCGGCTACCGCTACGAGCAGGATCGCCGCGAATTCACGGTCAACAGCTTCTTCACCAAGACCCTGCGCAGCGGTTACCTCGACCAGGGCAGCTTCCTCTCGCTGTCACCCCGCGAGTACTGGGTACGTGGCCTGGAAACCCGCTTCGCCCAAGGCTTCGACCTCGGCCCCACCCGCCACGAAGTGGGCGTCGGCTACCGCTACATCAACGAAGCCGGCCACGAGTTGCGCTACCGCACGCCGATTGCCGCCAACCAGCCAATGCCGAGCACCGACAGCCGTAACGACCGCGACACGCGCGGCGGCACCGAAGCCAATGCATTCTTCATCGACGACCGTATCGATATCGGCAAGTGGACGATCACACCGGGCGTGCGCTACGAGATGATCAAGTCCCAGCAGAGCAACAACCTCACCAACGTCAACTACAAGGGCGACTACAACACCGCGCTGCCGGCGTTGAACGTGCTCTACCACCTCACCGATGACTGGAACCTGTACGCCAACACCGAAGGCTCGTTCGGCAGCGTGCAGTACAGCCAGATGCCCAACCGTGTGAACAGCGGCGAAGTGAAGCCGGAAAAAGCCCGCACCTGGGAGCTGGGTACGCGCTATGACAACGGCAGCCTGCGCGCGGAAATCGGCGCGTTTCTGATCAATTTCGATAACCAGTACGACAGCAACCAGACCAACGACACCGTAATCGCCCGCGGTGAAACCCGGCACCAGGGCATCGAGTCGAGCATCAATTACGCCCTCGACGGCCTGAGCCCGGCGCTGGCCGGCTTCGATGTGTACGCCACCTACGCGTATGTCGACGCGACCATCCGCGAAGACGGCCCGAACAAAGGCAACCGCGTGCCCTTCTCGTCCAGGCACAAAGGCACCCTCGGCGTGGGTTACACCGAAGGGCCGTGGAAGCTCAACCTGGACAGCAGCTACCAGAGCAGCCAGTTCGCCGACAACGCCAACACCAAGGCCGAAAGCGCCGACGGCGCGAATCGGCGCATCCCCGGCTACATGCTGTTCAGCAGCCGCGCAGCCTATGACTTCGGCCCGCAGCTGTCGGACTTGAACGTGGCGGTCGGTGTGAAAAACATTTTCAACAAGCAGTACTACACACGCTCGTTCGACGATAACAACAAGGGCAAGTACGTGGGTGAGCCGCGTACGGTGTACGTGCAAACGTCCATCGCGTTCTGACTGGCTGCCTTCAATTTGCAGACCACCACAGATCCAAATGTGGGAGGGGGCTTGCCCCCGATGGCGGTGTGTCAGTCAGCTAATCTGTGGCTGACCCACCGCAATCGGGGGCAAGCCCCCTCCCACATTTGATACCCAAGATGCCCAGAAACGAAAACGGGCCTGCATGTGCAGGCCCGTTTTCAATGGGGAGTTGAACCGTTATCAGCCGTTGAACACGGCGCGTTCTTTTTCCAGAAACTCCTGCTCAAGCTCATCTTCATTGACTTTGGTGGTCGGCTGGTTCTTCCCGGCAGCGCGGGGCTTGCCTTGCAGTTTGCCGAACAGATGTTCCAGCGCGTGATCAAGCTTGGTGGCCGCGCCATCGATCGCTTGTTCCAGCGTATCGGCTTTATGAATGACCGAAACTGGCTGATGGCCCTTTGGCCGTGCTTCCAGACGGCAACTCAGATCGTGGGGGCCGGGCTTGTCGCCGTTCTCATCGCGCAGGAAAACCTCAACGCGGGTCAGGTCTTCTTCATAACGTTCGAGCGTGCTCTCAATGGTGGTACGTACCCACTCCTCCAGTCGGATGCTGCTTTCAATATGGTTATCGCTATTGACTTGGATTTGCATAGTTCTTCCCTTATTTCAGCTAGCTCGCCAGAGATCACAAACTGCAACACCGGGGTGGTGAAACCATGACCTCTTGATTACACAATTGAGCACTCGCTGAAACAATTCAACCCCTTTGCAAAGATAAATCCTACATTACAAATTAACCCTGACGACAAGCAAAAACGCTGTTAGGGTGGGGAGTTAGTCACATCTTCCTACACCCGAAGATCTTCACAATTGCCCCTCTCCCAAGGGGTGCAACGCACGAAAAATCCCCGCCTCCTCCACCAGCCAATCATGCACCGCGCGTACGCCCGGATGGCTCAATGCGCCTGGGGCATACAGCAGCACGTAGCGTTTGTGGTTGGGCACGGCCAGGCCGAACGGCACGATCAGGGTGCCGCGTTCCAGTTCGTCGTTGAGCAGCGTGCGCCGCGCAATCGCCACGCCCATGCCGGCAATGGCGGCTTCGATGGTCAGGTGGTTGCGGTTGAAGGTGTGCCCGCGGCGCACGTCGGCATCGTGGTAACCGATGGCATTCAGGTAGAACTCCCACTCGGCGTATTCATAACTCCCACGCCAGGCGGTAATGTCGTGCAGCAGCGGGAAGTGCGCCAGGTCCGCCGGCCCATGCAGCGGCGGGCGCCCGCGCAGCAGGCTGGGGGCGCACACCGGAAAGATCTGTTCGTCCAGCAGCGCTGTGGATAACAGGCCTGGGTAGCTGCCGTCGTTGAGGTCGATGGCCAGGTCGAAGTCGCCCTCATGCAGGGCGATGCTGCTGTCTTCGGCGACCATGCGCAGCTGGATGTCCGGAAAGCGCTGTTGCAGACGTGGCAGACGCGGGGTCAGCCACTTGCCGAGAAACGACGGAATCGAACGCAGGCGCAAGGTGCCGCTGATCATCCCGGCGTCCAAGCGCTGTAATTCGGCGTCAATGCTGCCGTAGGCCTCCCCCACCACTTTTGCCAGGCGCTGCCCTTCGGCACTCAGTTCCACGCCCCTGGCCCGGCGGTGAAACAGGCGAAAGCCCAGGCGCTCCTCCAACTGGCGAATCTGCTGGCTCACCGCCCCCGGCGTGATGTGCAGTTCTTCGGCGCAGCGGGTGAACGACAAATGCCGTGCAGCGCAGGAAAACACGTGCAGCCAGACGTACGTCTGGCCATGAAGCGGGCGGGTCATAGCGTTTAGTCCTGCTAAAGGGTGTCTTAGGATAATTCGTTGGTCAGTGCCGATCCAGAGGCTCAGTATCGCGCCAATTCCGCCTGCTCTACAAAACATGGCAGCGATTTCTACTCCATTGCTTGTAAGGCTTTAGCATGGCTATCAGTGTTTTCGATCTATTCAAAGTGGGCATCGGCCCGTCCAGCTCCCATACCGTCGGCCCCATGCGTGCGGCGGCAACCTTTGCCCAGGCGCTGACCGACCAGCAGGTGCTCAGCCAGACCCGCCGCGTCGAAGTGCGTTTATACGGTTCGCTGTCCGCGACCGGCGTCGGCCACGCCACCGACCGCGCCTGCGTGATGGGCCTGATGGGCGAATGGCCGGATCGCGTCGACCCCACCTCGATCAACGCCCGCATCCAGCAACTGCGTGAGTCCGGCCAACTGCTCCTCGCCGGCCAGCACACCATTGCCTTCAACTGGCACACCGACCTGCTGCTGCTCGACGAAAGCCTGCCCTACCACCCCAACGCCATGTCCCTGCACGCCTACGGCGACAGCGGCCTGCTGAGCGAGCAGACCTACTATTCGGTGGGCGGCGGCTTCATTATCGAGGCTGCCGAAGCCGCGTCAGGCATTGCGCCGACCAGCGACGTGCAGTTGCCCTACGACTTTTCCAGCGCCGTCGAATTGCTGGCCTTGTGCAACCAGCACGGCCTGCGGGTTTCGGAACTGATGATGGCCAACGAACGGGCCTGGCGCAGCGACGACGAAATCCGCAGCGGCCTGCTGCACATCTGGTCGGTGATGCGCGAGTGCGTGGAGCAAGGCCTGCGCGATGAAGGCATCCTGCCCGGTGGCCTGGACGTTCCACGTCGCGCGGCGAAACTGCACCGCAGCCTGCTGGAAATCGGCAAGCCGAACGTGATCACCTCGACCTTGTCGGCCATGGAATGGGTCAACCTGTTCGCCCTCGCCGTCAACGAAGAGAACGCCGCCGGTGGGCGCATGGTCACCGCGCCGACCAATGGCGCGGCGGGCATCATCCCGGCGGTGCTGCATTACTATATGAAGTTCAACGCCGACGCGTCCGACGACGACGTCGTCAATTTCTTCCTGGCCGCCGCCGCCGTCGGCATCCTTTGCAAGAAGAACGCCTCGATCTCCGGTGCCGAAGTCGGCTGCCAGGGCGAAGTCGGCTCGGCCTGCGCCATGGCCGCCGCCGGGCTGGCCGATATCCTCGGCGCCACCCCTGAGCAATTGGAGAACGCCGCCGAAATCGGCCTGGAACACAACCTCGGCCTGACCTGCGACCCGGTCGGCGGCCTCGTGCAGGTGCCCTGCATCGAGCGCAACGCCATCGCAGCCGTCAAAGCGATCAACGCCACCCAGATGGCCCTGCGCGGCGACGGCAAGCACTTCATTTCCCTGGACCGGGTGATCCGCACCATGCGCGATACCGGCGCCGACATGCATGACAAATACAAAGAAACTTCACGGGGCGGCCTGGCGGTCAGCTGGGTGGAGTGCTGATCGGAGCACTTGCACCCGCCCCAACGTGAGCCCGCGCAAAAATAATAACGAGGCAATATCGATGACTGATGTACGTACACCTGCTGCCGAAAATCCCGCTGTAGAGAGCACTGTCACCACCGGCTGGACCAAACACGACACCACCTGGATGCTCGGCCTCTACGGCACCGCCATTGGCGCAGGCACCTTGTTCCTGCCGATCAATGCCGGCGTGGGCGGCTTCTGGCCGTTGATCGTGCTGGCTCTGCTGGCCTTCCCGATGACCTTCTTCGCCCACCGTGGGCTGACGCGCTTTGTGCTGTCGGGCAAATCCGGCGACATCACCGAAGTGGTCGAAGAACACTTCGGCGTGGGTGCAGGCAAGCTGATCACCCTGCTGTACTTCTTTGCAATCTTCCCGATTCTGCTGGTGTACAGCGTGGCGCTGACCAATACCCTGGGCAGTTTCATGCAACACCAGCTGCACATGACCCCGCCGCCGCGGGCAATCCTGTCGCTGGTGCTGATCCTGGGCCTGATGGCCATCGTGCGCTGCGGCCAGGGCGTGATCGTCAAGGCCATGAGCGTGCTGGTGTACCCGTTCGTCGCCGCCTTGCTGTTGCTCGCCGTCAGCCTGATCCCCAACTGGAACGGCGCGTTCTTCGCCTCCGCCAGCGAAGGCATGCCGTTGCCGCTGTTCTTCAAGACCCTGTGGCTGGCGATCCCGGTGATGGTGTTTTCCTTCAACCACTCGCCGATCATCTCCGCGTTCGCCGTCGACCAGAAGCGCGTGTACGGCGCCCAGGCCGAACGCAAAAGCAGCGGCATCCTCGCCACCGCCCACGGCATGATGGTGGTGACCGTGATGTTCTTCTGCTTCAGCTGCGTGCTGGCGCTGTCGCCGGCTGACCTCGCCGCGGCCAAGGCACAGAACATCTCGATCCTGTCGTACCTGGCCAACCACTTCCAGACCCCGGTGATCGCCTACGCTGCGCCGCTGATTGCACTGGTGGCGATCACCAAATCCTTCCTCGGCCACTACATCGGTGCCAGCGAAGGCTTTCAGGGCCTGATCGTCAAATCCCTGCGCGGGCGCAATCGCACTATGTCGTCCAAAGGGCTGGAACGCTGCACCGCGCTGTTCATGGTGCTGGCCTGCTGGGCCGTGGCCACGTTCAACCCAAGCATCCTGGGCATGATCGAAACCCTGGGCGGGCCGATCATTGCGTGCCTGCTGTTCCTGATGCCGATGTACGCGATTCGTCGTGTGCCGGCTCTGCGCCAGTATTCGGGCCAAGTGTCGAATGTGTTCGTGGTGGTGATCGGCTTGATTGCGCTGTCTGCGATCGTTTTCTCTGTGCTGCCCTGAAACGGGTCACCGCCCTGAGAAACAACCCAGGTCACCTGTGGGAGGGGGCTTGCTCCCGATAGCGGTGTATCAGCCAACAAATACTCGGCTGGAACACCGCAATCGGGGGCAAGCCCCCTCCCACATTCAGAGCTTCAGCGCCTGTACGGCACGGCCCTTGCTGTAGAGCCTGTGAGGAAAACGGACTTTGGCCGGTGGTCAGGCAACACGAACTATTCGCGACACCGGTCGTCAATGACTGCATGTTCTTATCAGGCGGTAGCGCACCATGGACAACCCTTTTCAGATCATCACCGACACCTTCAGCCCACAATACCGCGTCAACCTGAGCATCCAGCGGCTGGACGGCAGCATCATGCTCACCCTCTCGGATGAAACCGGCGTGGTCGCCAAACGCATGATCAGCGCCGAACAGCGCAACGATCCGCAGCGGCTCAAGCGCCTGGTGCAAAGCATCCAGTTCGGCATCGCCATCGAGCAGGGCCACAGCGCCATGGAAATCCTCGCGGTGATGACGGATGGCGACAACCACAAGCTACTGCAGCGTCCGCCCACCCGTGACCTGCCGTTCAGCGTCGGGCTTTAAAGCTCGCCCTTCTCGGTCTCCAGGCTCGCCTCGCCCTTGCGACGCGGGCCTTCAACCTTCACCGAAGGAAAGGCCGACGACGCATAGCGCACCACCAGAATCGCGAAGGCCAACAGCAGAATCCCACCGCACAAATAGATAATGCCCACATCCGGCGGGTTGTGATGGGACACGTTGGAGATCAGCAGACGCGTCAGCGCGGTGATCGCCACGTAGATCAGGAAGCGCACCGGCATGTGGTTGGTCTTGAAGTAAATCCCGACCATGGCGCCCAATTCCAGGTAGATGAACAGCAGCAGGATGTCATCGATCTTGATGTGCCCGTTCTCCAGCATCCCCAGAAATTCCATCACCGCCGCCCAGGCGGTCACCGCTCCGATGGCGAACAGCGCCAGGTAGTGGAACGACTCGACAAACAGATTGCCCAGCGACTCGGCCAGCCCATGGACTTGCTGGCGCAGCTTTTCGGCCCAGTTGATTTTCACGATGATGCTTCCTTAGGTCGGCTCGACCGGATAATGCGGGATGGACGTGACGGTTGTTCTGCATGCAGAAAAAAGGCCAGAGGCCGGGTAGTGAGATGGTGGCAGGCTGATATTAGGCACTTAATCGGCTTGATGGAGGGAAAGCTTCGACTCGATGAGTGCGTTCATCTCGCTCATGACTTCCTCATGAGAAATGCCTGAGCATGGGTCATCCAAGGCTTTTTGCACCTTGGCTCGAAACCATTGGTCGTAGGCCGAATCGTCATTCCAGCTTTGAGGGCTTTCAAAACACTCATTTTTCATATGAACGCCTCTTGTGTGGCGAGGGAGCTTGCCCCGCTGGAGCGCGAAGCGCCCCCACAAACTGTCACTGGGATTTTTTCTGAAAGCACACCTTTGCCTGAATTGGGCTGCTACGCAGCCCAGCGCGAGCAAGCTCGCTCGCCACGTCCAACGCATTCGGCAAAGGTGTCGTTGGGACTCAGACGGGTGCGACGTGTTCCAGCGCTCGGTCGACTAACAAGCCTCCCAGCTCCACCAGTTGGTGAATCCCCAATACCAAGCTTCGCTGAGGACCTTCAAGGTCGAAGGCTAGCGTGTTGGCCATTTCACGGGCGCTGCGCAAGGTTTCGCTTGCGTTAGCAAGCAAGGCCTCTGTGTCAGTGTTGGGCGTTACACTGAAAAGCGTGACAGGCGGCTCTGGATTCAGATGGTCGGTATTGACTGAGGTATTTCTTTCCATGGTACGACTCCAAAAGTAAACACGTAGGTTCTCCTTCCCTTAAATCGAGCCGCCAAGCTCGGCCATGCGAATGCACAGCTCGTGAAAGGTAAGCCACCGTAGGATTGCTCAGCAACCTCGACGTGCTGTGCGAAATTTCCGCTGTAGCAAACCCCCATTTCCCAACTACATTAAAAACCTACTATCCAAACCCCGGCGTTTGGCTTATCCTTTTCACTGTATGTAAATACAGTAGTCGCAAAAGACAACTATCGTGAAGGCATGTGAGGTGGTGAATGGCCGTCGAAGTGGTATACCGCAGCAGCCGAGATCTGGAGCGTTTGTTCATGGATAAAGCCGAAGCTGACCGTCATGACAAGATGCTTGAACTCGCTGAGTTGCTGGCAGAAGTGTTGCAAAAAGCCGTGCCATCCCTGAGTGAGCAGCAGGTGGAAGAAGCCGGGATCTACATGGCGAAGAACCGCGATGTATTTGCCAAGGCGTTCAAGAGCCAACCGGATGCGCTGTCCGAGTTGCTGAGCGCGGCGGCGGAATAAAGCCCGAATTGAACAGGCCCTGAATCATGGATTCAGGGCCTTTTTAATGCCCGGTTATTGGTAAAGCAAGCGCTCGGCAAGCTCATCCGCAACCCGCGCCGGAGAGCGTTTTTCCGCCTGGGCATGGGCGTAGATTTCGGTCAGGCGCAGGGCGATGTTGGACAGGTGCGCGGTGATGCTCGGCAGCTCGGCGCCGCTGTGTTTGAGCGCGACGTAGATCAGCCCGCCGGAGTTGATCACGTAGTCCGGGGCGTAGAGGATGCCGCGCCCTTCCAGTTGGTCGGCCACTTGCAGGTTGGTCAGCTGGGCGCTGGCGGAGCCAGCCACGGCGGCGCAGCGCAGTTGGCCGACGCTCTGGCGGTTGAACACCGCCCCGACGCCGCAGGGGGCGAGGATATCGCACGGGGTGCTGAGCAAGGCGTCGTTGGCGATGGGGTGGGCGCCCAGTTGTTCCATGGCCAGTTGGACCCTGCCGTGGTCGATGTCGCTGACCAGCAGTTCGGCGCCCGCCGCGTGCAGCTGTTCGGCCAGGGCATAGCCGACGTTGCCCAGGCCCTGCACCGCCACGCGCAGGCCTTCGAGGTTGTCGCTGCCCAGGCGGGCCATGGCGGTGGCGCGGATACCGGTGAACACGCCCATGGCCGCATGGGGCGCAGGGTCGCCGGCGGCCGTGGTGCTGGTGACGAAGCGGGTGTGCTGGGCGATGCAGTCCATGTCGGCGACCGAGGTGCCGCTGTCGATGGCAGTGATGTAGCGCCCCCCCAATTGCTCCACACAGCGACCGAAGGCTTCAAACACGCTGGCGCGGCTCTCCACATGGGCCGGGCGCAGGATCACCGCCGTGCCGCCTCCCACCGGCAAGCCCGCCAGGGCGGCCTTGTAGCTCATGCCCTGGGCCAGGCGCGCGGCATCGGCCACGGCACTGTCATCGTCGGGGTAGGCAAGGTAGCGGCAGCCGCCCAGAGCCGGGCCCAGGCGGCTGTTATGAATGGCGATGATGGCCTTCAGCCCGCTCACCGGGTCGACGCTCAGGTGCAGCGATTCAAGGCGGGTGCTGTGCATGAGCGCAAACATCAAGGGCTCCCGAATCACTTCTGGTAGTGGCCCAAGTATAGGCTTACGGCAGCACGCTGCTGGATTGCACTGGAATAAGCACCGCCATTTCGCGGGATCTGCGGCATAAGAGCGTAGGATATTTACTCAAGACGCTGGACGAAAATTCGCAGCAAGGCTAAAACGAGGCATACGCCGGAGAACGCAATGAAGCCCCGCCAAGCCTTTTTCGCCTGCCTGGACCGCTCGCCCCCAGCGCTGTTTGAAGCCGCGCTCTGGATTGCGGCCGAGCACGACGCCGCCGTGCAGCCACCGCTGATCCTGCAGGCATTCGGCGCGCTGCAACAACAGGTCAGCCTGGGCTTGCCGCTGCTGCCGGCCGATGAATTGGGCCAGCCGCTGCTGCGGTGCATGAACGACCTGGGGTTTGCCCGGGATGATTTCACCCCGCTACGCCCCGCCGCCGCATTGCTGGACGAGGTGTTGCAACGTAAACGCGGACAGCCCCTGGCCATGGGCCTGATCGCGCTGGAGCTGGCGCGGCGCCTGGAAATCCCCATGGTCGGCGTGAATTTCCCTGGCCACTTCCTGTTGCGGGTCCCGGGTGCCGATCACCTGCTGGACCCGTGCGGCGGTCGGCGCCTGTACCCCAACGACTGTCGCGAGCTGCTGCACCGCCAGTACGGGGCCAATCTCAAACTGCAGGCCGAGCACCTGCTCAGCGCCGAGCCCCGCGCGATCCTGCAGCGGCTGTCACGCAACCTGCGCCAGCTGTACCTCGCCAACGACGAACCGCTGGCCGCCCTGATAGATGCCGAGCGTGTCCTCGAGCTGGGCAATGCCAGCGCCGCCGACTACCTGGCGCGGGCCAGCCTGTATCAACGCCTGGACTGCCCCAGCGCCGAGCGCTTCGACCTGGAACATGCGCTGATGCTCAGCGAAGACCCGATCCAGCGCCTGCGTCTGACCGAGCGGCTTGGCCATCTGCCGCCCAATGCCGTGGTGCATTAGGGCGCCTTGAGGATGTCGCCCTGCACAGGGTTGGTGGGCGCGTTCGCGCTGGGCGAACGCACCTGGATAATCAACAGCGCCGCGATCACCGCCGGAATCCCACAGAGGAAGAAAATCTGCTGCACCGGAATATGCATCGCCAGCAGCATGCTGCCCAGCAATGGCCCCAGAATCGAACCGAATCGCCCCACACCCAATGCCCAGCCCGTACCGGTGGCGCGCACCTGTGCCGGGTAGAAATTACTGGCGAACGCATTGAGGGTCAGTTGCCCGCCGATGATGCAGAACCCGGCGGCGAACACACAGGCCACCAGGTAACGCGGGTTGTCGTGATTCAGGCCCAGCAGCACCGTGCACACCGCCGCTGCGGCCAGCACTGCGGACAGCAGGCGCACTTTGCTTTTGAGCCGGTCGGCGAACCAGGCCATGGCGATGGCGCCCACGGTGCCGGCGAACAGGAACATCGAGGTCACCAGGTTAGCCTCGTTCAGTGCCAGCCCGCTTTCGAGCAACAGCGACGGCAGCCAGCTGATCATGAAATACAGCAGGATCAGGCTGACAAAAAAGGTCGCCCAGATCAGCACCGTCGGGCGGGCATAGCCGTTACGGAACAGCTCCACCACGGTCAATCGGCTGCCCTGCTCCTGGCGGTTTTGCGCCTCGCTCGCCAGGGGCGCGCGCCAACCGGGCAGCATGCGCGCAGTGACCTTGTGCAAACGCGCATAGGGTGGTGCATCGCGCAGCAGACGCGGCAGGGATTCGGGCAACAGCCACAGCAAAAACGGAAACAACAGCAGCGGCGTTACACCGCCCGCCAGGAACACCGCCTGCCAGCCAAACCCGTCGATAAACCCCGCCGCCACAAACCCGCCGGCCGCCCCGCCGAACGAGAAGCCACACGCGGCCAGGGTCACCATCAAGGTGCGCAGGCGCGGCGGTGAATATTCCGACATCAACGCCATGGCGCTGGGCATCGCGCCGCCCATGCCGATGCCGCAGATAAAGCGTGCGGCCATCAGCGTTGTCAGGGAGTTGGCGAACACCATCAACACCGTGAGGCTGGCGTAGATCAGCACACAGCCCAGCAGGATGCGCCGCACGCCGAACCGGTCGGCCAGCGGCGTCACCAGCAGCGAGCCGAAGGTCAGGCCGAGCAGGTTGGCACTGAACACCGGGCCGAACGCAGCTTTTTCCAGGCCCCAGTCCTTGGCCAGCGCCGGCACCACATAGCCCAGCACCTGGGCGTCGTAGCCGTCGGTCACCAGCAGCAAGGCCAGCAGCAGGAGGATCAACCACTGATAGCGCGACACCGGACGGGCGTCGAGTGCCGCGCGAAAGCTGGCAATCTGGTTGTGCATCGCAAGGTACCTTTAATTATTTTTATTGGCTGACACAAATCAACTGTGGGAGGGGGCTTGCTCCCGATGCGGTGTGTCAGTCGGCACATTCATAGCTGACCCACTGCTATCGGGGGCAAGCCCCCTCCCACATTGACCTGAGTGTGTCAGGGGGTATCGGGCTGATTGGCAGGGTGCGCCTGCACGAAGGCCGGGTGCTGCGCCGCCAATGCGGCCACCCGCCCGATACGCGGGTACGCCGCCAGCGACACCTTGAAACGCTCGGCCGCGTAAAGCTGCGGGATCAGGAACGCATCGGCCAAGCCCGGCTGCTCGCCGAGGCAAAACCCCTGGTCGCCGATCAACTGCTCCACTGCGCCAAGGCCCTGGCTGATCCAGTGCCCGATCCACTCCAGCAACTGCTCCTCGTTGTGCCCCCACTGGCGCAGCAGGTTCTGGGTGCTGGAGTTGTGCAACGGGTGAATGTCGCAGGCAATGATCGACGCCACGGCGCGCGCGTGGGCTCGGGCGGCAAGGTCGGTGGAGAGCAGCGGCACCTGTGGATAACGTTCCTCCAGGTATTCGATGATCGGCAATGACTGGATCAACAGCTCGCCGTCATCGGTGCGCAAGGCCGGCACGCGCCCTTGCGGGTTGATCGACAGGTACTCGGGCTGACGATTGGCGCCACCCGCCGGCACCAGCAGATTGACCGGCACCGCGGTGAAATCCAGGCCCTTGAGCGCCAGGGCAATCCGCACCCGGTACGACGCGGTAGAACGGTAGTAAGTATAGAGTTCCATCACCCTGCCCTCTCAGCGTGCGGCGACTACGGTGCCGCGGCATTCACCGAAGCCGATGGAGGCAAAGCCTTCGCGGTTGCAACGCGCGCGCAGGATGATTTCATCGCCGTCTTCGAGGAACTTGCGCACCTCGCCGGACGCCAGCTCAATCGGCTTTTTACCGCCCTCGGTGATTTCCAGCAGGCTGCCGAACTGCCCCGGCTGAGGCCCCGACAGCGTACCCGAACCAAACAGGTCGCCAGCCTGCAACTGGCAGCCGTTGACGCTGTGGTGCGCAACCATTTGCGCCACGGTCCAGTACATATGCTCGGTGTTGCTCAAGGTCAGGCGATGGGCCGGCAGGTTCTGTTCACGCATAGCGGCGGTGGTCAGCAGCACTTCCAGTTCGATATCGAAGGCGCCCGCCTTCTGATCGCGAGGGTCCAGCAGGTACGGCAACGGTTGCGGATCACCTTCGGGCCGCGCCGGTTGCGCCTTGCGGAACGGTTCCAGCGCTTCGGCCGTCACCACCCAGGGCGAGATGCTGGTGATGAAGCTCTTGGACAGGAACGGACCCAGCGGCTGGTATTCCCAGGCCTGGATGTCGCGGGCCGACCAATCGTTTAGCAGGCAGAAACCGGCGATGTGCTCGGCCGCATCGCTGATGGCAATCGCGTCGCCCATGGCATTGCCCTGGCCGATCCAGATGCCCAGTTCCAGTTCATAGTCCAGGCGGGCGCAGGGGCCGAACGTCGGCTCGGCCTGGCCGGCGGGCAAGGTCTGCCCTTTGGGGCGACGCACTTCGGTGCCGGACGGGCGGATGGTCGAGGCGCGGCCGTGGTAACCAATCGGCACGTACTTGTAGTTGGGCAACAGCGGGTTGTCGGGGCGGAACAGTTTGCCGACGTTCTGCGCATGTTCGATACCGACATAGAAGTCGGTGTAATCGTTGATTTTGGCCGGCAGGTGCATTTGGCAGTCGGCGGCGCGGTGCAGCACCTGCGCCTCGCGGGTCTTGAGCTTGCTGCCTTCGGCAAGCAGTTCCAGCAGACGCTCGCGCAGGGCCACGCGGGGGCCGCGGCCGAGTTCGAAAAACGCGTTCAACTGGCCGCCGGCAGTTGCCTCGACGGCACGCCGAGCTTCACCGTCAAATTCATCCAGCGCGGCGTGCAGGTCGAGGATCGCGTCGCCAATCGCCACGCCACTGCGCGGTGCCGAACCGTTGATGCTGAACACCCCCAGCGGCAGGTTCTGCAGCGGGAAATCCGCGTGGCCGTTGGCGGAGGCTACCCAGCTGCGGGCGTGTGTGGGTTGAGTCATGGGTTATCTCCGATTCGGGTTGAAGGTGGCGGGCAGTGAAGCCCAGCACGCGTCATAAGCGGGTTGCAGTTGCGGACATTCCAGGGCGAACTGGGTGGGGCGCAGCACCTGGCTGGTTTCGAACATGAACGCCATGGTGTGATCGATCTTGTGCGGCGCCAGTTCGGCGTTGATCGCCTTGGTACAGGTCTCGCCGTCCGGGCCGTGGGCGCTCATGCAGCTGTGCAGCGAGGCGCCGCCAGGCACGAAGCCCTCGGCCTTGGCGTCGTAGGCACCCTGGATCAGGCCCATGTATTCGTTCATCAGGTTGCGGTGGAACCACGGCGGCCGGAAGGTGTTCTCGGCCACCATCCAGCGCGGCGGGAATATCACGAAGTCGAGGTTGGCCAGGCCATGCACGCTGGTGGGCGAGGTCAATACGGTGAAGATCGACGGGTCCGGGTGGTCGAAACTCACCGTGCCGATGGTGTTGAAGCGGCGCAGGTCGTATTTGTACGGCACGTTGTTGCCGTGCCAGGCCACCACGTTCAGCGGCGAATGGTCGAGCTCGCAGGCCCATAGCTCGCCGAGGAATTTCTGCACCAGGGTGGTCGGTTGCTTGAGGTCTTCGTAGTGGGCGACCGGGCTGAGAAAGTCGCGCGGGTTGGCCAGGCCGTTGCTGCCGATGGGACCCAGGTCCGGCAGGCGCAGCGGCGCGCCGTGGTTTTCAGCGACATAGCCACGCGCCTGGGCGTCGAGCAATTCGACACGGAACTTGAGCCCGCGTGGCAGCACGACGATTTCCAGCGGCTCGACCTCAAGCACGCCCAATTCCGTTGCGACGCGCAGGCGGCCCTGCTCGGGCACGATCAACAGTTCGCCATCGGCGTTGAAGAACACCCGCTCCATCGAACGGTTGGCGCGGTAGTTGTAGATGCTGATGCCTGAGGGGTTTTCCAGGCCCGAATTGGCCACCGTGCGTACCAGCCCGTCGATAAAGTCGGTGGGCTCGCCGGGCATGTCCAGCGGGTTCCAGCGCAGGCGATTGGGCGTCACGGCGCCCAGCGGGCCACCGGCCAATTGCCTTTGCAACTTGATGAACGCCGGGTGATTGGCCGACGGCTGAATGCGGTACAGCCAGGTGCGCCGGGCTTCGCTGCGGGCCATGGTGAAGGCGGTGCCGGAGAACAGTTCGGTGTAAAGGCCGTAGGGCGCTTTTTGCGGGGAGTTCTGGCCGACGGGCAACGCGCCAGGCAGGGCTTCGCTGGCGAATTGATTGCCAAAGCCCGATTGGTATTCGAGGTGCATGGATCATCCTCAGACGGAAGTTGTTTTTATCGTAATCCAGTTACGCATAACGTAATTTGATCACTATCGACCGTCAAGCTATAAAGACGCCCACTCATCTCTCGGATTCCCGCTCCCCCATGGAAAAGCCCCGCGACACCGGCAAACAGAAAGTCCGCTCGGCCGAAGTAGGCACCGACATCCTCAAGGCCCTGGCGCAGCTGTCGCCGGCCACGTCGCTGTCGCGCCTGGCCGAGCATGTGCAGATGCCGGCGAGCAAGGTCCACCGCTACCTGCAGGCCCTGATCGCATCGGGCTTTGCCGAACAGAACGCCGCCACCAACCATTACGGCCTGGGCCGCGAAGCCTTGCGCGTGGGCCTGGCCGCGCTGGGCAGCATGGATGTGTTGAAGGTGGGCGCGATGCCCTTGGCGGAGCTGCGCGATGAACTGAATGAAACCTGCTTCCTGGCGGTATGGGGCAACCAGGGGGCGACCGTGGTGCAGATCGAACCGGCCGTGCGCGCCGTGACGGTGGTGACCCAGCTAGGCTCGGTGTTACCGCTGCTCAGTTCCTCCACCGGGCTGGTGTTCAGCGCCTACCTGCCCACGCGGGAAACCGTGGAACTGCGCGAGCGTGAGATTCAAGCGGGCCTGGCCCACAGCCTGGCGGATGACCAGGCCTACGCGGCTGCCTGCGAGCAGATCCGCCGCCGCGGCCTGCACTTTGTGCATGGCTTGCTGATGCCGGGGGTGGATGCGTTATCGGCACCGGTGTTCAACGCCATCGGGCAGGTGGCGGCAGTGATGACCGTGGTCGGCCCCACCTCGTTGTTCCATGCCGATGAGGACGGCCCGGCCGCCCAGCGATTGCTGGCGGCAACCAAGGCCGTGAGTTGGCGCATGGGCTATCAGCCCTGAGTCAATCGTCCCAGCGTGACAGGGCCACCGCCACCCGGTTTTCCAGAGCCTTGACCTGTGCGCCGGCGACCACGTAGTTGTTGGTCACCATGGAAAATGCCAGCTGGCGCCCGTGGGCATCGGTGACATAACCGCTCAAGGACGACACGCCGCTCATCGAGCCGGTCTTGGCGTGCAGATTGTTTTGCGCCGGCGTGCCGCGCAGGCGATAACGCAAGCTGCCCCCGCTCATGCGATCGCTGTTGCCGGCAATCGGCAGTGCGCTGTACCAAGCGTTGAACCACGGTTGCTTGCTCGCGGCGAGCAGCACGTCGGTGAGGGTTTGCGTCGACACCAGGTTGCGGCGCGACAGGCCGGAACCGTCCACCTGGCTCAGCGTCGCCGCATCCAGGCCCTGACGCTTGAGGAACCCCGCCACCGCCACTGTGCCTGCCGCCGCCGTGCCGCTGTTGGCGGTCTGTCGCCCCATGGCCTTTAGCAAGGCTTCGGACATGCTGTTGTTGGAAAGCTTGAGCAGCGGCGTGATCAACGCCTGCAAGGGCGCCGAACGGTGCTCGGCCAGCAGCGTCGCCGTGGCCGGGCTTGCCCCGCCCATCACGCGACGGCCCTGCACCCTGATGCCCTGTTGCGCCAGCGCCTGTTCAAACAGATTGGCCACCCATTGCGTGGGCTCCCACACGCTCACCAGTTGCTCGCTCTGCTTGCCGGGCGTAACCGCGCCACTGAGCTGCAACAGGTTGGTGCCATGCCGGCGGTTGATCCCATAACTGTTGCCCGGCCCACTGACGGCATGATTACTCAATTGCAGGTAATCGCTGGGCGGGAACAGGTCGACGCTCACCGGCAAGCCCGCCCGCGCCGGCGCCTTGGCGGTGACCAGCACGCTGCCTGCGTCAAAATCTGAATTGGGCGACACCGTCAGCGCGGAAATTTGCGCACCGTAGTAGGTGGTTTCATCGTCGTGGGACCAATCGACACCCAGGCGTTCGGCGTCGAACCAGGTGTCGTCGAACACCAGGTCGCCCTGCACCTGGCGCACGCCCTGGCTGGCCAATTGCGCGGCCAGCGCTTGATAGTCGGCGTACTGGATGGTCGGGTCGCCCAGGCCGCGCAGGTAAAGATTACCGGTCAGTCGATCGCCCTGGCGGATGCCGTCGCTCAACAGTTGCGTGGCGAAGCGGTATTGCGGGCCCAGCACATCCATGGCCGCCGCAGTGGTCAGCAGCTTGAGGTTGGAAGCCGGCACCAGGCGCGTGCCTGGGTTGTGCTGGTAGAGCGTGCTGCCGCTGCGGGCGTCGCGCACCATCAGCGAGACGCTGGCACCGTGCAACGCAGGATCGGCCAGCACCTTGTCGAGCGTCGCAGGGGTAGAGGTGGATGAAACGCTGGCGCAGCCGCCCAGCACAAAGCTCAAGCCAACCAGCAGGGCGCCGTTGTGTAACCATCTTCCAAAGTGCATCGGTAGCGTTTTCCGTAGGCATCGAATGCCGGCAACGCTAACAGCTCAGGTGCCAATGTGGGAGGGGGCAAGCCCTAATGCCGGTCGGTTAACGCGAACACCAAACCTGTGGCGAGGGAGCTTGCTCCCGCTGGACTGCGCAGCAGTCCCATTGTTTGGGGCCGCTTCGCGGCCCAGCGGGAGCAAGCTCCCTCGCCACAGATGCTTCTCGCTTCTGCTGCTTCTTAACTGACTGGCATCGGGGCAAGCCCTCTCCCACAAAAAAGCACATCCAGTCAGAAGGTAAGGGTGCTGGACACCGACACCTGCCGCGCATCGCCAATGGACACAAACTGCGTGTTCACCGACGAGGTGTAGTAGGTACGGTCGAACAGGTTCTTCACGTTGAGCTGGAACTTGACCTTCTGCCCGTCGAGCCGGGTGTCATAGCTGGCGAACACATCGGCCACGGTGTAGCTGGGCAGTTCGAAGCTGTTGGCCGCGTCCCCTGCCCGCTCGCCCACGTAACGCGCACCGGCACCGACGCGCAATTGATCGCCGCCCAGGATGCTGCCGAAGTCATACACGGCCGACAACGAGGCGGTGTTCTTTGCCACGTTCTGCAGGCGGTTGCCCTTGAGGGTCGGGTCTTCGGTGACCTCGGCATCGGTATAGGCGTAACTGCCGATCAGGCTCCACTTGTCGCTCAGCTGGCCGCTGGCATCCAGCTCCAGGCCACGGGAACGAACCTTGCCCGCCACGCTGTAGACCGAGGTCAGCCCCTCGCCCACCTGCACCAGCACGTTGCGCTTGTCGATGGTGAACAGCGCCGCGCTCGCGGTGATACGCCCCGGCAAGTCGAACTTGGTGCCCAGCTCCCAGGCCTTGGACTCTTCCGGCTGCAGGCTGCCATCGAGCACGGTTTTGTTGGCCAGCGGCGCGATGGTGGAGTTGGGTTTGAACGACTCGGTGTAGCTGCCGTAGAACGACAGCTCATCGGTGTAGCGATACACCAGCCCGGCACGCGGCACCCACTTCTGGCCGTTGCCATCGGTGTTGGCGGTGAACGGCACGCCCTTGCCGGCGTATTGGTCGTACATCTGGTAGCGCGCACCGCCCACCAGGATCCACTGGTCGTTCAGGTGGATGGCATCCTGGAAGAACAGCGAATCGCTGCGCAGCAGGTCGGTCTGGTTGCTGTCCGGCGCACTGACGTTGGAGCCCGCGACTTCGTTGCCGTAGACCGGATCGTTGTAGTTGAAGCTGCCGCGTGGCGCCTGGCGGATCAGGTCGGCGCGGTAGATCTTGCGGTATTCATCGTCCAGCCCGAACACCAGGTCGTGCTGCATGCCGGCAACGTCGACCTTGCCTTCAAGGCTGGCGGTGGCGAAGCGGTCGGTGGTCAGCGCGCCCTGGGTGCCGTCCATGCTGCGGGTCAAGGTGCCGTTGGTATTGACCTTGACCACACGCACCTGGCTGGCGTCGTAGGTTTCGCGGTTCCAGCTGTAGCCGAAGTGGGCTTTCCAGTCATCGTTGAGGTCGTGATCGACCGTCAGGCGGTACAGGTCGGAGCGGCCTTGCATGTTGTTGAAAGGCTCATCCAGGCGGCGGGTCGCGGGGATGTTCAGGGGGTGATTGGTTTTTGGGTCGATGGCTGTGCCACGGTCGAACGGCGACAGAAACTCGCGGTGTTCATAGGCAACCACCACTTGGGTCGCGTCGCCATACCAGCCCAGCGACGGCGCCACCAGGGTTTCGCGGTGGGTGCCGTAGTTGCGCCAATAGTCTTCGTCTTCATGGTCGACGATCAGGCGATAGGCCAGGCCGCTGTCGCCTATCGGGCCGGTGGTATCGAGGTTGCCGCCACTGCCGTTCTTGCCGCTGCCGAACGTGGAGCCGCGCGCAGTCAGGGAAGTGGACTGCACCAACTCGGGCTTTTTGCTGACGATGTTGACCACGCCGCCCGGGTCCTGGATGCCGTACAGCAGCGATGACGGGCCCTTGAGCACTTCCACGCGGTCGGCGGTGGCGTTCAACGCGCGGCCCTGCACCACCGGCATGCCGTCCTTCATGATCGAGCCATTGCGGTTGTCGCCAAAGCCGCGCAGCATCACCGCGTCCTGGGTGCTGCCCAGGGTGTTGGACTGGGTGATACCGCTGACATTGCCCAGCGCATCGTCCAGGTTGCGCGGCTGTTGATCGCGCAATACCTGGGCGGGCACCACGTTGACGGTTTGCGGGGTTTCCAGCAGCAAGCCGCGCGAGCGCATCACCGAGCTGGTCGGTGGCGGCTGATAGCTGGTGCTGTCCTGACCAGGGCTGGCGGCGCTGATGGTGGTGGCACCGAGATTGACCGCGCCATCGGCGGGCTGCGGTTCCAGCGCCAGGGTACGGGCGTCGATCTGGCGGAAGGTGAAGCCCGAATTGCCCAGCAGGCGTTGCAGCGCCTGGGTCGCGCTCATGTGCCCGTTGAGCGCCGGGGCGCTGAGGCCATAGGGCGCTTCGTCGGTATAGATCACGCTGATTCCGGTAACCCGGCTGAAATCGCTCAGCGCCTGGGGCAGTGGTTTGGCCGCCAGGGCAAAGTTGAACTGGGCGCTTTGCTGTTCCTGCGGCTGTGCCACGGCCAGGGGCAGCAACGCCAGCGCCGAGACTGAAAATACCGAGGCTCCCAGCCACTGTTTGACCCAACCGCCCGCCGTCGATTTCATGCTGTGAGCATCCGTGTAAAAACGCTGTTAATGCGAATTGATCGCAGTTTCAAGCACTACACGGATGGGCGAGCGGTTTACCTCACCCTTGTTTGCAAATATTTTTGCTATTGCGCCTGAATGCGGAAACCAAAGCGTGGGAAATGCACATGCACCGTGCCGGCGCGCTCGTCGGTGCGGCGCAGGATCAAGGCTTCGCGCCCGACAAACATCAGCTCTCCAGCCACCGGATCGACGCCGTAGTCAATCGCCGCAATCGTGACCTGCTGGCCGGCCGTAAAGCCATTGAGGTCCTCGAACACTTCATCCGGCAAAGCCGCAGGCGTGGCCTCGCGGGCGATCTGCAACGCCTGCTCCGCCGTCATCGGGCTGGCGGTGCCATGGCCAAAGCCCTGCACGCGCCCCAGCCACGCCAACACGGCCGGATAGGCATCCACCAACGGCGCGGTCACCGGGGTGGCCTTGAGAAACCACAGCGAGTGAGCCAGGGCAAAGTCGGCAATCGTCGGTTCGCCAAACAGAAAGTCCCCCGGTTCGCGCTGCAACTGTTGCTCCAGGCGCGCCATGATCGCCGGCCATTGCTGCTTGGCCAGTTCGGCCGGCAGCTTGCTTGCCGTGCCCCCGCTGAACAGCGCGGCGCGGTCGGCCATAAACGCCTTGATCGCTTCCGGCGGCAACTTGCCAAACCGCACCGCCACCGACTCGGGCTGGAACACCAGGCTGACGGCGTGAGCGAACACGACGCTGTCGGCCCAGGTGGCGAAGGTCTGGGTGATCATTTCCTGGCCCAGGGGGAACAGCGCCGGCGAAGATTTTTCCTGCTCCAGGCGCCGGGCGATCAAGGCGGTGTCGCAATAGATGTCCGCGCCGACCTGCAGCACCGGGGTTTTCCGGTAGCCGCCGGTCAAGGCCGTCAGGTCGGGCTTGGGCATCACTGGCGAGATGTGTACCGAATGCCAGGACAAGCCTTTGAAGCCCAGCAGCAGCCGAGCTTTTTCCGCAAACGGCGACGTCGGGTAATGGTGCAGGATGAGTTCAGACATGCAGGGGTCTACTTGAGGAATGAGCCCGCAGCTTAGCGCGCAAAACAGCTGGGCGGCGTGATGGGAACCTATCAGTCAGCGTGATGGACCGCTCGCCGCCAGGCACTCCTTGGCGCTCTTCTTCAATTTCTTGATCAGGCGTTCCTGGCGCAGCGCTTCGCCCTTGCTCGCGCATTGCTCGGTGTACACCAGCGCAACGGCGGGGCTGGAAAGAAAGAACCGCGCGCCCTTGCCGCTCTGATGCGTGGCGAACCGGCGCACCGGGTCATTGCTGATGCCGCAATACAGCGAGCCATTGGCGGCGCGTACCAGGTAGACGAACCAGGGTTTGGATTCAGGCGTGTTCACGACGGGATTCGGCACGGTACAGAGGCACCCAGCTTATCAACGAGCGGCCTGGAATGCCTTCAAACCTTTGCGCGCCTGGGCGCGTACGGCGTTTTTCACCAGGGGCGTCCAGCCCAGCAACAGGCCCTTGGTGCCCAACGCCTGACGCGACCAGCGCCACAGGTCGAAATGGTCGTGGTGCTCGCAGATCCTGCCGTCACGAAACACAAAGCGCGCTTGAATATCGTTGACCACCGTATTGCCGGTCGCGCTGAACAGGTAGGTCGCCACCCAGTGCGCGCTGCCCTCATTGCCCTCGCTGCGCACGTTGTCAAAGGTCAGGGAAAAATCCTTGGCCCGCGTGGTGAGCATCCGCCACATGTCGCCGGCATCCTGCCCGCGCAATTGGCCGAAGGCCGGATCGCTGAACAGCACGTCCTGGGTATAACAGGCGGCCATGGCTTCGGCGTCCAGGCGCTCAAAGGCGCTGTAGAACTCAGTGATCAGGGCGTTATGGGCATCACTCATGGGCAGTTTTCGCAGGATGAACAGGGGTGCCGAACGATAGTCCGCGCAACACGAGAAAGCCATTGCTTTCTACGGCACCATTCCCGTATCGCGCGCATAAGCAAACAGATCGACATCGGTGGAAATGCTCAACCGTTGCATGGCCGTGCTTTTCTGCTTGCTGATCGTGGAAATACTGCGGTTGACCTGCGCCGCAATCTGGCTGACGGTCATGCCGCTGGCCAACATGCGCACCACCTCGCGCTCTTTGTCGGACAACCTGGGCTGCGCGGACTGGTCGCTCACCCCCGACTCCACTAACTGCAAGCGCAGGGATTCGCTGGTGAAGGTCTGGCCGGCACACACGGCCTTGATCGCCTGGGGCAACTCCTTGGCCGACGCGCTCTTGGCGACCACGCCGCGAACGCCATGGGAGAAAGCCGCACGCAAGATGGCGATGCTGGCGAACATCGTCACCACAATCACCGGCACCTGCGGATACTGGCGGTGCAGCAGGCCCAACAAACCGTAGCCATCGGCCTGCTGGCCGCCTGGCATGGCGAAGTCCGTGACCAGCACGTCGCATGGGTTTTTGCTCAACACGTCAAGCAACTGATCGGGACCGTCGGCCTCGCCGACCACTTTGCATCTTCCATTCGCCTCGATCACGACCCTTTGCCCGACGCGAACAATAGGGTGATCGTCAGCAATAATTACTCGAAGCATAGGTACCCACGAATGATGGCAACTTGAATCCGCGCAAAATACCTCCGCCAGCGATCATCAACAACAGCTAACAAAGCGTCACTTGCAGCCACGCCCAATGTTCAGTACTGGCTATTTTTTTGCCTACAACACAATAGGAAAACGCCTACAACCAAAATCAGCTCGCAGGGGGACTGAGAGCCCTCGCAGGCACGGGTTCAAATACTGGCCAAATAGTCGAGATAGACGCGCAAGCGTGCCTGGAACAGCTCCATCTGCACCGTGTGGGAAGCCACCTCACCAGACCGGACCTGCTCCATCAGTTGAACAGCGGTGAATTCCAGGTCGCTGCCGCCCAGAAACGCCAGGCTCCCCACCAGGCGATGCAGGCGCTCGGCAGCCAATGAGGCGTCCTGGGCCGAACAGGCATGGCGCAAGACGCGCAAGTCTTCCCAGGCCTCCACCAGCAGACCCTCCAGTAACTGATCGACGATCACGTCGCTGCCAAACGTCGCGACAAGCGTGTCACGGGTTGGCCAACTCGCGACTGGCGCAGTCTGCTCGCCGGCTTGCGGAGCATCGCTGCCTGGCAACCAGCGCATCAGCACGGCGTGCAGTTGTTCAAGCGTCAGTGGTTTGAGCAACCAGGCATCCATGCCCGCTTTGTGACAGCGCCGGGGGCTGTCGTTTTGCAGGTTGGCGGTCAAGGCAATGATCGGTACGCGGTTCAACGCCTGATCGCGCTCATGCTCGCGGATGGCGCTGGCCATGCTGTAACCATCCATGAACGGCATCTGGCAATCGCAGATCACCAAGTCAAAGGGCCGGCGGGTAAACGCCTCCAGTCCCATGAACCCATCGGCAGCCAACTCGTGCCCCAGGCCCAGCTTCTGCAACATCCAGCCCAACAGCAGGCGGTAGGCTGAGTGGTCCTCCACCACCAGGATATTCATGTGCTGCCAATGACGCGTTGGGACAACAGGCGGATCTGGTTTGCGGCTCGGTCCTGCGGTTGAACCTTCCTGCGAAACCATCACTACCTCGTTATGGCTATTGATCCAGCGGCAACCTGTGACACTGATGCAATCGCCCTGGAAGGCCTTGTGCAGGATGATTGCCACATCCTTTTGGAGGGGTATCGGCCAGAGACAGATAACCTTTTGAGTGCCTCCATGCCGATACAACAACTACGAAAAAGCACCTCTTTGAGCGTGGCCTGCCTATGCCACCCGTGTCGTATTAGTTGTATTTCCCCTGCGCGAACCGCTCGCTACAGTGTGCCCACCCCCATAGAGGGACGGCTCGCCACTCCCCGGCAACCGCCAACAACCATCAGAAAACGCCGCCGAGCCAGGCACCCGCCCACACAGGCCGGGCGCAGCCCCGCACGCGTTTCGATACCACAAGCGATGGAACACGCTGCGATGACCAGGCCCTGTCGCCGAAGGGTCGCGCCTGCCGTGCCTGACCTTGAGTCGAAGAGTGGCCATCGATCGTTTGCGCCACCGTTGAGCTGCTGTACCTGCAACACCCCGCACTCCCGTTTCACCCAAGGAGATTCATTCGCCATGAAGGTTTTCGCACCCGGTTTGATGGGCGCCTTGCTGCTTTGCCCGAGCGTATTCGCCGCCAGCCATACCGAATTGCTTGTCCAGGGCGCCATCACGCCCAGCGCCTGCGCACCAGTGATTTCCGGCGCCGGCACTGTCGACTTCGGCAAAGTGTCGGTCAAGGACCTCAACACCCAGACCTACACCGAACTGCCCAGAGAAACCATGCGGCTGAGCGTGCGCTGCGACGGGCCAACGTTTTTTACCCTCAACACCCTCGACAACCGCGCGGGCACTGCCGCCAGCCACTTCAGCTGGCATGGTCTGGGCACCACGCCCAACGATGAAAAAGTCGGCGATGCCGGGCTCGGCCTTTACCTGCCGGTAGCCGACGGCGTTCCCGTACGCACCATTACCTCAAGGGATGGCGGCGTGACCTGGATGCCCTCCGTGATGCTCAGCCATACCTTGCTCACCGCCGTCGCCAGCAGCGACGGCATCGTGCCGATTGCGGTCCGGGAGCTGGACGCGCAAATCCGTCTGATCACCCACATCGCACCCGCCCAAAGCCTGACGCTCACCGACGAAGTCCCCATCGACGGCCACGCCACCGTACAAGTCAATTACCTCTAAGGAGCTTTTCATGAAAACCCGCCTGACCGCCCTGGCCAGCAGCGTCTTGCTGCTCGCCTCAGCCACCACCCTTGCCGCCTCCAACGTGGACCTCACCGTCAAGGGCCTGATCGTGCCCAGCGCCTGTACGCCCAGCTTTTCCGGGGGTGGCGTGATTGACCACGGCAAGATCTCCGCCAAGGACCTGAACCCGGACAGCTACACCATCATTGGCAATCACACCCTGAGCATGGCGGTCAGCTGCGACGCTGCGATCCAGTTCGCCTTGCACTCGGTCGACAACCGTGCAGCGTCGGGTGCCACGTCGAGCTACGGCCTGGGGTTTGTCAACGATAGTCAGAAGCTGGGCTGGTACTCCCTCAGCCTGCGCAATCCGGTTGCGGAAGGCGGGACAGTGGTGCAGCCCATCGGCTCCTATGACCAAGGCAACACCTGGTTCAGAGAAAATATCTGGGAGCCAGGCATGTACATGTCCGTAGCGTCCATGGATGACGACACCCAGCCTGTGGCAGTCAAGGATCTGCGCCTCGATCTGGGCGTGCAGACCGTGATCAACCGCGCCGACGGCCTGGACCTGAGCAACGAGGTCACCATCGACGGCTCCGCCACGCTCGAAGTGAAGTACCTGTAACCATGGCCGCCCATCCCTTGAACACTGACGGGCATGGGCTGCGCCTACCTGTGCCGGTGCTGAACAGGTTCATCCGCTACCTGGTTCCCCTCGTCTGCCTCGCGCCCCTGGGCGAGGTCCATGCGGCTTCAACCGTCGACCTCAGGGTGACCGGCCGGGTCATACCGGATGCCTGCCATATCGAGCTGACCAATGGCGGCTCGGTTGACCACGGCAGGATTGCCTCGCATAGCCTCAACCCCGACGAGTACACCGTGCTGCCCAGCCGAACGCTCGAACTGCACGTGCAATGCGCTCGCCCGATGCTGTTTGCGCTGGTGGGCGTGGACAATCGTGCGGAGTCCTCGATGGCGCCGGATTTTTTCTACGGGCTGGGCCGCAACATCCACGCCCCCACTGAACGCCTTGGCTCGGTGGCGTTGTCCTATCGCAACCCAGTGGGCGACGCACAACCCATGCAGGTGTTGGCCTCCACCAGCAACGGCGAAAGCTGGACACCGGACCCCAACGCCTACCCCCGTTCCTATATGGCCTTCGCGCCGGCAGGCGACCGGCAACCGGACTTTGTCAGCCAATTGACCGTCCAGCTTCAGGTGGACACCGCCATCAACTTTTCGCAGCAATTGACCCTGGATCAGGAGGTCCCGCTTGACGGCTCCATTGTCCTGGACTTGCGCTACCTCTGACCCGCTCACCTGGAAAACCCGTGATAACGACGACACGCTCACACACCACTGCCGGCCTGACCGCCCTGCTGCTGATGCTCGGCAATCCAGCCATGGCCGACGGCATGGTGCCCGACACCTCCGTGGTCATCGTGCATGAAGCCGATGGCGAAGCGGCGGTGTCGGTTACCAACACCGACAGCCAGCTCGCGCTGCTGCATGTCACGTTGCAGGACATACCCGAGGACACCGAGCCGCTGCTGGTAGTGACGCCGCCGCTGTCGCGGGTCGAAGCCTCCAAATCCCAGCTGGTGCGCTTCATTCTGCAAAACCAGCAACCGCTGCTCACCCAAAGGCTCAAGCGCGCGGTGTTCGAAGGCATGCCCCAGGGCCGCGCAGCCATTGCCGCCGGGCATGCCCGCGTGGGCGTGACCGTGCGCCAGAACTTGCCGGTGATCGTGCACCCCAAGGGCCTGGCGCTCAACCGCACGCCGTGGACCGGCCTGACCTGGGCCCTGCACGCCGGCCAGTTGCAGGTGCGCAATGACACGCCGTATGTGGTGCGTCTGGCGCAGGAGCTGCTGCTATTGCCCGGCGATGGCAAGGCGATGCTGCCGCGCACCTACGTGCTGCCGGGCGAAGCCTTGAGCGTGCCGGCCAGCGGTGGCCAGGCCACCACCGTCAGGCTGCAGCCGGCCACCGTGTACGGATTTGCGGTCAAGGCCTACGACGCACCGATCGTCCTCTGATGCCGATCGCAGGCGGCCAGCTGCACCTCGCCGCCTGGATAACCCACTGACGGCGCATTGATCGTCACGACTTGAGTACCCTGCGTGAGAACAGTATTGAGTTACCGTGACGGCGCAGCCGTGCCCGCGACCCAGGCCACCCCCACCTTGGCGCTGATGGCTCTGCTGTGCGCGCTGGTGCCGGGCGTTGCCCGGGCCGACACCTCAGGTTTCGACGTCCAGACCCTGCACCAGCGCGGCATCGACCCGCAGTTGGCCAGCCTGTTGCTGGCCGCCCCGCGTTTCGCCGCCGGCGGGCACAGCGTCAACCTGCGCGTCAACGGCCAGCCACGTGGTCGGCACGAAGTGAATTTCGATCAGCAGGGCAATCTGTGCTTCGACCGCGCCTTGCTGGACGCCGCCAACCTGGTGATGCCCAGTGAAACGCCGGGCTGTCACGATTTTATCGCGCGGTATCCCCAGAGCCTGGTGGAGCCGGACCCGGCAATGCTGACGGTATCGCTGGTGGTGCCCACCGAGGCCCTGCGTCCCGCGCAGCAGGATACCTCGGGCTATGAAACCGGCGGGTTCGGCGGGCTGCTCAATTACGACTTCAGCGGGTTCTACAACCGCTTCGGCGATGACGCCAGCCGGTTTGGCTCGGCCAACACCGAAGTGGGATTCAATGCCGGCGATTGGATCGTGCGCAGCCGCCAGGTGCAGACCTGGCAGGACGGCCTGTCGCGCAGCACCCATCTGCAAGCCTATGCCCAACGCACGTTTGCCAACCAGCAGGCGGTGCTGCAGGCCGGGCAGATCAACCTCTACAACCCGGTGCTGTCCGGCGCGCAGATCACCGGCGTCCAGGTGCTCACCGAGCATGCTCTACAGGAACAGGGCCAGGGTGCGCTGATCCAGGGCATCGCCAACAGCCCGGCACAGGTTGAAGTACGCCAGAACGGCGTCCTGATTCACTCCACCGTGGTGCCCGCCGGCCCCTTTGCCTTGACCGATGTGCGCCGCTTGAACACGCGCTCGGACGTCGAAGTCACGGTCAAGGAAAGTGTCGGCGGTGAACGGCGCTTCAGCGTACCGGCCGCCATGCTCGGCCTGGGCTTGCCAGCGCCGGGTTATTCATTGGCGGCAGGCCGGGTGCGCACTGTCGGCGACGCCAAGGGCGATGATCCCTGGGTGGTCAGCGCCGGTTGGACCGGCTCTCTGCATCCGCAATTGACGCTGGGCAGCGGCGTGATGGCGGCCAGCGAATACCGCTCGGTGGGCGCCAGCCTCGGCTGGATGCCATGGTTGGACAGTCAGGTTCAACTGGCCACGCAAGTCTCCAATACCCAGGCGCTGGAAACAGTGTCCGGCGTACAGACCGATCTTTCCTGGTCACAGCGCCTGGGGGAACAGTGGTCGATCAGCGCCGCCAATTCCTGGCGCAGCATCGGTTATCGCGAACTCGAAGAAAGCAGCTATGAGGCTGATGACCGCCATCACAACGCACGCTATCGCGACCAGCAAAGCCTCAACCTGGGATGGTCACATCCGCTGCTGGGTGCGTTCAGCGCCGGGGCTTCGCGTTCGACCAACTTTAGCGGGAAAAGCAGCAGCCGCGCGTTGGCGTCCTGGGGCACAAGCCTGCGCGCGGTGTCTGTGTCAGCCAGCGCCGAGTGGCAAATGAGCGGCAGCCAGCAACAGGACAACGCGCTCTATCTCACCCTCAGCGTACCGCTGGGCGAGAATCGCCGGCTGCGCAGTTGGGTGCGCAACTCAGGCGGTGAAAATCGCACCGGCCTGGGCCTGACCGAACAGATCGACGACCAGCTCAGCTACCGCGTCAGCGCCGAACACGACAGCCGCGACCATCAAGTGCAAAGCACCCTGGGCATCTCGGCGCTGCCGCGCTACAGCCAGCTCGATCTGAGCTACAGCCGCTCCGATGCCGAGCGTTCGAGCTACCAGGGTGGCGCTCGCGGCGCCGTGGTGCTGCACGGTGACGGCGTGACGTTTTCCCCCTACTCGGTGCGCGACACCTTTGCCCTGGTGTCTGTGGGCGAGATCAGCGGTATCAAGCTCAGCACCCCCAGCGGCCCGGTCTGGACCGACTGGCAAGGCCAGGCCGTGGTGCCGCACGTGGCCGCTTATGGCCGCAGCCCGGTGGAAGTCCAGACCCGCTCGCTGCCGCGCAATGCCGATATCAACAACGGCCTGGCGATGATCTCGGCCGGGCGCGGCGCGGTGGACCGGGTCGAATTCGGCGTCGGCCTGACTCGCCGCGTGCTGCTCACCGTCAGCACCGACCGAGGCCAAGCGTTGCCTGCCGGCGCGTCCGTCAGCAGCGGTAGCGGTGAATTCATTACCTTGGTCCAGGAAGGCAGCCAGGTGTTTCTGCCCAACGTGCTGGATCAACCCACGCTGTGGATAACCACGCCGCAAGGTGGACGCTGCGAGCTGCGCTACGAACTGGCGCAAGCAGCCGACCCCTCGGTGTACTTCGAAACCGCGCCTGCCCGGTGCAACCTCCCATGAGGACTATCGCCATGCCCCTTGTCACCTGTTTGCGTCAACTGAGCCTGGGGCTATTGCTCGGGTTTGCCGCTACCGCTCAGGCCCAGGACGAATGCCAACTGGGCATCAGCGAACCGCAGGTGGATTTCGGCTGGATGAACCGCCTTGCGCAAAATGACAGCGCGGCCCAACGTCTGCTTGGCGAGCGGCGCTTGAGCCTGACGATCAATTGCGCGCAGGTCCAGGACCTCAGCCTGTTCTACCGCGCACCGGCCAACAGCGCGCACCGCCTGCTGTTTACCGAGCACGGCAGCTATGCCATCGAGGTGGGCAACGCCGTCCTGGACGGCCGCGCCGTGGAATTGGGTACGCTGCCAGCTGCGGGCCAGGCGCCCGTGTCCACCGGCAGCGCGCTGGAGTGGCGCGCCGGCCATGGCATCGCGCCGGTCGAACAGGGTGCGGTGCTCACCGGAAAAACCCTGTCGCTGCAACTGACCCTGCGCGCCTGGGCCGACAGCGCAGCGACACACGTGCAGGACGCCGCCACCTGGGAAGTCTCCGGCACCTTCCACGGCCCCCGCAGCGCACGTTATCGGGAACTGACGCTGCGCGCGCACTTTGCGCCCATCGCCTGCCTGCCGACGTTATCCGACCACGGCGTGGTGGACTACGCCACGTTGTATGCCAAGGACCTCAACGCCACCACGGACACCCCGCTGCCCACCCGCACCCTGCGCCTGAGCGTGACCTGCGATGCGCCGATTCGCTTCGCCCTGCGCATGAAAGACAACCGCGACGGCTCGGCCACCGGCGGCACCGACGAAACCGCCTATGGCCTGGACCTGGATGCCAGCGGCAACAAAATCGGGCGTTTTTACCTGACCATTGATCCGGCAGAGTTCAGCGCCGACAGCCTTCCCACGCTGTACCGCACCGACTCCACCAGCGATGGCGTGGCGTGGAGCACGGCCACCGCGCGGCAAATCCCCATGGCCGCCAACAGCCTGCTGGGCTTTACCGACAAGAGCGGCGTGAGCACCGGGCCGGTCGCCATGCAGACCCTGACCGGCACGCTGCGCATCAAGACCTACCTGGCACCGCTGCAAAGCCTGGATCTACGTGACATCGTGCGCCTCAATGGGTCCGGCACCGTCGAGATCGTCTATCTCTAGACTTTCTCGCTGGTGACATTGACGTAGCGTGCGCGACCGGCGCCGAGGCCGGCGATAATCGCGCCGAGGCCGATCACGGCGAAGATCCAGCCGATCGCCGTCCAGCCACCGGTCCAGTCATGCACCAGGCCGACCGCAAACGGGCCCATCGAGGCCAGGGTGTAGCCAATGCCCTGGGCCATGCTCGACAAGTTGGCGGCCACATGGGAATCCCGGGAGCGCAGCACGATCAGGGTCAGCGCCAGGCTGAAGGTGCCGCCCTGGCCCAGGCCCAGCACAATCGCCCAGCCCCACAGGCCATCGAGCGGTGCATACAGGCAACCGAACAGACCGCCCAGTGTGAGCAGCATCACCACCACGATCGCCAGCCGCTGATCCTTGCCCCGTGTGGCCAGCCATGGCGCGGCCAGGGAACTGAGCAACTGCACGATGATCGAGCCGGACAGCGCCAGCCCGGCCTCGGTGGCGCTCAGGCCGCGACCGATGAGGATCGACGGCAACCAGCCGAACACGATGTAGGCCAGGGAGGATTGCAGGCCCATGTACAGGGTCACCTGCCAGGCCAGCGGGTCGCGCAGCAGGCCTTTGACTCGGTAGGCAACTCGGTGGGTGCCGTGTTTGTGCCCGAGCTGCGGCAGCCAGAACAGCGCCGCCACCAGCGCCGGCACGATCCAGAAACCCAGGCCAATCTGCCAGCTGTCGCCGAAGTAACGGGTCAACGGCACAGTGGCACCGGCAGCCAGTGCGGCCCCCAAGCACAATGCCATGGTGTAGACACCCGTCATGGCGCCGGCCTGCCGGGCGAAATCACGCTTGACGATGCCGGGCAGCAACACGCCGATGATGCCGATACTGGCCCCGGCAATCAGGCTGCCGGCAAACAACCCCACTTCGCCGAACGAACTGCGCAGGATGATCCCGCCGGCCAGGGTCAGCAGGATGCCGAGCACCACACGCTCGGCACCAAAGCGCCGCGCCAGGATCGGCGCCGTGGGCGCGAACAGCCCCAGGCACAGCACCGGCAATGTCGTCAGCAGCCCGGCCTTGGCCGCCGATAACCCCAGGTTGCCAGATATCTCGGCCAGCAACGGCGACAGGCTCGATAACGCCGGTCGCAGGTTCAGCGCCACCAGCACCAGGCCCAGCAGCAACAGCAAGGGACGCGTGACGGTCGGATGCGCCTGTTGCACGGCCTCGTCGTCCGCTTCGGCGTCAATCAACAGTTCTTCCAGGTCGGGCACAGGTTTGGTTTCAAGGTTCATTGATCAACTGCCGGCAGAGGGATTTGGCGCGTTGCGGGTCGTGTTGTTCCACCGCATCGAGCAGGGCGCCGTGCAGGTCGAAGACCGCCTGGCGTCGTGGCGAGGTGTTCAGGGTCTGGCGCAACTGAGCGCCGACGATGGCCGAAAAGTACTGGTACAGCTCACTCAAGGCCGGGTTGTGCGCCGCATCCACCAGCTGTTGATGGAACAGCAGGTCGGCGCTGATATAGGCCTCAAGGTCACCTTGAAACAGCTCGGCGCTGGCAGTGAGCGCTTCGCGCAGCCGGTGCAGATCGTCATCGGTACGCCGCAGCGCCGCGAGCCCGATGGCCTCCACCTCCAGAATCGCGCGGGTCTCCTGCGCCTGCTCCAGGGTGCAATGGGACAACGCCCGCATCGTCCCCAGTGGATCGGTGATCGAACGCAAGTAACTGCCGTCGCCCTGGCGAATATCGATCAGCCCGGAAAACGCCAACACCCGCATGGCTTCACGCACGGTATTACGGCTGATGCCCAGCTCGGCGGACAACTCAGGCTCGGTGGGCAGCCGCTCGCCGATGGCCCACACGCCCTGGGCAATGCGCAGGCGCAGTTGCTCAAGGGCCTGGTCAACCAGGGAACGTTTGATCAGTGGTGCGATGTCTGTCATGGATTTTAGGCTTTCGTCCAATCATAGGATGAATTTTCCTACAGCCTATTCGGAGCGGCCTACAAAGGCAACGCACTAGGGTTCCTAAGCAGGAAAACGAGCAGTATTTTCGATTGGTAAAATTACCCTTAAAGGGTAATTATTGGACTCAGGTGTCTTATGGAAAAGTACACACCTCATTACGATCTGGCGGTGATCAAGGCGGATGTCAGGCGGCTGGGAGCACGAGCATTCACCCGTGCGGCCAAGGAAACGGGAAAGGCTCTCGACCTCGATATCAGCGAGATGCAGGCGATCGTTTACGAACTCAAAAACCGGATGTTGTACAAGTCGATGACCACCTACGCCGATCATCGGGTCTGGCAAGACGTCTACCACATCCACTCACATGGTCTGGAGATTTACATCAAGGTGACTTACTGCTCCGGCAGTAATCCTCCGGTGATCTCCTTCAAAGGGATGAACCCATGAAAACCCAACAATGCTGTATCTGTGGTGCCCCCGACGCCATGACACGCTTTGAAGGTCGCAGCGAAACCCTGCGCATAAAAGGGATGGAGCGGCGCATTGATGACCTTTCAGGCTGGGAATGCCAGGTGTGCGAGGACGGCATGTACGATCCCGACAGCAGCGAACGCCATGCCAAGGCAGGTGATGAACTGCTCCACGCCGCCCGGCAGATGATGGGCGCCGAACTCAAGCGTATTCGCCGCAAGCTGCAGCTCACGCAGAAAGAAACCGTGCAATGGCTGTCCGGCGGCGGGCACAACGCATTTTCCCGCTACGAACGCGGCGAAATAACGCCGCCCAAACCGCTGATGGTGCTGATGCGCCTGCTGGACCATCACCCGCACTTGCTCGACGACGCCAGGGCGCTGGCCGAGGGCGCAGACCTGCGTAACGCCTTCACCCACACCATCAACAACGAAACGCAGGAAGCCCTCAAAGCCTTCTGATCCTGCAAACAATAAACCCGGCACCAAGGCCGGGTTTATTGTTCAAACATCGATCAATGCAGGATCTGGCTCAGGAACAACTTGGTCCGCTCATTCTGCGGGTTGTCGAAGAAGTCATTCGGCGCCGCCTGCTCCACGATTTCGCCCTTGTCCATGAAGATCACGCGGTTGGCCACGGTGCGGGCAAAGCCCATTTCGTGGGTCACGCACAACATGGTCATGCCGTCTTCGGCCAGGCCGATCATGGTGTCGAGAACCTCTTTCACCATTTCCGGGTCGAGGGCCGAAGTCGGCTCGTCGAACAGCATGATTTTGGGCTTCATGCACAGCGCACGGGCAATGGCCACGCGCTGTTGCTGGCCACCGGACAGTTGCCCCGGAAACTTGTGGGCCTGCTCCGGAATACGCACGCGCTCAAGGTAATGCATGGCAATTTCTTCGGCCTTGCGCTTGGGCATCTTGCGTACCCACATCGGTGCCAGCGTGCAGTTCTGCAGGATGGTCAGGTGCGGGAACAGGTTGAAGTGCTGGAACACCATGCCGACTTCACGGCGGATCGCCTCGATCTGCTTGAGATCGTTGGTCAACTCCACGCCATCGACCACGATGCGGCCCTGCTGGTGCTCTTCCAGACGGTTGAGGCAGCGGATGGTGGTGGACTTGCCCGAACCCGAAGGGCCGCACAACACAATGCGCTCGCCCTGCTTGACGTTGAGGTTGATGTCTTTCAACACGTGGAACTGGCCGTACCACTTGTTGACGCCCTGCATCTGGATAATGCCTTCAGGGCTCACAGGCTGTTTGATTGCTTCGCTCATAAAAAGAACTCCTAACGCTTGTGGCCTGTGTCGAGCTTGCGTTCCAGATGCATGGAATAGCGCGACATACCAAAACAGAAAATCCAGAACACCAGGGCGGCGAACACGTAGCCTTCGGTGGCCATGCCCAGCCATTTGGGGTCGGCGGCGGCTTGCTTGACGCTGTTGAGCAGGTCGAACAGGCCGATGATGATCACAAGGCTGGTGTCCTTGAACAGGGCGATGAAGGTGTTGACGATCCCGGGGATCACCATCTTCAAGGCTTGCGGCAGAATCACCAGGCCCATGCTGCGCCAGTAACCCAGGCCCATCGCGGCCGCTGCTTCGTACTGGCCTTTGGGAATGGCCTGCAACCCACCGCGCACCACTTCGGCCACATAGGCCGACTGGAACAGGATCACGCCGATCAGCGCCCGCAGCAGCTTGTCGAAGTTCATGCCTTCGGGCAGGAACAACGGCAGCATCACCGAGGACATGAACAGCACCGTGATCAACGGCACGCCGCGCCAGAATTCGATGAAGGTCACGCAGACCACCCGAATCGCCGGCATGTTCGAACGCCGCCCCAACGCCAGCACGATGCCCAGGGGCAAGGCGCCGGCGATGCCGACGGTGGCGATCACCAGGGTCAGCATCAGGCCGCCCCATTGACTGGTGGCCACGTTGGCCAGGCCGAAGATCCCGCCGTGCAGCAGGAAAAACGCGATGATCGGGTACAGCACCAGAAAGCTCAGGCCATAGATCGCCTTGCGCGGGAAGCGCGAGATGAACAACGGCGCCACGCCGACGATGGCCAGCCACACGGTCAGGTCCACGCGCCAGCGCAGGTCGCCGGGGTAGTAGCCGTACATGAACTGGCCGAAGCGCTGCTGGATGAACACCCAGCAGGCGCCTTCCTTGGTGCAGTCGGCGCGGGTGGTGCCGACCCAGTTGGCGTCGAGGATGGCCCAGTGCAGGATGGGCGGCACGACCAGGTAGATCAGGTAGAACGCCAGCAATGTCAGCAGGGTATTGAGCCAGCTGGAAAACAGGTTGGCGCGCATCCATGCCATCGGCCCGAAGACTTTGCTCGGTGGCGGCATATCAGGTTTGAACGTATGCGAACTCATGCAGGTTTCCTCACCGCTCGATCAGCGCAATGCGCTTGTTGTACCAGTTCATCAGCAGCGAAATGCTGATGCTGATCGCCAGGTACACGCTCATGGTGATGGCAATGACTTCGATGGCCTGGCCGGTCTGGTTGAGCACCGTGCCGGCAAACAGCGAAACCATTTCCGGGTAACCGATACCGGCGGCCAGCGACGAGTTCTTCGCCAGGTTCAGGTATTGGCTGGTCAGCGGCGGAATGATCACCCGCAACGCTTGCGGGATGATGACCTTGCGCAACGTCGGCCCGGGGCGCAGGCCCAGGGAACGTGCGGCTTCGGTCTGGCCGTGGCTGACGGACTTGATGCCCGAACGCACGATCTCGGCGATAAACGCTGCGGTGTAGACGGTAAGTGCCAGGGTCAGCGCCAGCAGCTCCGGGATCAGCACCCAGCCACCGACAAAGTTGAAGCCTGAAAGCTTCGGCATTTCCCAGTGCAGCGGCGCACCGAAGATCAGCGCGCACAGCGCCGGGATCACGATGAGCAGCGCCAGGCCCGCCCAGAACTTGTGGAACGGCACGCCAGTGGCTTCAAAGCGCTTATTGGCCCAGCGGGTCATCAGCACGATGGCGACAATCGCCACCACGACGCTGCCCACGAACGGCCAGAACCCGTCGGCGGCCAGCGCGGCCGGCATGTTCAGGCCCCGGCTGCTGACGAAAAAGGTGTCACCGAAGTTATGGCTGTTGCGCGGCCCCGGCATGGTCAGGAACACCGCGAAGTACCAGAACAGGATCTGCAGCAGCGGCGGAATGTTGCGGAACACCTCCACGTACACCGTCGCAAGCTTGTTGATCATCCAGTTGGGCGACAGGCGTGCCACGCCGATGATGAAGCCGAGCAGGGTCGCCAGCACCACACCGATCACGGTCACCAGCAAGGTGTTGAGCAGGCCGATCACAAAGACGCGGGCATAGCTGTCCGATTCGGTGTAATCGATCAAATGCTGCGCGATGCCGAAGCCGGCACTGCGCTCAAGAAAGTCGAAACCCGAGGTGATGCCCCGGTGTTGCAGGTTGGTCTGAGTATTGTTGAAGAGGTACCAGCCCAGCGAGACCACCGCCACTATGGTGATGATCTGGAAGAGCCACGCACGCACTTTGGGATCGCTGAAGCTGAGCTTCTGCTTTGGTGCGCCGATTTGAGTTTGCATGAAGTGCCCCGCAAAAAATGGAACAGAACATCACCCGGCGGTTGGCCCACCGGGTGACAGAACCATCAGCGATCAGCGCACAGGGGGTGCGTATTGAATGCCGCCGTTGTTCCACAGCGCATTCAGGCCACGGTCGATTTCCAGCGGGGTGCTCTTGCCCAGGTTGCGCTCGAACACTTCGCCGTAGTTACCCACCTGCTTGACGATCTGTACCACCCAGTCTTTCTTGACCTTGAGATCCTTGCCGTATTCGCCGTCGGCACCAAGCAGACGTGCAACGTCCGGGTTCTTGGTGGACTTGGCTTCAGCTTCGACGTTTTTCGAGGTGATACCGGCCTCTTCAGCGTTGAGCATGGCGTAGCCTACCCAGCGCACGATGGCCAGCCACTCGTCGTCGCCGTTACGCACGACCGGGCCCAGCGGCTCCTTGGAGATGGTTTCCGGCAGTACCACGTAGTCCTTCGGCGAGGCCAGCTTGCTGCGCTGGGCGAACAGCTGGGATTTGTCGGAGGTCAGCACGTCGCAACGACCGGATTCCAGCGACTTGGCGCTTTCGTCGGAGGTGTCGAAGGTGATCGGGGTGTACTTGAGGTTGTTGCCGCGGAAGTAGTCCGAAACGTTCAGCTCAGTGGTGGTACCGGCCTGGATGCAGATGGTTGCACCGTCCAGTTCCTTGGCGCTTTTCACGCCCAGCTTGTTGTTTACCAGAAAGCCGATGCCGTCATAGTAAGTGATGAAGCCCGGGAATTTCAGGCCCATGCCCGCATCGCGGGAACTGGTCATGGTGGTGTTGCGCGACAGGATGTCGACTTCGCCGGACTGAAGCGCGGTGAAACGCTCCTTGGCATTCAACTGGCTGAATTTGACTTTGGTGGCGTCACCGAAAACAGCGGCGGCGACGGCGCGGCACACGTCAGCGTCGATCCCGAGGATCTTGCCGCTGGCATCCGGCACCGAGAAACCCGGCAAACCGTCACTCACGCCACATTGCACAAAGCCTTTCTTCTGCACGGCATCCAGGGTGGCGCCAGCCTGGGCAAAACCACTGACACCCAGTACAGCGGCCGCGGTCACGATGGCCAGGGTGGATTTCAATACCTTCATTCAAACCTCCAGTTGCTCTTGTTGTGTCGAAGCTCCAACCTCAGCGCACCCTTATGAGGCGATATCGACCCGTGTTGGCTTTTTATAGGGTCAAGCGGCATGAGGCAGTCGCGATAATTCCAGTGGCTATCCCACAAGCGGCAGTCACTGATAGTGTTACCGTCATCGGATAGTCCTGACATCGAGCTACACATAGCAAGCCCCGTACCAGAGTGCTGGCCGCGTCGTTTCAGCCCATGGTCAACCGAAAAAGATTCAACCTTGCGACATTCTCTTAACAGATCAATCCGTCGCGCACCGTTCCGACGCCCTCAATCGGAGCGCTCGCACATTTATGGAGCAGACATGACCGAACCCCTGATTCTTGAGCCCGCCAAGCCCGCCGACGCCTGTGTGATCTGGCTGCACGGCCTGGGTGCTGATCGCTACGATTTCCTGCCAGTGGCCGAAGCGCTGCAGGAAACCTTGCTTTCTACGCGCTTCGTATTGCCCCAGGCGCCCAGCCGCCCGGTGACGATCAACGGTGGTTACGAGATGCCGAGCTGGTACGACATCAAGGCCATGAGTCCGGCCCGCTCGATCAGCCTGGAGGAGCTGGAAGCGTCGGCCAAAATGGTCACGGATTTGATAGAAGTGCAGAAGAGAACCGGAATAGACGCTTCGCGGGTTTTCCTTGCGGGCTTTTCCCAGGGCGGCGCGGTGGTTTTCCACACCGCATTCAAGACTTGGCAGGGGCCTTTGGGCGGCGTCATCGCCCTCTCCACTTATGCGCCAACCTTCGACGATCAGCTGGAATTATCCGCCAGCCAGCAACGCATCCCCACCCTGTGCCTGCACGGCCAGTACGATGACGTGGTGCAAAACGCCATGGGTCGCAGCGCCTACGAGCATTTGAAGCACCGTAGTGTCACCGTGACATGGCAGGAATACCCAATGGGCCACGAAGTGTTACCCGAAGAGATACGCGATATCGGCACCTGGCTGGCCGAGCGCCTGCGCTGAACCGCCACTCTATGTAGTTGTATGACAGACGCACTACGCCGCGCCCGATTCTTGCATTACACTGGCCGGCGTACATTCCTTAATCAATTAATGAGATGACCGTGCTCAAAGCACTCAAGAAGATGTTCGGCAAAAGCGAGGCTGAGCCGCTCGCGCCTGTTCACAGTGCTCCCGCTCCCCAGCCCGGCAACCGCAATGACGGTATTCGGCCCGACCGGACCGCACCTGCCGCCTCACCGAAAACACATCCGGTGACGCCGCCTGAACCGGCAAAGCCCGCGGAGACTGTCGCCGCACCCGTTGCCAAACCCCGTCGCGAACGCGCGCCCAAGCCGCCCGTGACGCCGTGGAAACTCGAAGACTTCGTCGTCGAGCCCCAGGAAGGCAAGACCCGCTTCCACGACTTCAAACTGGCTCCAGAATTGATGCATGCCATCCAGGACCTGGGCTTCCCCTACTGCACGCCGATCCAGGCGCAGGTGCTGGGCTTCACCCTGGCGGGCAAAGACGCCATCGGCCGCGCCCAGACCGGCACCGGCAAGACCGCCGCGTTCCTGATCTCGATCATCACCCAGCTGCTGCAGACACCGCCGCCCAAAGAGCGCTACATGGGTGAGCCGCGTGCACTGATCATCGCCCCGACGCGGGAGCTGGTGGTGCAGATTGCCAAGGACGCTGCCGACCTGACCAAGTACACCGGTCTCAACGTGATGACCTTCGTCGGCGGCATGGACTTCGACAAGCAGCTCAAGCACCTCGAAGCCCGCCACTGCGACATCCTGGTCGCCACCCCAGGCCGCCTGCTGGACTTCAACCAGCGCGGCGACGTGCACCTGGACATGGTCGAAGTGATGGTGCTGGACGAAGCCGACCGCATGCTCGACATGGGTTTCATCCCGCAAGTGCGCCAGATCATTCGCCAGACCCCGCCGAAAAGCGAGCGTCAGACCCTGCTGTTCTCGGCGACCTTCACCGAAGACGTGATGAACCTCGCCAAGCAGTGGACCACCGACCCGTCCATCGTCGAGATCGAAGCACTCAACGTCGCCAGCGAAAACGTCGAGCAGCACATCTATGCCGTCGCCGGTGCCGACAAGTACAAACTGCTCTATAACCTGATCAACGACAACGGTTGGGAGCGGGTAATGGTATTTGCCAACCGCAAGGACGAAGTGCGCCGCATCGAAGAGCGCCTGGTGCGTGACGGCGTCAACGCCGCGCAACTGTCCGGCGACGTGCCGCAGCACAAACGCATCAAGACCCTGGAAGGCTTTCGCGAAGGCAAGATCCGCGTGCTGGTGGCCACCGACGTGGCGGGCCGTGGTATCCACATCGACGGCATCAGCCACGTGATCAACTTCACCCTGCCGGAAGTGCCGGACGACTACGTACACCGTATCGGCCGTACCGGCCGCGCCGGGGCTGCGGGTGTGTCGATCAGCTTTGCCGGGGAGGATGATTCGTATCAGCTGCCGTCGATCGAGACGTTGCTGGGGCGCAAGATCAGTTGCGAGACGCCGCCCACGCACTTGTTGCGGGCCGTGGAACGCAAACGTCCCTAAGCCCAAACCCGATCAAAAATGTGGGAGGGGGCTTGCCCCGATAGCAGTGGGTCAGCTACTGATAAGTAACTGACAGACTGCTATCGAGGGCAAGCCCCCACATTTGGTTTTGTGTTTGGCATGCTATTTCCAGCGACTCAGCAGGAGCGTGGGAGGAGCTTGTCCCGATGGCAGGGTGTTCGCCAGTGTATTCGTAACTGACACACCGCTATGTAGAGCCCCCTCCCACATTTCTTTTCCAACGCCTTCTCTACCTTTACGACGTGCCTGCGTACATCCCACTCAAGATGGGCCTACGGATGCGCGTACAGTCATCCCTGAACGTCTGGTAATAACGGCTGACGCTGTCCTGCATGTCGGTGAGTCTCGCCAGTTCCGGCTGTGGTTGCGGCTGCTCCTCGTGCCCTTGGGGCGATGAGGCGTCATCAGGCTCATCGAAGTATGCATCCAAGGCGTTGTAACGCGCCGTTAAGGAGCGCATTAAGTTGATCATTCTGATGCCCGCCCGCAACGACCCGAAGGCTTTACTGGCGGCGGTCGGCGCCTTGGCCGAACCAAATTTAAAGGTCCGGCCGGTCATCACCTTGGTCGCAGCTCTCAAGCCCGCACTCATGCGGGCATCGATCACCATCGAGCGCATTGCCCCCGCCTTCGCCGCTCCATACGCCGAGCTGGCAGCATTCCAGGAGCTGTAGACGCTCACCCCCATGGCTGCTATCGAGAAAGCGAAAGAGGCCCACCCCAGCGCCTGGATGGCACTGGACCGGTCCCACCCGTTCGCCTTATCCACTGCATCTATAGTCAATGCGGTCACACCTAATGTGCTGCCAACAAAACCCATCGCCGTTCCGGCAGCACTCACTAATTGTGCGGTGGTAGCCGCCGCCAGACCAACAGCCGCGATGCCTACCACCGCACTCACCAGCGCCACTCCACCCAGCGCTAACGCCGCGCCCGCCAACACCCATCTCAACCAAGTCGGGAACAACCCGCTGGGGTCCAGCATATTGATCGGGTTACCCGCACAGTAGGCGTAACTGTTGAGCCCGCCCTCATCAAAAGGGCTCAGCGGGTCGGCTTGCAAAAAAACCATCAGGTCAGGATCGTACGCACGCTCACCATTGCCCAAGAAGTAGAGGTTGACCGCCGCATCCAGGCGCTGGCCATTGAACGCCGGGAATTGCAGGTCGGCCAGGGTTCGGGGTTTGCCGTCATTGAGGTCGATGTGAGCGTCGCCGTAAGGTGTGTAGTGTCGCCGTATATGTGCCTGCCCCGGCGCCGATAGGCCGCGCACACTGCCGCTGGCATCGTTGACATGCAGTTGCTGCCCCTCCACACCGCCAGTGCGCGCAACGACCTGATCTTCACCCGTGTGATAACGGATCGTTTTGTCGCCTTCAACCAAGGTGTCGAGACGCTCGCCGGAATAAGCCAGCATCACTGGCGTCTCCGTGTCTCGAGAGGCAAGTACCTGACGAGCCTCGGCATCGTACTGGTAGCTGTAGGTGAAGGCGCCGGCCCGGACCTCGACCAGTTGCTCTAATGCATTGAATCGGTACACGTGGCCTGAAGGCCCCGCCTGGACGTTACCCGCCGCATCATAGGTCAGAGTGAAATCCTGCACCGGGTGGGTGTGAGTCACACGGGTCAGCTGGGTCGGGTCGGTACCAGTAAAAAAGCGCTCGCAGGTATCTTGCGTACCGTCGGAAAAGGAGGTCACCACATGGATGATGTTATCGAGGCTGTCAAAACCAAAATCCTGCCCGACGATACGACGTCCCCGGTGATCCTGAGGTTGTTCAAGACCCTCGCAGCGATAGTTCGTCAACCGCAGATAAGCGTCGTAGGAGAACGTTTCGCCGATCACCAGTTGATTATTGGCATCCCGAAGAAAGCGCGTCGCCAGCATATTGTTGGGGTGATACGTGCTAATCATCACTTGTAAGAGCGCAGCACCTTGCTCGAAGCGGCGCTCGGCTTCCCGCCCTAGTGAATCGTAGGCGATCCGGGTGACCACCCGCGTACTTCCATGGGCGGTGGTCAGTGTTTGGGGCCGGCCAAACGTATCGTAGCCCTGCTCGATCACCAGGGTGGCAGTGGTCATCCGCTGGAAACGTCCAAACTCATCATATTCAAGCTGGCTGCGCTGACCGTCGGCAGCGGTTTGATACAGCAAGCGCCCGCCGGGGGAGTAGCCATACAGTGTGGTCAAGGACTTACCATTGGCCGTCTGAATCTCCTTCTCCGGATAGCCGTTCGCACCGTTGAACACTTTGTGGATCAAGCCACCGGTCTCGGCGTGGATGACCGCTCCGGAAACCGGGTCGTGCCGGTAGGTGATAACAGGATGCCCTGTCGTTTCAATACGAGTAGGTGAGTCCAACTCTTTGTCGTACGTCAGGATCTGACGACCGCCACCCGGAGAAAGCCTGACGACAGGCTCGATCCAGCCCGCCTCATATTCCCAGGTTGTAGGCTGCCCCATCCCGCGTATCTGGCTGGTCATCCGGCCCAGGCTATCGTAATTGCGGGCGCCCAACCGCTTGCCATCCACAGACAACGCGCTGAGCTTTTCACCGCTGGTGCCAGGCGCGTAATCGTTCCGGCGCAACCGTGGCGGGGTGCCATCCGCCGGTTTCTGGAGAGTCGTCAGAACCCGGCTGTGCGGGTCATAGGTGAATTCGGTGAGGTTGTTGCTGATATCCAGTACGGACAGGCAGCGCCCCAAGCCATCGTAGGTGCGCGATTCCACTTCAACACTGTTATCGGCCGTGTCGAGACGCTCCACCTTGATCGGCTGATTGTGGTCGTTGAACCAGGTTCTTAACCGCGCTCCCCCTTCAACACCCTCTATTTTCAGATTCAGCTGCGGGTCGTACTCATCGATCACCACAGTCCCATCAGCCTGTGTCACGCGACTTGCATTGCCCCAGCGATTATAGGTGTGAGTACTTTTCAGCGACCGTGGCCCGTCGGTCAGATAGTCGATCTGGACCGTCTCCTGGATCCAGCCCTGCGCGTTATAAAGCCACGCACCCGTAGCACGCTCCAGGCCATCGCTCATCAGTTGGGCTTCAGATACGCGGCGTCCCAGACCATCGAAATAGGTGATCGACTGGTTGCCCTGAGCATCGGTGCTGATCAAATGAGCACGCCGAGTTTGTGTCGCAAAGTGATAAGCGTAACGCCGCTCCGCTTGCTGCAGCTTGCCGGGTGATACCGTTTCCGCCACCAGACGTCCACTGACGTCGAACGCCAGCGCCAGGGCACTGCCGCCGTCTCGGGTCATCGACAGCAGGCGACGATTGACCAGCGAGAGGGTGCGTACCGATTCCAGCCACTGCCCCTCCCGCCCATGCTGACGTCGGGTTTCGACGATGTTGTCGCCTGTAATGCTGTAACTGAACTCACTGGCCAACGAGAGGCCATCAATAGTGTTGGTCATACTTTTCAAGCGGCCAGCCAGCGCCACTGGGGCTTCATAATAAGTCTGCAGCGTGCTGTCCACGCCGTTCGAGATGCTCGACGCCTGCAAGACAAAGTAACTGCTGCCGGTCTGCGGTATTCGGGTGTGGGTGTACTCCGTGAGTCGAGGGGCCAGTGCGCCCCCTGCAGGGATAAGCCGCTCTTGCTTGACATAGCGCTGGAACAGCGCGTGGGGATCGGCTGGACACTTTCCAGGCTCGCCATCTATCGGGTAATAACTGTATTCGGTGCGCACCCCGGACGCTGCAGTACGGCTGAGTTCGTTGCCGTAGTCATCGGTTGTAATATGTTCAATCTCCTCCCTTGGCGGACCGCCTGCGCCCCATTCAAAGCGCTTGGTAACGGTTTTGGGAATGTGCAGATTGGCTGGCTGCGCAGGAAAGAGCCCGGGGACGATATTGTAAGCAAAGGTAGTGGTAGCCCGGGTACCTTCGCGCAGGACTTGCTCCTCGGTCAGCAGATGGAATTTGTTATAGGTCGTACGTGTGACACTCAGCACTTCACTACTGATCCCCCTGCTAGTCTCCTCTGTCCAGTAGTCGTAGGCGCTCCCCACCAGATAAAGGTTGTCCTCATCCTCGCGGAAACCGCCTGTATATGGATAGCCGGTGAAATTCTTGCCCGAGCTATAGACATAGGTTCGAGACATGGCAGGCTGAGCGCTAGCGGGTGTGCGCACCCAGCTGACAACCCGGGGAATGTATCGGTTATTGGCGTACTGATGACCGTTCTCGGCGTAGGTAATCAATTCGTCACCGCCCATCGGACTCCGCACCCGCATGAGCGGCACCAGGCCGTTGCGAAACGCCGCTCTGTAGACAAACGTATAAGCAGCGGTACCCGGCGATTCACTGCGGTCGTAAGGGGCAGTCACCGATGTCAGACGACTGTTTGTATAGGCGAAGCCAATACGGGCATAACGTGCACCATCAATCCGTGTATCTGCCGCTGACAAACGCCCGCCAGAGTACGTCAGTACAAGCAGCTCCTCTTGCTCGTGGCTAAGGATGCGCTCCAGAAAACCTGCCGTACCGTAGGAGAAGGTCAACCGTTCACCATTTTCGAACAGCATGGCAACAATTCGGTACGGCACGGTCGAGCCGGTACGCTGCAAAATCTCAACGATGCCATCTTGGTAAATTACATGCAGTGTGCTCGGATCGGGACGCTTGACCACTAAATTCTTTAACTTACGATCCCTTATCAGCAATGCGCCTCCAACGGGTGGCAGCCCATCTGTTTTATATTGCTCGCCACTCAGCAAGTTGAGTTTGAAGCTGCTCACGTCAAACTCGGTATTACTTAAACCCCATCCGGGGCCAACGCCTCCTCTTTCGTCCTGCCTAAACATCGAGAACGACAAAGTAATAGCTCTACTCGCCTCCAACGGTCCTTTTGAAAACAAGGTAGCCAGGCAAATTCGCATACCATACTGTCCCGTGCGCACATCAACCGAGCCACTAACATACGAAGAAAAATTGAAAGCATTGGAATAAAGATTCATGTATACGCACCTCGACCTTCAACATTCCGCTAGCAACGTAACCCTGGCTCTATCATCGATCAGTGACGCAACGTATTGATACCTGAACGCAAGCCTTAGCCATCCCTTAGCTCAAGAGAATATTCATTTTCCCGCGACTGTAACCAGAAAACTTGCTCGCACCCATAGTTATCCCATAGGCGCCACTTACTTCTGGAATCTCCGTCGTATTGCAAAGAGACCGTAGTAGACATCCAGACAGCGCGCATGATAGTTGAAACTTGATCAAACCTGACAATATTATTACCTCCCGCAGGGTGCCACCTGTAAATTCCGACAACGGGTATATTCACACCTGGGGTATTCCTGTTGGTCACTATCCCAAATTTCACTCCCCGCCTAACATAACTAGACCTATCACGCGAAAAACTGGTTTGAAAAATTTCACCCTCACCAGGAACAGGCAGCAGTTCATCAAACCCCAAACTGACTAGAAAGCGCAGGTTGTCCTTCGGCGACCAGTAATAAACATCCACCGCCGCGTAATCATCGTCATAAGCGGCTGTATCAACATAAAGATTAAGATCCGCTACTTTCAGGACGTAGGGCCTGACAGGCGCAATATACACTGACGTATCAAATGGAATATCACCTACGCTGGAGTTAGTTGTATAAGTCACTCCTGCTATCACGTTTTTTGCCATAAACCTATTGGGCTCAACGGCCCTACCAGAATCAAAACGCATATATCTTTCAATAACTTCCTTATGCAACACGGTGTTTTCGCCTGCACCGTCTACCCCGAGACGCATAACTCTTTCATCAGCAACCTGCCCCCGAAGACCCGCGTCGTATTGATTCTTTTGCTTATCGCAATGCCAGCCATCCGGCAGCGGTTGATTAATGTTACTCGAGTAAAGTGTCACGACCAGACTCTCACGCTCCTCAGCGGTCAGTCGGGCAACTTCCCACCCGCCTTCGCTTGTTTCCTGTTCCACAACGACTTCTATCAGGACTTTACATTGATGGCGACCATTTGCGTAAAGCGCGTTAGTTGACGACTGCCCACCGGGAAGTATTATTTCAAAATGGATCACTCTGAACCTAGGCGGCGCCACCGCATCTCTCAATATGACACCTCCAAGGCCTTTCTCAGCTTCTAATAAAAATTTATGCTCATTTCCAAAATTATCCACAAGGTGCCAATCCCCTCGCGACTCAAGTACAGGCACGTTCTGGAACGCGTACAATCTGAGAGCACGCATAATAGTTGGATATTTATTGAAGACGACGGGAGGATATTGCGCTGGCAATGACAGGGTCTGATAAACCTCTCGTACATCCACCGGCATGTCCACAGAATCTTTATTTATGAGCGTCCCCACCATGCCCGACAAAGAAGTCCCTGCAATAATTCCATAGGTTGCGAAACACTGAAAGTCTCTTCCCCCCTCAACCAAATCCACCGGATCATCAAGACCTTTATTTGCAATGAAGTGCAAACCTGAAGGAGGCACCCAATAATAAACATCAACATCAGTAAAATAGTCAGGACTCGCGACAAGCTTAAATGCCGCTTCGTCTACATATGCATCTAAATCACGCACCCCCAAATTCAATGGGCGCACAGGATCGACGATAATATGAGACTTGAACGACGCGCTACCTGGGTATCCATTGGTGGTGTAAACATGCCCATCTATAACCACTTGAGCCATAAGTATTTTTGGCCCAGCAGGAGCATCAGGATCACAGCGCAGATACCGACTGACACTTTCTGATTGTGCAGACATAACAAACTCAGAGTAACCATCACCTGTACTTTCACTGGGTTTTCTCTGCCAGAGACCCAGGCTATAAATATTTTTATGCTCATCGCAGCTCCATCCTTGAGGCAGAGCTGGTCTTACTTGCGTGCTCCATTCAAAAACAGTAACGCTCGCACGCTCCTCTTCTGTCAGCACAAGGTTAGTCCATACGCCCTCATCACTGCTAGTCTGTTTAGCTATATCAATTATTACGTGACATTGATGCACACCATTAGCATAGAGTTCGTTTGTTGAGTTTGATCCGTCAGGAGTTCTAATTGTGAAACCGACCAACTTGACGCAAATCTCGCGCGCGCTCATATCCCACTCTCCGACAAATAAGTCCCGTGCCAATCAACGGCTGCGGGTAGCCAATTATGTTATAAAGGCGGGGATACTTACCCTCGCGTACAGACTGCATCAAAACAGAATTAACTGAGGGCGACCACTGTCATACCTGACAGTTTTATAGCTATATTTGGAATGAGGCATACCCTTGGACTACCGTTTATAACTTAATTTTCCAGCGATCCGCTGCGGCGTGGTCGCTGCTGCGCCCTTCGACCCAGCGCGGCCCTTCACTGGTGTTTTCCTTCTTCCAGAACGGCGCCCGGGTCTTGAGGTAATCCATCACGAACGCACACGCATCGAACGCGGCCTGGCGATGGGCACTGGCGGCTGCGACAAATACAATCGGTTCGCCCGGCTCCAACGCGCCGATGCGGTGCAGCACTTCCAGCTTGAGCAGCGGCCAGCGCTGTTCGGCCTCGACGGCAATCTTGGCCAGGGCCTTTTCGGTCATGCCGGGGTAGTGTTCAAGAAACATCCCCGACACGTCGCGACCATCGTTGAAGTCCCGCACGTACCCGACAAAACTCACCACCGCGCCCACGCCCACATTGGCCGCGTGCATCGCATTGACTTCGGCACCGGGATCAAAGGCTTCGACCTGCACGCGAATAGCCATGCTCAGCCTCCGGTCACGGGCGGGAAAAACGCGACTTCGTCACCGGCCTGGACCGGCTCGTCGAGATTGCACAGCTCTTCGTTGCGCGCGCACATCAGACTCGCCTCGTTGAGTACCGCGAACTCCGGGTCAGCGGCCAGTGCCAGGCGCACGGCATCAACGGTGGCAAACTCACCTTCCATCTCCAACGAATCAAAGCCCACCGCTTCGGCATAACGTGCAAAAAACAGTACGTTGATACTCATTGCTGATCCGCCTTGAAATGCCCGCTCTTACCGCCAAGCTTTTCCAGCAGACGAATACTTTCGATGGTCATGCCGCGATCCACCGCCTTGCACATGTCATAGATCGTCAATGCCGCGACGCTGGCGGCGGTCAGGGCTTCCATTTCGACGCCGGTCTGGCCGGAGAGTTTGCAGCGCGCCAGGATGTACACCGCGTCATCACCCTCGGCGCGCAGTTCGACCTTGACGCCGGTGAGCATCAGCGGGTGACACAGGGGAATCAGATCACTGGTTTTCTTGGCCGCCTGGATCCCGGCGATGCGGGCCACGGCGAACACGTCACCCTTGGGATGGGCGCCGTCGACAATCATTTTCAGGGTGTCCGGCAACATGCGCACCCGCGCTTGCGCCACCGCTTCACGGAACGTCACGGCTTTGTCAGTGACGTCGACCATATGGGCGCGGCCTTGGGAATCGAGATGAGTCAGCACAGAGCCTCCTTGAGGCAGCAAAAAAGCTACAAGCTGCAAGCGGCAAGTGAAAAGCTCACTGGATCAACTTGCAGCTTGTAGCTTAAAGCTTGCTACTCAGAGATGCGACTCTGCGTACTCGGCCAGAATCGAACGGGGTACCCCTTGCAGCGCGATGTGCACGCCGTTCGGGAAGTCTTTGAAGCGTTCCGTCAGGTAGGTCAGCCCGGAGCTGGTCGCGGACAGGTAAGGGGTGTCGATCTGTGCCAGGTTGCCCAGGCACACCACTTTGGAACCGGCGCCGGCACGGGTGATGATGGTTTTCATCTGGTGCGGGGTAAGGTTCTGGCATTCATCGATCAGAATCAGGCTTTGCTGGAAGCTGCGACCTCGGATGTAGTTGAGGGATTTGAACTGCAACGGCACTTTGCTGAGGATGTAGTCGACGCTGCCATGGGTGTTTTCGTCATCCATGTGCAAGGCTTCGAGGTTGTCGGTGATCGCCCCCAGCCACGGCTCCATTTTTTCCGCTTCGGTGCCGGGCAGGAAGCCGATTTCCTGGTCCAGGCCCTGCACGCTGCGGGTGGCGATGATGCGGCGATAGCGCTTGGTCACCATGGTCTGCTCGATAGCCGCAGCCAGGGCAAGGATGGTCTTGCCGGAGCCGGCGGCGCCGGTCAGGTTGACCAGGTGGATGTCCGGGTCGAGCAGCGCATACAACGCCAGGCTCTGGTAGATATCACGCGGTTTCAGGCCCCAGGCTTCCTGGTGCAACAGGGGTTCCTGATGCAGGTCGAGGATCAACAGCTTGTCGACCTGGATCTCTTTGATCCAGCCCACGAAGCCCTGCTCGTCGACGATGAATTCATTGATGTGCACGGCCGGCAGGTTGTCGATCAACTGCACCTGGTGCCAGGTGCGGCCATGGTCCTGGCGGGTTTCGACCTTGCTGACGCGGTCCCAGAACGAACCGGTCATCATGTGATAACCACGCGACAGCATCGAGACGTCGTCGACCAGTTGGTCGGTGCTGTAGTCCTCGGCGGCGATCCCACACGCGCGGGCCTTGAGGCGCATATTGATGTCTTTGGTCACCAGCACCACACGCAGGTCCTTGTCGCGCGCATGCAGGTCGATCAATTGGTTGATGATCTTGTTGTCGTTGAGGTTTTCCGGCAGCAGGCTGTTGGGCTCGCTGCGCTTGCTCATCAGGATTGACAGCAAACCCTTGGGTCCGCTCTTGCCGCGCTGGATCGGTACGCCGACTTCAACGTCCTCGGGCGAAGCTTCACCCAGGGTCTTGTCGATCAGGCGGATGGCCTGGCGGCATTCGGCGGCAACGCTGTGGTGGCCGCTTTTGAGCTTGTCGAGTTCCTCCAGCACGATCATGGGAATGGCGACGTGGTGTTCTTCAAAGTTAAGCAGTGCGTTTGGATCGTGAATCAGTACGTTGGTATCAAGCACATAAAGGATAGGCTGGTCGGAAGAAGGGGTGCGTCCATGATCATCCATACTCGGTCACCTTTGTGGGAGCCAGTCGACGCAATACCTGGGCGGTGCTGCGCCTCGATTCGACCACCGATTGCACCTGAGTGACGTCAAGTGCGAAGCCCACAGGAGGAGTCTTGGAAGACGCCACCTGTGCTGCAGGTTTCGGCGATCTGACTTCGTAATACCGCAAAACCCATGACAGGAAAAAGCACTTTGACGCTTTTTTGAAGTTTATTTTTCAGGATGACGAATAGCACTAGCCGGGTGCCAGCTACCCCGCTAAAGTCGGAAGTCCGCCTGCATCGAAATGTCGCAGAAAATCGCCCCAAAAATCCGCCTCACCCAACAGGGCCGGGCATTTTCAGCGAAATGCCTCGCGGCACTCCTGCCAACCCAGGCCACTCTGCGCCGTCGCCTGCAACAACATGGGCAATGCCACCCGCGCCTTGTCCTGGGTGTCGTGAAACAGAATCACGCCTTTGCGCCACAACAGCATCAGCGTCAGCACCCGTTGCGCCGATTCCTCGGCCTTGAGTTTGCCCGGATCGTCCTGGGAATCGATGTCCCACAACGCCACCTGCAGGCCTTGAGCCTGGAAGAACCCCTGGCTGTCCGCGCGTCGTTGCCCGTAGGGCGGCCGAAACAGCGGCACGTAGTTTTCCGGCATCAGGTTCTGCACCAGTGAAGCGCTGCGGGTGATGGAGTCCTGCCAGTCGACCCAATGGCTGTGGGAGCGATATTGCCAACCCTGGATGCCCACGCACTGCCCCTGGTACAGCGCCTGCACATCGGCAGCCGAGCTTCGCTCCACACGAGTCTGCAGGCTGCTGCCGAGGGCGAAGAACGTGGCGTCGATCTTTTGCTTGCGCAGGTAATCGGCGAGCCAGTCGGTATTGCCGTTGACCGGAGCCGGGCCGCCGTCGAAGGTCAGCAGGAACATCCGGTCATTGAGCTCATCACCGTTGCGCTCATGGTCACCCAAGCGCGCCACCTCGCTGCTGATCTGCGGCAACAGCGCAGCCTTGCGCAGCAACTCGTCCAGATAGCGTTCATGGAACTGCCGGCTGGGGGCGGCCCAGCCTATATAGAACGAATTGTCACTGACTTCGAACTTGCCGGCCTGCTCGCGCAGGTCATCCATGTTTTCCACCAGATAGCAGAACGAGGCGTCTTCCTCGCAGCTCTGCTGGGCCAGACTGTAGTTCTCCAGCAACCGCTGCCAGAGCTGGCGGCGCAGGTCGTCAATGGCCGCCAGGTTGATATTTTTCAACCCCAGACGTTGCTTGAGCGCGGTTTCGTCCTGGCCCTCAGTGGCGATCAAGCCATGGGTAAACATGAGGATTTCGGCACGCGAAGCCACATCGAACAGCGCCGGGCTGGCGAGTTTTTCCGGCCAGGTGCTGCGGTCGAGGCTGGCAACATCAACCGGCGCTGCCTGGGCATTCAGACATAACAGACAGGCTGATAATAAAATCGCAATTCGCACAACGGGCCTCCTCCTCTCCAAAGACGAACGGCACTATAGCTGATCAACCACCCTCCCAAGACGCTGTGGAATCAGTGCCCTGCCATGCCCATTGGTCAGCCACACAGTGGCGCGCAGGCGCCTTTGCCCGGTAGAGTCAACGGCTACCCAACTCGTCGAACGCGCCACAGGCAGTTACTTGAACACTTAAAGGGATTTTAGAAAATGCATGAACAAGCAAGATTGACCAGGGATCATGCAACATTGGGTAAAGTTGGCGACCTGGTTTCCATTGAAGACATCGAGAGGATCTACTCGACCTCAGCGAATGCGAACAATGCAGTAAAAGTCGCGTGTGCCAACGCGAAATGCAAGGTCAAAGTCGGTATTACCATCATTTCACGCGCCAAGCTGGGCAGGAAAAAAACGCCGTCTTCCCATTTTCGTGGATCGCACATTTTCGGATGTGATCGCAAGCCCGCGCAGGCAGCCCAGACCCCAGCCGATGTTTCCCCCACACTGCCCGCCAACCCGCTTAAAAGCACTATCCCCGTGGTATGGGTCAACCCAGTCGGCACCTTCCAAGGTACGGGAAGCTCAAAACCTGGCTCCCCTGGCCAGGTAAATCCATCGGGCACATCTGCTTCAGGGCGATCCCGAGTCGGAGCCGGAACCAGCCAGAGCCAGTCGCAGCGGGTCGAAAGGTTCGCCAAGGCCTGGCTCGAACTGACACAACAAGCCCGCAAGGCACACCCACTGGGAGCCACCTGGAACACCGGAGGCACCTATGCGTCCGCCTTCTACCCGTTCGACTATCTAAATACGCAAACAATGGTGCCAATTGGGGAGAAAATCCATACGGCTTCCATAGAGTCCGGAAAGGTATCCAGCGGCGACTTTCATATTCACCTGAAAGAGCAAACAGCAAGCACCGTACCTAAGGTTGTCATCATTGATGCCGCCATCCTCAACTCAAGCACTGCCGGCCAAGCGTTGGCTAAGCATTTGACCAACCAGACGCCACTGGCCAACAAAACCTACCTATTTTTCTTTGGTGCATTTCAGACAAACCCCACGACCGGCCAGGAAGAATTGACCGTCGCTCATCGTTATCACTTCTACGTGCAGACTTGATTGCTCCTCAACTCACTCTACATCGAGCACTGCCGGGGCGCGGCACACCTATCACCATCATAGGTGGAGTCAAACCGCCCCAACCCCTAGAATCGCGCCCACGCTACATGCCACGATTTCAGGAGCCAACTTCATGCTGATGGTGATTTCCCCCGCCAAGACCCTCGATTTCGAGTCAAAGGCGGTAACCCCGCGCTTCACCCAGCCGCAATACCTCGACCACTCCCAGGAGCTGATCGAGCAACTGCGCGAGCTGAGCCCGGCGCAGATCAGCGAGCTGATGCACGTCTCCGACAAGATCGGCGGCCTCAATGCCGCTCGGTTCGGCAGCTGGAATCCCGCTTTCACCCCGGAGAACGCCAAGCAGGCCCTGCTCGCCTTCAAGGGTGACGTGTACACCGGCCTCAACGCCCAAACCTTCAGCGATGCCGACTTCAGCTACGCCCAGGACCACTTGCGCATGCTTTCGGGCCTGTACGGCCTGCTGCGCCCACTGGACCTGATGATGCCGTACCGCCTGGAAATGGGCACCAAGCTGGCCAACGCCCGTGGCAAGGACCTTTACGCTTTCTGGGGCACGCGCATCAGCGAGTGGCTCAACGAGGCACTGGCCGAACAAGGCGACGACGTGCTGCTCAATCTGGCGTCCAACGAGTATTTTTCGGCGGTCAAGCGCACGGCCCTGAATGCGCGAATCATCAACACCGAGTTCAAGGACCTCAAGAACGGCCAGTACAAGATCATCAGCTTCTATGCGAAAAAAGCCCGGGGCATGATGAGCCGGTTTGTGATTGAAGAGCGGATCAACGATCCGGCCAAGCTCAAGCAATTCGACGTACAGGGTTATCGCTTCAATGCGGAGCAGTCCAAGCCGGATAACCTGGTATTTCTGCGCGATCACGCACCGGAATAAGGCCCGACAGGCACTCAATTACAACGGTGGGAGGGGGCTTGCCCCCGATGGCGATGCAACAGTCACCTCTATAGGGGCTGACACACCGCTATCGGGAGCAAGCCCCCTCCCACATTTTTTCTGCGGTTTAAATCCAAATAGTCATTTATTTGACGTCAAAAAAACTTACAGATACAACTCTAACAATTTATTCACTCGACACTCGTCGGTTTTTTTCGTAGTGGCACCGCATTTTTTTATCAGTAGTGGCACAAAACTATCCCTTCGTGCCAACTACCCGCAACTACTGGCCTGAATAGCAAGTGCTATCAATATAGTACCAGTGCCATCTTTTCTAATATTTCAAAAAATTTCGGGAAACAGGATGAGCGGCCAGGAACTTCGTCCTGAAGCACCGCTCATACCACCGGTAACGAAATGCTCTGTTCCTGTAAGAGATGACTTACATAACGACCAACGGAAGTAGTCAAGTTGTCATAAAAAGACTTTGACTCAATGGTCACATTATCAACTGATCGAGTTAAGGGTGGCGACAAGGACGCATTGCTATTCCCTACAGGCCAAGGCAGCGCTGACCTAGATGAGCCCGTGCACGCATTCAAGACGTTGATAAAAAAGGCATTTTGCCTTCATCCACGCCTTACCGCACCGGCGCCGGAGCCTTCCTCCAAGGAAGCACGGCTGCATTTCAGGGCAAGCCCCAATAATAAGGCCTGGTTGCGCACAACTTGAGTGCAATAGTTAGTCACTCGTTATTCAACATGCCTGCACGCGGTAAGTCGGCGTCTATTCGCCCAACTTTCGCGGCATCAGTGACGCTTGCAAACATGAACTCCGGCCATCTAATGGCATGATTTAAATATAGAGGTAATTGCGATGCGCATCAGCATATTCGGTTTGGGTTACGTTGGCGCAGTGTGTGCCGGTTGCTTGTCTGCCCGTGGCCATGAAGTGGTCGGCGTAGACATCTCCAAGGAAAAGATCGACCTGATCAACGCCGGTAAATCGCCGATTGTTGAGCCGGGTCTGGGCGAGCTGTTGAGCCAGGGTATCCAGACGGGCCGACTGCGTGGCACCACCAACTTCGCCGAAGCCATCCGCGATACCGACCTGTCGATGATTTGCGTCGGCACGCCGAGCAAGAAAAACGGCGACCTGGAACTCAACTACATCGAATCGGTATGCCGTGAGATCGGTTTTGTCCTGCGCGACAAGACCACCCGCCACACCATCGTGGTGCGCAGCACCGTACTGCCGGGCACCGTGGCCAATGTGGTAATCCCGATCCTCGAAGACTGCTCCGGCAAGAAAGCCGGTGTCGACTTCGGCGTGGCGGTCAACCCGGAATTCCTGCGTGAATCCACCGCCATCGCCGACTACGACCAGCCGCCGATGACCGTTATCGGCGAATTCGACACAGCCTCCGGCGACGTCCTGCAGTCGCTGTACGAGGAACTCGACGCGCCGATCATCCGCAAGGACATCGCTGTCGCCGAGATGATCAAGTACACCTGCAACGTGTGGCACGCCACCAAAGTCACCTTTGCCAACGAGATCGGCAACATCGCCAAGGCCGTCGGCGTCGATGGCCGTGAAGTGATGGAAGTTGTCTGCCAGGACAAGACCCTCAACCTGTCCCAGTACTACATGCGCCCTGGCTTCGCGTTCGGCGGCTCGTGCCTGCCAAAGGACGTGCGCGCCCTGACCTACCGCGCCGGCTCCCTGGACGTGGAAGCGCCGCTGCTCAACTCGCTGATGCGCAGCAACGAGTCCCAGGTACAGAACGCGTTCGACATCGTCTCCAGCCACGAAAAACGCAAAGTCGCCCTGCTGGGCCTGAGCTTCAAGGCCGGTACCGACGACCTGCGCGAAAGCCCACTGGTGGAACTGGCGGAAATGCTGATCGGCAAGGGCTATGACCTGAGCATCTACGACAGCAACGTCGAATACGCCCGCGTGCACGGTGCCAACAAGGACTACATCGAAGGCAAGATCCCCCACGTGTCGTCCCTGCTCAACTCGGACTTCGACGAAGTGATCAACAACTCCGACGTGATCATCCTGGGCAACCGTGACGAGAAATTCCGTGCCCTGGCCCATAACGCCCCGCACGGCAAGCAAGTGGTCGACCTGGTGGGCTTCATGTCCAAGGCCACCAGCGTGAGCGGCCGTACCGAAGGTATTTGCTGGTAAGGAGCAGCGGCTAGTTTCAAGCGGCAAGCTGCAAGTTAGAAGCGCTGATTTTCGGCTTGTAGCTTGTGGCTTGCCGCCCGACTTCTCTGTGACGGACACCACTATGCAAAGGCTAAACCAAGCGACTGGCTGGCTATTATTTTTGGGGCTTTTAGCGCTTCTAGCTCTGGCTCTGCCAGCCAGCACCTTCGACTCGCAATCGAAGAATTTTATTTTCCTGATTGGCGCCGTCGGTATCTGGCGCTACTCGATGGGTGCAACGCATTTCTTTCGCGGCATGCTGTTTCTCTACGTGGTGTACCCGCATCTGCGCCGCAAAGTGCGCAAGCTGGGCAAGGCCGCGGACCCATCCCATGTGTTCCTGATGGTCACCAGTTTTCGTATCGACGCGCTGACCACCGCGCAGGTCTACAGCTCGGTGATTCGCGAAGCCATCGAATGCGGCTTTCCCACCACCGTGGTCTGCTCGCTGGTGGAAATGTCCGATGAACTGCTGGTCAAGAGCCTCTGGGAAAAACTCAACCCACCGGCTCACGTCAAGCTCGACTTCGTGCGCATCGCCGGTACCGGCAAGCGTGACGGCCTGGCTTTCGGTTTCCGCGCCATCTCGCGCCACCTGCCGGACGACCGTGCCGTGGTGGCCGTGATCGATGGCGACACCGTGCTTGCCGAGGGCGTAGTGCGCAAGACCGTGCCGTGGTTCCAGCTGTTCGGCAACGTCGGCGGCCTGACCACCAACGAGTTCTGCGAAGTGCGCGGCGGCTACATCATGAGCGAGTGGCACAAACTGCGCTTCGCCCAACGCCACATCAACATGTGTTCCATGGCCCTGTCCAAGCGCGTGCTGACCATGACCGGGCGTATGTCGGTGTTCCGTGCCAGCGTGGTAACCGACCCGGGCTTTATCGCCGACGTGGAAAGCGACTCGCTGCAACACTGGCGCCTGGGCCGCTTCAAATTCCTGACCGGTGACGATAAATCCAGCTGGTTCAGCCTGATGCGCCTGGGCTACGACACGTTCTACGTGCCGGATGCCGCCATCCACACCGTGGAACACCCGCCGGAAAAGAGCTTCATCAAGGCCAGCCGCAAGCTGATGTTCCGCTGGTACGGCAACAACCTGCGCCAGAACTCTCGCGCCCTGGGCCTGGGTATCCGCCGCCTCGGCCTGTTCACCAGCGTGGTGCTGTTCGACCAGCGCGTGTCGATGTGGACCTCCCTGCTCGGCCTGACCGTGGCGATCATCGCCACCTTCAAGTACGGCGGCGCGTTCATCCTTGCGTACCTGCTGTGGATCGGCATCACCCGCCTGATCCTCACCCTGCTGTTGTCGTGCTCCGGGCACACGATCGGCCCGGCCTACCCGCTGATTCTCTATTACAACCAGATCATGGGCGCGTTGGTGAAGATCTACGTGTTCTTCCGCCTTGATCAACAGTCCTGGACCCGCCAGGACACCAAACTGACCCGCGATTTGGCCAGCTTTCAACGTTGGTTCAACACCTGGTCGTCTCGGACCATGACCTTCTCCGCCGGCAGCATCTTCGTTGCCGTGTTGCTGATGATGGTCTGACCCTGCCAAGCCTGAATTAACTTAAGGAAATTGCCCTGATGAACAGCCAAGTAAACGCCAACGTAGTCCACGAATCCGAAGCCCAGCGCCAGCACGCCCGGGTCAAAATCCCGGCCAAGCTGCGCTTTTTCAACAGCGACCGCACGCCGACCGAAGCGCGGGTGATCGACCTGTCCGCCGGCGGCCTGGCGTTCACCGCCACCCAGCCGCTGACCGTCGGCCAGGTGCACAAGGGTCGCCTGCAATTTGTCATCGATAACCTCGGCCTGGCGATGGACGTGGAGCTGCAGATTCGCTCCTACGACCGCCAGACCGGCCGCACCGGTTGCCAGTTCCAGAACCTCGACGCCCAGGACATTTCCACCCTGCGTCACCTGATCACCTCGCACTTGTCCGGCGACATCGTGACCATGGGCGACGTACTCGCCACCCTGCAACGCGACAACTTCACCAAGGCGCGCAAGGTCAAGGACGGCGGCAGCAACATGACCGCCTTCGGTCGCCTGCGCGCCGTGACGTTCAGCCTGGCGATCTTCCTGGTGGGCCTGGCCGCGTTCGGTTTTGTGTTCAAGTCGCTGTACGGCATGTACTTCGTCAGCCACGCCCAGGCCGGCCTTGTCAGCGTACCGGGGATGAACGTGACCATGCCGCGCGACGGCACCGTGCAAAGCCTGCTCAAAGGTGATTCGGTAGCGGCCAAGGGCGCGCCACTGGCCACGTTCAGCACCAGCATGCTCGACGTGCTCAAGGGCCATCTGGACGAAGACCAGCTGCAACCGGCCAAGGTCGAAGAGCTGTTCGGCAAGCAAATGACCGGCACACTGACCTCGCCGTGCGATTGCGTGGTCGCCCAGCAATTGGTCGCCGACGGCCAGTACGCCAGCAAAGGTGATGTGATCTTCCAACTGGTGCCGCGCGGCAGCCAGGCCAATGTGGAAGCACGCTTCACCTATCGCCAGTTCGGTGACGTGCGCCCAGGTACCCCAGTGACCTTCCAGGTCGCCGACGAAGACCAGGTACGCACCGGCACCATCGTCAGCAGCACCAGCCTGAACAGCGCCGACCTGTCTTCGGACATTCGCGTGCAAATCAAGCCAGACGCACCGCTGGACAGCAGCTACGCTGGCCGCCCGGTGGAAGTCACCAGCGACCGCGGCCCTTCGCTGAACTGGCTGATCGATAAAGCCATGGCTCACGGTCTGTAAGCGAGGACATGCCTGTGAACCCTATCTCAAGAACAACACAATCCCTGTGGGAGCGGGCTTGCTGTGGCGAGGGAGCTTGCTCCCGCTCGACAGCGCAGCTGGAGCCGGCTCTTGGGGGCGCTTCGCACCCCAGCGGGAGCAAGCTCCCTCGCCACAAACGCCGGTCCCACATGGGTTCCGTAGCGTTGCTGGCGGTTGCGGTCAGCCTGGCCGGTTGCGCCGGCCTGCCCGACCAGCGTCTGGCCAACGAAGCCCTCAAGCGCGGCGACACCGTCACCGCGCAGCAGAACTACCAGCAACTGGCAGACCTGGGCTACAGCGAGGCCCAGGTGGGCCTGGCCGATATCCAGGTCGGCACCCGCGACCCAGCGCAGATCAAACAGGCCGAAGCCACTTACCGCGCCGCGGCGGACACCTCGCCGCGCGCCCAGGCACGCCTTGGCCGCCTGCTGGCAGCCAAGCCCGGCGCCACCGAAGCCGAACACCATGAAGCCCAAAGCCTGCTGAAAAAGGCCTTTGCCAATGGCGAAGGCAACACCCTGATTCCGTTGGCGATGCTGTACCTGCAATACCCCCACAGCTTTCCCAACGTGAACGCCCAGCAGCAGATCAGCCAGTGGCAAGCCGCCGGTTATCCGGAAGCCGGCCTGGCCCAGGTACTGCTGTATCGCACCCAGGGCACCTACGACCAGCACCTGGATGATGTGGAGCGCATCTGCAAAGCCGCGCTGAACACCACCGATATCTGCTACGTCGAGCTGGCCACGGTCTATCAGAAAAAACAGCAGCCGGAGCAACAGGCCGAACTGCTCAAGCAAATGGAAGCAGGCTACAGCCGTGGCACCGTCACCGCCCAGCGTGTCGACAGCGTTGCCCGCGTGCTGGGCGATGCCACCCTCGGCACCCCGGACGAGAAAACCGCCCAGGCCCTGCTGGAAAAAATCGCCCCTGGCTACCCGGCGTCCTGGGTCAGCCTGGCGCAACTGCTCTACGACTTCCCCGAACTGGGCGACGTCGACCAGATGATGAAGTACCTCGACAACGGGCGCGCTGCCGACCAGCCGCGTGCCGAACTGTTGCTGGGCAAGCTCTACTACGAAGGCAAGTGGGTGCCGGCTGATGCCAAAGCCGCCGAAGCTCATTTCGAAAAAGCCGTGGGCCGTGAAGTGGCCGCCGATTACTACCTCGGCCAGATCTACCGCCGTGGCTACCTGGGCAAGGTCTACCCGCAAAAAGCTCTGGACCACCTGCTGACCGCTGCGCGCAACGGCCAGAACAGCGCCGACTTCGCCATCGCCCAACTGTTTTCCCAAGGCAAGGGCACCAAGCCCGACCCATTGAACGCCTATGTCTTCAGCCAACTGGCCAAAGCCCAGGACACGCCAGAGGCCGTTGAGCTGGCCACCCAGCTCGAAGCCCCGCTGACCCCTGAACAACGCGCCGAAGGCCAACGCCTGGTGCAACAGGAACTGGCGGCCCGCGGCACCCTGGCCCAGAGCACGCTGCAACTGCACGCCCTGCAAGAAGAAGACGGCGAGGAATCCCTATGAAGCTCAACCCATTCGTCAAGGCCGGCATCGGCCTGTCCTTCGCCCTGCTGTGGTCGTGCCCGACCCTGGCGGCGCTGACCGAAGCGAAGAACTTCGGCCTGGAAGTCAAAGCCACCGCGCAGTCCGAAGACGACCGCGACCTGGGCACCCAGAAAGGCGGCGACGTCAACGGTATCGGCCTGGACCTGCGCCCGTGGATCTACGGCGAAAGCGGTGCGTGGAGTGCCTACGCCATGGGCCAGGCGGTGGTGTCCAGCGACATCATCGAGACCGACACCCTGCAACAGTCGTCCGACGACACCACCGAACAATCGAGCAACGACGACCGCAAGGCCAAGAAAAACTACCTGGCCCTGCGCGAGTTCTGGGTGGGCTACAGCGGCTTCACGCCCTACCCTGGCGAGATCCTCAAGTTCGGTCGCCAGCGCCTGCGCAATGACGACGGCCAATGGCGCGACACCAACATCGAAGCGCTGAACTGGACCTTCGACACCACCCTGCTCAAGGCCAACGTCGGCGCCGCTGAACGCTTCAGCGAATACCGCACCGACCTCAAGGAACTGTCGCCCAAGGACAAGGACCGCCAGCACTTCTACGCCGACGCCGCCTACCAGTGGACGCCGGGCCAGTGGATCGGCCTGCGCGGCCACCACACCCATGACGACGGCAAGCTCGACTACGCCGAACCGGGCGTGGCCAGCGACCCGTTGGACAAACGCGAAAACGGCGACCTGACCTGGCTCGGCATCGAAGCCAACAGCGACGCCTATAACTGGCGCAACACCAACACCGTCAACTACTGGGCGAGCATCACCGGCATGCGCGGCGATCGCGATACGGTCAACGCGCTGAACGCCGACGGCACCCGCCCCACCAACGCCAAGCGCAGCGATGACGTGAGTGGCTGGGCCACCGATATCGGCGTGCGCCTGCGCCTGGACCCGCAGTGGCAAGTGGGCGCGGCCTATTCGCGCGCCAGTGCCGAGTACGAACAGAACGGCCTGCAAAGCAACCGTTCGAACTGGACCGGCACCCAGTCCCGCGTGCACCGCTTCGGCGAAGCCTTCCGTGGCGAGATGAACAACATGCAGTCCATGAGCCTGTTCGGTTCCTGGCAGCTGCGCGAGGACTATGACGCAAGCCTGGTCTACCACAAGTTCTGGCGCGTGGACGGCAACAAGCCGGTGGGCAGCAACGGCATCGATGCGGTGCAGAACAACACCGATGACGTGACCGGCGCGATCCTCTCCAGCACCTCCCTGCCGCTGGAAGACGGCAAGAAAGACCTGGGCCAGGAAATGGACCTTGTGGTCACCAAGTACTTCAAGAAAGGCCTGTTGCCGGCCGGGCTCAGCCAGTCGATCGACGAGCCGTCGGCCCTGGTGCGCCTGCGCGCCGGCGTGTTCAAACCGGGCGATGCCTACGGCAGCCAGGTCGACTCGTACATGCACCGCGCCTTTGTCGACGTGATCTGGAAATTCTGATGGGAGCCTGCGCAATGAATGCTCAAAGCCTACTCGTCGCGGCAATGCTGGTGGCCAGCGCCCCTGCGTTTGCCGATACGGCGGCCAAGGCGCCGACCATCGCCAAGGAACTGCAACAGGCCAAGACCTACACCATTTCCAGCCCGCCGACCGCGCCGCTGGAAATGGCCAAGCCGGCGCTGCCCGATCTGTCGGGCTACACCGCCGCAGCCATGGAAAAGAAAATCGTCAGAACCAAGCCGGGCAAAATCAGCATTCGCCGCATGATGCAGGAAGACGCCCTCAAGGACTTCATCGGCGGCGATAACAAGATGGCCGAATGGGTGGTGCGCCAGCACGGCATTCCCCAGGCGATCTTTGTCGACGACGGCTACATGAACCTCAAGGACTTGCTGGGCAAGGTGCCCAAGCAGTACTTCAGCGAAACGTCGCCGGGCGTATTCCTGGCCAAGCTGCCCATCGTGGTCGGCCGTAAAGGCATCCTCGACATCGACAAAGAGACCCAGGAACTGCGCCTGTCCCAGCAAGCCGGTTCGTTTTTGATCAACGACGGGCAACTGTTCGTGCGCGACACCAAGGTCACCGGCTGGGATGAGAAAACCAACGGTCCGGCGCTGTTCAAGTCGCCCAAGGAATTTCGCCCGTTCCTGCTGGCCTGGGGCGGCACCGAGACTTACATCTCCAAGACCAAGATGGCCAGCTTCGGCTACGCCAACAGTAAGTCGTACGGGGTGAGTATCTCCCAGTACACGCCGAACATGGCCAAGGTGCTCAAGCGTCCGGAACCGACCGGCTGGATCATCGATTCCGAGTTCTCGGACATGTGGTACGGCTTCTACTGCTACGAAACCACAGGCTTTGTGATCAAGGGCAACACCTACAAAGACAACATCGTCTACGGCATCGACCCCCACGACCGTTCCCACGGCCTGATCATTGCCGACAACACCGTATACGGCACCAAGAAGAAGCACGGCATCATCATTTCCCGGGAAGTGAACGACAGCTTCATCTTCAACAACCGCAGCTACGACAACAAGCTCTCGGGCCTGGTGATCGACCGTAACAGCGTCAACAACCTGATCGCCGACAACGAGATCTACCGCAACCACACCGACGGCATCACCCTCTATGAGAGCGGTGACAACCTGCTGTGGGGCAACAAGGTCATCAGCAACCGTCGCCACGGTATTCGCGTGCGTAACAGCGTGAACATCAAGCTCTACGAAAATACCGCCATGGCCAACGGGCTCACCGGCGTGTACGGCCACATCAAGGACTTGACCGACACCGACCGTGACATCGCCCTCGACCCGTTCGACGCCAAGGTCTCGCTGATCGTGGTTGGCGGTGAGCTGGCGGGCAATGGCAGCGGGCCGTTGTCGATCGACTCACCGCTGAGTATCGAGTTGTACCGCGTGTCGATGCTGGCGCCGACGAAATCCAGCGGCATCAGCTTCTCCGGCGTTCTCGGTGATCGCCAGGAAGAGATTCTCGACCTGCTGGTGCGCCAGCAGAAAGCCGTGCTGATCGACCCTGTCGAACGCCAGACCGAAATGCAGGACTGAGGATGACCCTTATGCACCCACACATGATCAAACTGCTGAGCCTCTCGGGTCTGACCCTCGGCCTGCTCGCGGCCAGCCAGGGCGTGCGCGCCGACGAAGTCAAGGCGCCGACCTTCACCGCCGAACCGTGCTGCAGCCTGTGCCCGGCCGCCCATGACGCGAAGAACTACACCACGCGCTACCAGCAGAACTTCACCACCCTGGTGCAAGCCCAGGGCGACTGGTTGTTCCGTACCCAGGAAGACCTGCGCACCGAATTCGACACCACCCCGGCCGGCTACAAACGCATGCAGCAGTTGCACGATGCGTTCAAGGCCAAGGGCGTTGAACTGGTGGTGGTGTACCAGCCAACCCGTGGCCTGGTAAACCGCAACAAGCTCAACCCCGAGGAAAAGGCCAAGTACGATTTCGACAAGGCCTTGACCAACTACAAGACCATGTTGGGCCGTTTCGCCAAGATGGGCTACGTGGTGCCGGACCTGTCGCCGTTGACCAACGAGCAACTGCCGGATGAATTGCCGGCCCACGACTTCTACTTCCGCGGTGACCAGCACTGGACGCCGTACGGCGCCCAGCGCACCGCGAAAATCGTCGCGGCCAAGGTCAAGCAGATGCCCGAATTCGCCGATATTCCCAAGCGCGAATTCGAGACCAAGCGCTCGGGCCGCATGGGCAAGACCGGTACCCTGCACAACATGGCCGGGCAACTGTGCGGCACCAGCTATGCGATCCAGTACATGGACCAGTTCACCACCGAGCCCAAGGGCGAAGCCGGTGACGGCGACCTGTTCGGCGATTCGGGCAACCCGCAGATCACCCTGGTGGGCACCAGCCACAGCGGCAAGAACTACAACTTCGCCGGTTTCCTGGAAGAGGAAATCGGTGCCGACATCCTCAACGTCGCCTTCCCCGGCGGTGGCCTGGAAGGTTCGATGCTGCAGTACCTGGGCAGTGACGAATTCCAGAAAACCCCGCCCAAGATCCTGATCTGGGAATTCTCGCCGCTGTACCGCCTCGACCAGGAAACCATCTACCGCCAGATGATGGCCCTGCTCGACAACGGCTGTGAGGGCAAGACCGCGCAGATGTCGGCCAGCACCACGCTCAAACCAGGCAAAAACGAACTGATGGTCAACAGCGCGAACAAAGACTTGCGCAACGCCAACCATCAGGTCGATATCCGCTTCGCCGATCCGTCGGTGAAAACCTTGCAAGCCACCCTCTGGTACATGAACGGGCGCCACGAGGACATCAAGATCGAAAAACCCGAGACATCCGATACAGACGGGCGTTTCGCCTTTGAACTGCGCACCGATGAAGACTGGGCCTCGCAGAACTTGCTGGCCGTGGAAGTGCAGGGCCCGGAACAGGGCGCTGCGGCGCAGAAGGTCGAAGCGAAAATTTGCACACGCAACGTATTCCCAAGCGGTGGTCAGCAGACCGCCCAACTCGGGAAGTGAGGTTACCTATGCAAAAGTTATGGCTTCCTACCCTGCTGGGCCTGGCAATGTTCACAGGCTCCGTCAATGCGGCCGCGCCACTGCGTCCGCCCCAGGGCTACTTCGCCCCGATCGAAGCGTTCAAGACCGGCGACTTCAAGGAAAACTGCGACGCCATGCCGACGCCCTATACCGGGCCTCTGCAGTTTCGCAGCAAGTACGAAGGCTCCGACAAGGCCCGCTCGACCCTGAACGTGCAGTCGGAAAAAGCCTTTCGCGACAGCACCGCCGACATCACCAAGCTGGAAAAAGACACCAGCAAGCGCGTGATGCAGTTCATGCGCGACGGCCGCCCACAGCAGCTCGAATGCACGCTGAACTGGCTGGTGTCGTGGGCCAAGGCCGACGCCTTGATGTCCAAGGACTTCAACCACACCGGCAAGTCCATGCGCAAATGGGCGCTGGGCAGCATGGCTTCGGCCTATGTGCGGCTGAAATTCTCCGACTCGCACCCGCTGGCCAATCACCCGCAGGAATCGCAACTGATCGAGGCCTGGTTCAACAAGCTGGCCGATCAAGTGGTCAGCGACTGGGACAACCTGCCGCTGGAAAAAACCAACAACCATTCGTACTGGGCCGCCTGGTCGGTGATGGCCACGTCCATCGCCACCAACCGTCGCGACCTGTTCGACTGGGCCGTGAAGGAATACAAGGTCGGCGTGAACCAGGTCGACGACCAGGGCTTCTTGCCCAACGAATTGAAGCGTCAGCAACGGGCCTTGTCGTACCACAACTACGCCCTGCCGCCGCTGTCGATGATCGCCAGTTTCGCGCTGGTCAACGGGGTTGATCTGCGCCAGGAAAACAACAGTGCGCTCAAGCGCCTGGGCGACAAGGTGCTCGCCGGGGTCAAGGACCCGGACATCTTCGAACAGAAGAACGGCAAGGAGCAGGACATGAAGGATTTGAAGGAGGCGATGAAATTCGCCTGGCTCGAACCGTTCTGCACCCTCTACACCTGCGCCCCGGACGTACTGGAGCGCAAGCATGGCATGCAGCCGTTCAAGACGTTCCGCCTGGGCGGCGACCTGACCAAGGTCTACGACCCGGCGCATGAAAAAGGCAACAAAGGTTCCTGACGAGACACGGTTGAAACTGTGGGAGGGGGCTTGCCCCCGATGGCGGTGTAACAGTCGCCATCTGTGTTGAATGACACACCGCTATCGGGGGCAAGCCCCCTCCCACATTGGAAGCCGGTTTCGTCAGTAGGAATGTTGTACCGCCCTCCCCCGAAATCGTGGGGGGGTTTGGGGGGGCTCTGGCCCTTGACTGTTGGTTAAACATGGAGAGATCGGGATGGTTTTCTCGTCCAATGTGTTCCTGTTTCTGTTCTTGCCGATCTTTCTCGGCTTGTACTACTTGAGCGGGCAACGCTATCGCAATCTGCTGCTGCTGATTGCCAGCTACGTGTTCTACGCCTGGTGGCGAGTGGACTTCCTGGCGCTGTTCGCGGCCGTCACGCTGTGGAACTACTGGATCGGCCTCAAGGTCGGTGCGGCGGGCGTGCGCACCAAGCCGGCCCAGCGCTGGCTGCTGCTGGGCGTGGCCGTCGACCTGTGCATCCTCGGCTACTTCAAGTACGCCAACTTCGGCGTCGACAGCATCAACGTCATGATGAAGTCGGCTGGCCTGGAGCCGTTCATTCTCACCCACGTGCTGTTGCCGATCGGTATCTCGTTCTACATCTTCGAGTCCATCAGCTACATCATCGACGTGTACCGTGGCGACACGCCGGCGACTCGCAACCTGATCGACTTCGCGGCGTTCGTGGCGATCTTCCCGCACCTGATCGCCGGCCCTGTGTTGCGTTTCCGTGACCTGGCCGACCAGTTCAACAACCGCACCCACACCCTCGACAAGTTCTCCGAGGGCTGCACGCGGTTCATGCAGGGCTTTATCAAGAAAGTCTTCATCGCCGACACCCTGGCGGTAGTGGCGGACCATTGCTTCGCCCTGCAGAACCCGACGACGGGCGATGCCTGGCTTGGCGCGCTGGCCTACACCGCGCAGCTGTACTTCGACTTTTCCGGCTACAGCGACATGGCCATCGGCCTGGGCTTGATGATGGGTTTTCGCTTCATGGAAAACTTCAAGCAGCCCTACATCAGCCAGTCGATCACCGAGTTCTGGCGCCGCTGGCACATCAGCCTGTCGACCTGGCTGCGCGACTACCTGTACATCACCCTGGGCGGCAACCGCAAAGGCACGCTGATCACCTACCGCAACCTGTTTTTGACCATGCTGCTAGGGGGTCTGTGGCACGGCGCCAACATCACCTACATCGTGTGGGGCGCCTGGCACGGCATGTGGCTGGCGATTGAAAAAGCCATCGGCCTGAACACCGCGCCGCGCAGCTTCAATGTGCTGCGCTGGGCCTTCACCTTCCTGCTGGTGGTAATGGGCTGGGTGATCTTCCGCGCCGAAAACCTGCACGTCGCCGGGCGTATGTACGGTGCGATGTTCAGCTTTGGCGAGTGGTCGCTGTCGGAACTCAACCGCGCCAACCTCACCGGCCTGCAAGTGGCGACCCTGGTGGTGGCCTACGCAACGCTGGCGTTCTTCGGCCTGCGCGATTTCTACACCAATCGCCCTGCCGAGAAGACCAAGCCGAGCGATCCGAGCCTGATCAAGGCCGTGCCCGGCGACAACCCTGGCAGCATCCACGAGCCTGGCTTCACCGTGGGCCGTGACGCCGCCGTGCAACCGGCCTACTGGACCGCTGACTGGCCACGCTACGCCATGCGCGCCGCAGTGCTGCTGCTGTTCGTGGCCTCGATCCTGAAACTGTCGGCGCAGAGCTTCTCGCCGTTCCTTTACTTCCAATTCTGAGGGAGCCGACCATGACCCGTTCATTACGCGTCCTCTATATCGCCCTGTTCCTGGTGCTGCTGCTGGCACTGGGGGCCTGGTCGCTGCGCAGCTTCTTCGGCTTCAGCACCAATGCCGATGCAACGGTGCTCAACGGCCGCTGGACCAAAGCCGTCGAGACCCATTACGACGACGAGTTCCCGATCAAGCGCCTGGGCACCAACCTGTGGGCGGCGCTGGACTACAAGCTGTTCAATGAAGGTCGCCCCGGCGTGGTGCTGGGCCGCGATCACTGGTTGTACAGCGACGAAGAGTTCAACCCCGCCGTCAACGAAGACCAGAACCTGCAAGGCAACTACGCGCTGGTCGAAGGCGTGCGCCAGAAGCTCAAGGCCAAGGGCGTCCAACTGGTGATGGCGATCGTGCCGGCCAAGGTGCGCCTGTATCCGGAGCATCTGGGTGAAGTGAAGCCGGCGAGCATCCATGCCGACCTGTACCAGGACTTCCACGCCCGTGTCGCGGCAGACAAGATCATTGCCCCCGACCTGCTCGGCCCGCTGCAACAGGCCAAGCTGAGCGGCAAGCAAGTGTTCCTGCGCACCGACACCCACTGGACCCCGGACGGTGCCGAAATCGCCGCCAAGCAACTGGCCAAGGTGATTGCCGACAAGACCCCGCTCAGCGGCGAGCCCCAGCGCTTTGTCACCGAAGCGGAAAAGACCGAACCCCATAAAGGCGACCTGCGTCTGTTCCTGCCGCTGGACCCGCTGTTCGAAAATCTGATGCCGCCTAAAGAGCCGCTGGAAAAACGCGTCACCCACCTGGCCCAGGCCCAGGGCGACGACGCGCTGTTCAGCGACAGCCAAGCACCGGTTGCGCTGGTCGGCACCAGCTACAGCGCCAACCCCAACTGGAACTTCGTCGGCGCCCTCAAGCAGGCCCTGGGCAGCGACGTGGTGAGCTACGCCGAAGACGGCCACGGCCCGATCCTGCCGATGCTCAGCTACCTGAAAAGTGACGACTTCAAGAACAGCCCGCCCCAGGTGCTGATCTGGGAGTTCCCTGAACGCTATCTGCCTATCAACAACGAAATCGGTGATGCCGACCCAGCCTGGGTTGCGCAGCTTAAACAAGCCGGTTCGCGCCAACAAAACATGGCAAGCAACACCCCTGCTTTTAAAAATCAGAAACCCGAGACGCCCGACCGGGCGCAAAACTGAAAGAGAGGTAACTCACATGACTTTCACTACTACTCCGCGTCGTCTCGCCAAGACCCTGGCTATCGCCGCCGGCCTGAGCTTCGTATCGATGTCCGCCTTCGCCGGTGGTGACGCCGCGCTCTACGGCCCGACCGCGCCAAAAGGTTCGAGCTTCGTGCGCATCTACAACGCCAGCAACCAGGAAGTCAGCGCCACCGTCGGCAGCACCAACCTCAGCGACGTCGCGCCACTGGCCAGCAGCGACTTCAGCTTCATGCCGGGCGGTGACTACAGCGCCAAGGTCGGCAGCCAGACCGTGCCGGTCAAGCTCGCCGCCGATCATTACTACACCCTGGTCAACAACGGCAGCGGCCAGCCGCAACTGATCGAAGAGCCGCCGTTCAAGAACAAGCAGAAATCCCTGGTGCGGGTGCAGAACCTCAGCGACAAGGCCCTCACCCTGAAAACCGCTGACGGCAAGACCGACGTGGTCAAGTCGGTGGCCGCCAAAGGCCGTGGCGAACGTGAGATCAACCCGGTGAAGGTCAGCCTGGCGTTGTATGACGGTGACAAGAAAGTCGGCGATGTGAAGCCGGTTGCGTTGGAACGTGGTGAAGCGGCGGTGCTGTACGTCACCGGTTCCGGTTCGAGCCTGTCGCCAGTCTGGGTGAAACGCCCGGTGTCGACCCGCTGATTGCGTGAGTACTAAGCGACAAGCTTCAAGCTGCAAGTCAAGCGCTGTTACTTGCAGCTTATGGCTTGCAGCTTCCAACTATCTTTTAGGAGAAACACCCATGATCCCAGTAATCCTTTCCGGTGGTAGCGGCTCACGTCTTTGGCCGCTTTCCCGCAAACAGTTCCCCAAGCAATTCCTGGCCCTGACCGGCGAGCACACGCTGTTCCAGCAAACCCTGGAGCGTCTGGTGTTCGAAGGCATGGACTCCCCGATCGTGGTCTGCAACAAGGACCACCGCTTCATCGTCAACGAACAGCTGAGCGCGCGTAAGCTTGAATGCCAACGTATCCTGATGGAGCCGTTCGGCCGCAACACCGCGCCAGCCGTGGCCCTGACGGCGATGATGCTGGTCAACGAAGGCCGTGACGAGTTGATGCTGGTGCTGCCGGCCGACCACGTGATCGACGACCAGAAAGCCCTGCAACGCGCCCTCGCCCTGGCCACCGTGGCCGCCGAGCGCGGCGAAATGGTGCTGTTCGGCGTACCGGCCACGCGTCCGGAAACCGGCTACGGCTACATCAAGTCCACAAACGATTCGCTGCTGCCTGAAGGCGTGAGCCGCGTGCAGCAGTTCGTGGAAAAGCCCGATGAAAAACGCGCGGTCGAGTTTGTCAAAAGCGGCGGCTATTTCTGGAACAGCGGCATGTTCCTGTTCCGCGCCAGCCGTTTCCTGGAAGAGCTGAAAAAGCACGACCCGGACATCTACGACACCTGCGTACTGACCCTGGAGCGCAGCGAGCAGACCGCCGACACCGTGACCTTCGACGAAGCCACCTTCGCCTGCTGCCCCGACAATTCCATCGACTACGCCGTGATGGAAAAAACCCAACGCGCCTGCGTTGTCCCACTGAGCGCCGGCTGGAGCGACGTGGGTTGCTGGGCCTCGCTGTGGGCGGTCAACGACAAGGACGCCAACGGCAACGTGAGCAAAGGTGACGTGGTCATCCAGGACAGCCGCAACTGCATGGTGCACGGCAACGGCAAGCTGGTCTCGGTGATCGGTCTGGACAACATCGTGGTGGTGGAAACCAAGGACGCGATGATGATTGCCCACAAGGACAAGGTCCAGGGCGTCAAGCAGATGGTCAACACCCTCAACGAGCAGGGCCGCAGCGAGACCCAGAACCACTGCGAAGTCTACCGTCCGTGGGGCTCCTACGACTCGGTGGACATGGGCGGGCGGTTCCAGGTCAAGCACATCTCGGTCAAGCCGGGCGCCTGCCTGTCGCTGCAGATGCACCACCACCGCGCCGAACACTGGATCGTGGTCAGCGGCACGGCTGAAGTGACCTGTGACGACAACGTGTTCCTGCTGTGCGAGAACCAGTCCACCTACATCCCGATCGCCTCGGTGCACCGCCTGCGCAACCCGGGCAAGATCCCGCTGGAGATCATCGAAGTGCAATCGGGCAGCTACCTGGGCGAAGACGATATCGAGCGGTTCGAAGATATCTACGGTCGCTCGACGCCGATTGAGCGTGGTGTTTCGGTGAAAACTATCGCGCAGTAAAACAGTCGTACAAGAAGCCCTCACCCAGCCCATTGCGTCCCCTATCCGCAGTGGGTTGGGTGGGGGCTTTTTGCTGATCGTTCCCGCGCTCTTCGCGGGAGCTTTGCTGCCTATGAAAATGACTTCTGAATTGAATCCAATGAGGCAGTTGCTCCCACCTTGGGTTTGTGAACACATTCAAATGTGGGAGGGGGCTTGCCCCCGATGGCGTCAGCCCAATCAACACCCCTCTCAAGGTAACCCATCCCACCTACGCTTACGTTAGGATGCTCCTTCCCTATTCGAGGTGGTCACCATGTTTTTCGGCGTTCTCCTGATCATCACCTGGCTGGTCCTGCTGTTGCGGTATCCGGCCAAGGCCTTGCCGGTCTCCCTGGCCGCCTTGGCGGGCTTGGCGGGCTTGGCGTGCGTCGCCGTTTGGGTGGTCTGGCTGGATAACCGCGAAGCCGCGCAACTGGCCCGCCTGGAACTGCGCATCACCTATGCCTCGCAGGAATGTCCAGCTGACAGGCCGCTCAAGCTGACCCTGAACAACGGCAATGACGTGCCCCTCACCGAACTGCGCTGGCGCGTCGCCGCCTATGCGCCGGGCGACACGGTGAACCTGGCCGATAACGTCTACGCTGCCCCCCGCTACCGCGGCCCCGGCGAACTGCAGGCCGGCGCCACCTGGGATGACTGCCTGCCCGTCCCGCCACTGCGCCCCGGCTACCGCCCACAAACCCTGGAATTTCGTGCCGAGCACCTGCAAGGCAGCTTCTCGGACTGACAAAGGATTGACCCATGCCCAACGTACTGATCACCGGTTGTTCCAGCGGCATCGGCCGCGCGCTGGCCGACGCCTTCAAGGCCGCAGGTTATGACGTATGGGCCAGCGCCCGCCGCACCGAGGATGTCGCCGCCCTCGCCGCCGCCGGCTTCAACGCCGTGCAACTGGACGTCAACGACCCTGGCGCCTTGCAGCGCCTGGCCGATCAATTGGGCGAGCTGGATGTGCTGGTCAACAACGCCGGCTACGGCGCCATGGGCCCGCTGCTCGACGGCGGCACCGAGGCGATGCAGCGCCAATTCGAGACCAATGTGTTTTCCATCGTCGGCGTGACACAGGCGCTGTTTCCCGCGTTGCGTCGCAGCAGAGGACTGGTCGTCAATATCGGCAGCGTTTCCGGCGTATTGGTCACCCCGTTCGCCGGGGCCTATTGCGCCTCCAAAGCCGCCGTACATGCATTGAGCGACGCGCTGCGCATGGAGCTGGCCCCGTTTGGCGTGCGCGTGCTGGAAGTGCAGCCCGGCGCAATCAATACCCACTTTGCCAAAAATGCCGGTGCCCAGGCCGAGCTGTTGATCAACGAAAAATCACCCTGGTGGCCGCTGCGCGAAGGCATTCGTGCGCGCAGCCAGGCCTCCCAGGACAAACCCACTCCGGCCAGCGAATTTGCCGCGGACGTGCTCAAGGCCGTGCAACGCCGGCAGCCACCGCGCCTGTTGCGCTCGGGCAACGGCAGCCGGGCCTTGCCGTTGATGGCGGCGCTGTTGCCCAAGGCGTTGCTGGAAAGGGTGTTGAAGAAGCGTTTTGGCTTGGATGGCCGTCTCTAACCCTTCAGGAAATCAATAAACGCCCGCACCTTAAGCGGCAAATGCCGCGTATCCGGATACATCGCGTAAACCCCTTGGGGCGCGAAGCGATGGTCCGCCAATACGCGCACCAGCCGACCCGCGTCCAGATCTTGCTGCACCAGCCATTGCGGCAGAATCGCCACGCCGTGACCCCGCACGGCAAATGCCTGGAGGACCGCAGCGCTGTCGGCCACCAAGGCGCAAGGGCCGGCACGATAAAGATGCTCGACGCCGGCCGGATCGGTCAGGCTCAGCGCGGTCAGCCGGCCATGGCCTAGCCTGGGCACCTGCTCCAACCCATCCAGAGTGTGCACCCCGGCAAACGGCGGTGCCGCGACGGCAAACACCTCGAACGTCGATAACTGCACGGCGCGGTGATTGGAGTCCAGCAAGCGCCCCAGGCGAATCGCCACGTCAAAACGCTCGGAAATCAGATCGGCGTGGGTGGAAGACGTGGATAGGTGAATATTCAGGTCCGGGTGCAGGCGGCGAAAGGCTTCCACCGCCGGAGCCACCACGGCCAGGGCATATTCGACGGTGGTGGTGATGCGCAGCGTACCTTTGAGCTGGGCATGTTCGCTGCGGGCCTCTTCCACCGCCAGGTGGGCCTCTTCGAGCATGCGCGTGCAGCGCAGATAGAAGCGCTCGCCCGCATCGGTCAGCGCCAACTGGCGAGTGTTGCGCGTGAGCAGGGTCACGCCGAGTTCGGCTTCCAGACGCTTGAGATTGAAGCTGACCACGGCGCGAGTCTGCCCCAGCAAATCCGCTGCTGCGGTGAGTGATCCCGCCTCGACCACAGCCTTGAACGTGTCGAATCGATCCAGACTGACCATGGCTGGCCACGCTCCTTTGTCAAAATATTTTTGACAAACTAGCAGGCAAACCGGCGTATCCCAAGCCCGGTAACGCGCCTACCCTGCGCGCTTCACTCGCAGGATCGCATTCATGACCTACCGCTCGAAAGTCGCCTGGATCTTTCTACTGGGCTTCGCCCTGGACCTGGTGAACATGTTTGTCGCCACCGTCGCCTACCCGGATATTGCCGTCGAACTGCACGCTTCGGTCACGCAACTGGCCTGGATCAGCAATGCCTACATGCTCGGGCTGACGCTGATCATTGCGCTGAGCGTATGGCTGGCGGCAATCGTGGGCGAACGCACACTGATCGCAACAAGCCTGCTGTTGTTCGCCGGGGCATCGGTGCTGGCGGGCCAGGCCGCAAGCATCGACGCGCTGATCGGCTGGCGCGCCCTGCAAGGGTTGGGCGGCGGCCTGTTGATTCCCGTGGGGCAAGCCATGGCCTACCGACACTTTCCAGCGGCGCAGCGCAGCCAACTGACGGCGCGGGTGATGTCGGTCGCGCTGCTGGTACCGGCATTGTCACCGGCGCTGGGCGGGGTGATTGTCGACAGCCTGTCCTGGCGCTGGATCTTCTACGCCAACCTGCCGCTGGCGTTGATTACCCTCGCGCTGGCGTGGCTGTGGATAAAACCTGACGCGCCCGTGACGGTGTGCCCGCGCCTGGAACTGGGCAGCCTCATCAAACCGCTCGCCAGCCCGATGCTGCGCGTGGCCATGCTGGTGTACCTGTGCATTCCCGGCGTATTCATCGGCACCAGCTTGATCGCCATTGTGTACGTGCATGGCCTGGGGTATGACGCCACACAGACCGGCGCGCTGATGCTGCCATGGGCCCTGGCCTCGGCCCTGGCGATTTACCTCAGCAAAAAAATGTTCAACCCGTGCGGCCCAAAACCCTTGCTGCTGGCGGGCATGGCCTTGCAATGCAGCGGCATCCTGCTGCTCAACCAACCCGCCCTGATAGTTGCGGCCTACGCGCTGATGGGCCTGGGCGGCAGCCTGTGCAGCAGCACCGCGCAAACCCTGGCCTTTCTCGACACCCCCAACGAACGCATGGGACACGCCAGTGCCTTGTGGAATATCAACCGGCAAATGAGTTTCTGCCTCGGGGCCGCCGTGCTCAGCGCCGTGCTGTCGGCCTTGGATTCTTTCGCCATAACCTTCACGATAGCCGCAGCCCTGACCCTGCTGCCTCTCTTCGCGGTGCTGCGCCTGGATACGCCCAGCGTGCACGCACTGCTTCACCCTGCCAGCGAGCCTGACCGATGATTGACTACAGCGATTTTTTTGAAGAAGTGATCCAGACCCACGTCGAGATCGAGCAATGGTTTGCCGGGGTTGCGCCAGAGGGCACCTTGCAGAACCTGTTGGCGCGTTTCTCGCCGGAGTTCAGCATGGTGGCCCCCGCCACCGGCACCCGGGTGAATACGGCAGGCGTCCACGCACTGTTCACGCGCCTGGGCGGGATGCGGCCCGGCCTGAAGATCACCCTGAGCGAAATGACCGGCATTGACCGACACGCACGCGGTGCGACGGTGACCTACCGCGAGCATCAAATTGACGACAGCGGCACCCAGACGGACCGAAGAGCCACGGTGGTGTTCGAGAAGCAGGCCAGTGGCGCGCTGTTGTGGCGGCATCTGCATGAAACCTATGTGGTGCCATGAAATAACTTCCCGGCAAATTCCTACAAAAAACAGCGAACGGCCTGACATCATCACGACAAGGTCATCCCCAGGCTCTTTCACCTCTGTCTACTCACAGGTGAAAGGATGCCAAGCGATTTCCTGCGAACTGGTGTGCCGGATTCGCACACTACGACACGCCAGCGACTGACCAGCCTGCTGGACCTGCCCAAACTTTATCGAACAATTGACGCCGATCCGGCCCTCGTCGGGGCCGGTGTGGTGCATATCGGCAGTGATTATCAGGTGACGATACTGCGCGAGTTTGCGCCGCTGTGCAGTATCAGGCCTAAGCGGGTGATTCTGCGGGAGGTGGCGGGGCCAGTGATGACTGCCGATGAATATGCGCAGTGGTTGGCGAACTCACCGCGCGAGTCGCAGATATGGCGCGAGGCAGCGGGAATGGCCTTGGCATGCAGTGGAGCTGTGATTGGGATCATCGTTGCGAAGGCAGGCATCGCGTCAGTCCCTATAAGTGCAGGTTTCAGCCTTGCGGTTACTTACATCGCGTATACAGCTGCAGCTGCCAGTGCCTTGCAGTGTGGTAACGGCGTATGGCGAACCTACAAAGAACTGACCAGCCCCGCTGAAAACGATTATTACGACAGCCTTGGCTGGTATCAGGCTATGACCTTAGCCCTGGATGGCATTTCACTGGTGGGGGCGGGCAGCACGACGTTTGGCACGGTAAAGACTGTCATGACTATCAAAAATACGACAGGACGCAACCTGACCGATATTTTGAGACACATGAGCCGCCAGGAACGCGCAAAGCTGACAAACGAAGTTCTGCGTTTGCAGAACCCTCGTCATCCTCGCGAAATACTTCGGTTAAAACAGCTAGCCGGCATACTTCCCAAGCGTTTCAGCAGTGCTCAATTACGCAAAGACCTTCTCACTCAACTCGCCGATCAGGTGGGTGCTGCTCTGGCAATGATTGGCAGCGGCACATCCGGGAATATCAACCCTATTGTTATCGGCATTTATGAAGAGTTCGGCAGCTATGAACAATAGGATCCATAACGTGCAAGATGCCCGAACGTTGAGCCGCTACATCCGACGGTTTGCATTCACAGTGGGTATGGGAGTATCAATGAACTTAACCAGCATTTCAGGCAACCTGTCACATAGCCTGGTCTATTACGCCCGCATAAATTATCTCCCTGGCGAATGTGCCCTCTTGGCGGGCATGGCACTGCTACTTGCAATGTGCATTGGCCTGACCTTGGTGGCGGTGGGGTCTCGCTCAGGGCCTCCCTTGCTTATAAGCGTCGCAGCTGTGAACGCTTTGTTTTCGGCAGGCTACTTGGCGAACAATCCGGTCACTTTATTTGCATTATTTCCACTGTTTCAATCGTTGTTCTGCCTGATGATCCTTAATACAAGAAACCACCGTCGCTTCATCAGCATGCTGCGGGTCAATCGTAGAAGAAAAATCAGCATCGACGCACAAACCTGAAGCAGACACAACGTGCCTGTCATCAAAGATCTAATGCTGAAGGGCTTTCCCCCTCTTAATTTTGTATGGGGTTTACGATCACGGTGCAGGTAATCCCCGCCGCCAGCAGCACACCGTCCGGCACGTCATCGATGTGGATGCGCACCGGCACGCGCTGGGCCAATCTCACCCAGTTGAAGGTCGGGTTCACATCGGCGATCAGCTCGCGGCTCTCGGGGTTGTCGCGGTCGTAGATGCCGCGGGAGATGCTTTCCACGTGGCCCTTGAGGGTCTCGCCACTCATCAGTTGCATATCGGCTTCGTCCCCGACTTTTACGTGGGGCAGCTTGGTTTCCTCGAAGAAGCCGTAGACCCAGAACGAGTTCATGTCCACCACGGCCATCTTCGCCTCACCGATGCGCGCGTAATCGCCGCGATGCACATTGAGGTTGGTGACATAGCCGTCCACCGCCGCCACCACGTGCGTGCGTTTCAGATTCAGTTCAGCCGCTTCCAGCTGCGCCAGCGCGTGCTGGTAGTCGGCCAGGGCCGAGTCGGCGATATTGCTGGCGTCGTCGCGGTTTTCCCGGGAGATCACCAGGGCGTCGAGGTCGGCGCGGCGGTGGGCGTTGAGCTTGCGCATTTCCCAGGTGGCCTTGCGTGAAGCCACCAGCGACTGCGCCTGCTTGACCGCTATGCGGTAATGCTCGGGGTCGATCTGCATCAGCAGGTCGCCTTTCTTCACCAACTGGTTATCGCGCACCGGCACGTCCACCACTTCGCCGGTCACGTCGGCCGCGACATTGATGATGTCGGCACGCACGCGGCCATCGCGGGTCCACGGTGTTTCCATGTAGTGCACCCACAGGGTGCGGCCAATCCAGATCGCCAACGCCAGCACCAGCAGGGTTGCGAGCAGGCTGAAAAACTTTTTCATCGGGGCATTCTCAACGGTAGACGCTCAGCGCCAGGGCGCCGAACAGGCAAACGAACAGGCTCAGGCGCAGCAACGCCGGGTGCCAGAAAAACCGGTACAGGTCCAACCCCGCCAGACAGCGGTCCAGGGCCCAGGCCAGGGCGGCCGCGATCAGGAACATCAGGGTCATGCTCGGCATATAAATGCCGTGGAAGGCGATTTCACGAGGCATTCATGGCTCCTTGCGTGGCGCCTTTGAGGGCCGCCAGTGGCGATTGCGGGTCCAGCAACGAGGTGCGGATAAAGTGCAGGTAGCTTTTCACGCGGCGCAGGGCCGAGGTGTCGAAGTGCGGGGCGAAGGGTTCATCGGTGGCCTGCACGCGGCTGATCGCGTGGTCGACGGCGATCAACCCGCGCTCCAGGTTGCTGGCGCTGGGCTGCAGGAACAGCCGCACCAGCGAGCGCCCCATCACGCGGATTGCTTGGCGCCAGGGCTGGGATTCGGCGTACGCCGGATGCACCGGCAGGATCGCCTGTTCCTTGCGCAACTCGATGATCGCGTGGCCCACCTCCAGCACCACGAACATCCAGCGCAGCAGATCGCGCTGCACCTGCGGCTGGCCGGCGGCGAGGCCGTAGGCCTGGTGCAGCAGGTCACGGGTGCGGCTTTCGAAACTCGACGCCAGGCCCTTGAGCTTGCCGCTGATCGCGTACACCACTTGCTCGCGCAGGTCCTGTTCGAGGCGACGCCACAGCCAACGGCTGTTGGGCGGCAGGATGATCGCCCCGGCCGCCGCGCACACCAGCATGCCGATAACCATGGCGATGTAGTCGTTGATAAAGCTGTAGGGGTTGTAGACCGTGAGGTTGTCCGGCACCGAACCGGTGCTGAAGAAAATCAGCAAGCCCACACCGACCCCGGCGTACTGCGGGCGCGAGGCGAGGAAGGCGCCGAAGATGATCACTGGCGCGAGCATCACGCACAGCAGCGGGAAGCCATCGATCAGGGGAAACACGAAGAACATTTCGACAAAGCCCACCAGCGCGCCGATCAAGGTGCCGCAGGCCATCTGGAAGGCCATGCGCTTGGGGTTGGGCGTGGCAGCGGACAAGCCCACGGTGGCGGCGGCGATCAAGGTCATGGTGGCGCCGCTGGGCCAGGCGGTGGCCACCCAGTAACTGCCGAGCACGATCAGGATGAACGAGGCACGCAGGCCGGCGGCGGCGCACGCCAGCCAGTTGGTTTTCGGCGTATAGGCCTGGTCCCAGTCTTCCCGCGCATGGCGGTGATCGGCCAGCGACGCGTGGGTTTGCGCATAGTTGTGCAGGTCGTCGACGAAGCGGTACAGCAGCTCGTAGGCGGTGTGAAAGTCCAGTTGTTCGGCTTCGGCAGGGTCAGTTTCCTGGAAGTGCGCACGCAGGCTGCGCACCTTGGCGGGCAAGCTGTCCTTGTAGGCGCTGAGCAGGTTGACCAGTCGCGCCGCGTCGGGGCTGGTCAGGGCTCGGCCGGAAAAGCCGTCGAGCACTTCGGCCAAATCCTGGAGGCCGGGCTTTATCGCCGCGACCACATGATCGGCTTCGTCGGCACGCAGCCGCGCCAGCAACTGGTGCAAGGCGTTGAAGCGCGTGGTGATGCTCATGAACTCGCTGTTGAGGCGGCTTAAGCGGCCATTGCGCCGGCGCATGTGCGGGTCTTCGAACACCGTGACGCTGCGCAAGCCTTCCAGGCCCACCGCCTCGGCGATAAAGCGCACGTTGGTGTTTTCAAACTCGTCACGCTGGCTGCGACCTCGCAGCCCGTCGGTGACGAACAGCGCGAACACCCCAAAGCGTTGATAAAGCGCATTGCGCATCGCGGCGCTGGAGGTCTGCGGCAGGATCGCGGCGCTGACCAGCGTGGAGCAGAGAATGCCCAGGGAAATTTCCAGCACCCGCCACACCGCCGCCATAAAGGCGCCGTCCGGGTGGGCCAGGGCCGGCAAGCCGACCATCGCCGCCGTGTAGCCGGCAAGCACGAAGCCGTAGGCGCGAAAGTTACGATTGCGCGTGGCACCGGCGGTGCAGACCCCCACCCAGATGGCCAGCGCGCCGAGGAACAGTTCGGTGTTCTGCGCAAACAACGCGATCAGCAGCACCATCACCGCCGACCCCGCCAAGGTGCCGAGGAAGCGGTAGAAGCTCTTGGCAAACACCTGGCCGCTCTGCGGTTGCATCACGATAAACACCGTGATCATGGCAGTGCGCGGCTGCGGCAGTTCCAGACGCATCGCCAGCCACAGCGTGAGGAACGCGGCGAGCAGCACCTTGAAGATGTACACCCAGGTCACGCCATCGCTGCGTGCCCAGTCGAAAAAACCACGGCGCCACTCGAGCGAGTGCAGCCAGCGCAGGGGAGCAGGCAAGGGGGTCATCGCTCTCTACTCAGTGATCGAACACGGCCAGCGCCGCCGGAGTCTTGCGGGGAAGGGTCTTGTCGTCCTGCGGCACATCGTCACCGGCGCCCAGGCCACCGCCCAGGGCCGTTACCAGTTCGGCGTGGGCACTCAGGCGTGCGGCCTGCACCTGCTGCTCGACCTGCTGCTGGCGAAACAGCTGGGTCTGGGCGTTCAGCACGTTGAGGTAATCAGTGAGGCCACGCTGGTAGGCGATGGTGGCGATGTCATAGGTTTTCTGCGCCGACGCCACCGATTGCGCGGCGAACGAGGCCTGTTTGTCCATGGACTCGCGGCGAATCAACTGGTCGCTGATGCCTTTGAGCGCATTGACCAGGGTCTGGTTGTAATGCGCCACGGCAGTGTCGTAACCGGCGCTGGCTTGACCCAGCTGCGCCCGCAGGCGCCCGCCGTCAAAGATCGGCAGGGTGATGGCGGGACCTGCGTTGTAATTGAATTTCTTGCCTGCAAGAAACTCCAGCATGCCGCCGCCAGTGGCCATAAAGCCGAGGCTGCCCACCAGGTCGACGTTGGGGTAGAAGCCCGCGTGGGCGACATCGATGCCACGCGCCTGCGCGGCCACCTGCCAGCGACTGGCGACCACATCCGGACGCTGGCCGAGCAGTTGCGCGGGTAAGCTGGAGGGCAATTTGAGCGCAGCGGCGAGCGACAGGCGTGGGCGCTGCAATTGCGCGCCCTCCCCCGGACCTTTGCCGGCCAAGGCCGCCAACTGGTTGCGACTCAGGGCAATTTCCTCATCCAGCGCGTCCAACTGACGGTGGGTTTCCGGCAATGGGGTTTGTGCCTGGCTGACGTCCAAGTGCGTGCCGAGCCCAGCGTCGAGGCGCTTGTTTGCCAGGTCCAGAATCTGTTGTTGCTGGGCCAGCGTGGCCGCGACGATATCGCGGTTGGCGTAATGCAGAGACAACTGGATATAGGCGCGCACCACATTGTTCTGCAGTTCGAGCTGGGCTTGGCGCGCTTGGGCGACGCTCGTGTGGGCCAGGTCGACGGCACGCTCGCTGGCATTGCTTTCGCGGCCCCACAGGTCAAGGGCGTAGCTCAAACCCAGGGATGAATTGTTATCCCAGGTAGTGGCACCGCTCAATTCGCCGGGGCCGTAGAACTGATCCTTCGGCCAGTTGTGGCGCTTGAGGGTGGTGTCACTGTTGACCTGCAGGGACTCGGCCGACTCAGCCTCCCCGGCCATCGCCCGTGCCTCACGCACCCGCGCGGCGGCCATGGCCATTGTGGGGCTGTTCTGGGTGGCGAGCTCGACCCAGCGGTCCAGTTGCGGATCGCCGTAGGCCTGCCACCAGTGGACGGTGGGCCAGTGGGCGTCGCGGGCGGCGCTCTGGATCGCTTCGTCGGTGACCAGGTGGTTGGCGTCCAGGGACTGGCCCTGTGGGCCGATTCCTCCGGTTCCGATGCAGCCGCTGATTGCTAACGATAAGGCCCAAACACTGAGAGTCTTCAGCTCTCTGCTGATGCGACGCGGCACGGCTTGCGAATTCCTGAGGTGGTTGACGCGGGGAAGGTGGCGCAATTCTAGGGGGCACGATGGGTGCCGATAAGCTGTCATTCCTGTGAATCTTTGTTACCGTTAAGGCGATAATCCGTTGGTAGGGATCACTGGACGGCGTAACTTTCTGTCACAATTTGCCATCTCCCTTGAGAACACCCCATGGACACTTTGCAAAACATGCGCGCCTTCAGTTGCGTTGCGGAGGCCGGCAGCTTCACCGCCGCCGCCGTGCAACTGGACACCACTACTGCCAACGTCTCGCGCGCGGTCTCCAACCTTGAGGCCCACCTGCAAACCCGCTTGCTCAACCGCACCACCCGCCGCATCGCGCTGACCGAGGCCGGCAAACGCTATTTGCTGCGCTGCGAGCAGATCCTCGCCTACGTCGAGGAAGCCGAGGCCGAAGCCAGCGACGCCCATGCGCGCCCCGCCGGGCAACTGAAAGTGCACACCATGACCGGCATCGGCCAGCATTTCGTGATTGACGCGATTGCCCGCTACCGCCGCACCCACCCCGACGTGACCTTCGACCTGACCCTCGCCAATCGCGTGCCGGACCTGCTCGATGAGGGCTATGACGTGTCCATCGTGCTGGCCAGCGAACTGCCGGACTCCGGTTTCGTCTCGCAACGCCTGGGCATCACCTACAGCATCGCCTGCGCCTCGCCGGATTACGTCAAAGCCAAGGGCTGCGCACAACGGCCCCAGGACCTGCTCAATCACGCCTGCCTGCGGCTGGTCAGCCCGGTGGTCCAGCTGGACAAATGGACCTTCAACGGGCCCGAAGGCCAGGAAAGCGTTGCGGTGAACAGCTCGCCGTTCCTGGTCAATTCGGCCGACGCGATGAAAACCGCGATCACCAGCGGCATGGGCGTCGGCCTGCTGCCGGTGTATGCCGCGATAGAAGGTTTGCGCAACGGCACGCTGGTGCGGGTGATGCCCAACTACCGCTCCCAGGAGCTGAACCTGTACGCCATCTACCCCTCGCGCCAATACCTGGATGCGAAGATCAAGACCTGGGTGGAATACTTGCGTGGCTCGTTGCCGGAGATCCTCGCGGCGCATCAGGCCGAACTGGTGGCGTACGAGTTGAGCGGCAGCCTCAGCGGCGCGCGTTTGGCCAATTGATTCCAGGCAGACGATAAAGATTGATGTGGGAGGGGGCTTGCCCCCGATTGCGGTCTGCCAGTTAAAAAATTGCTGACTGACACACCGCTATCGGGGGCAAGCCCCCTCCCACAAGGGTTCAACGGGGTCCTGACAATATGTTAGCTTGCTTGGCATTCTTCCGTAGTCGATGAGCCCGCCTGCCATGAAAAAGACTGTCCTGGCCTTCAGCCGTGTTACCCCGCCAATGATCGAACACCTGCAGCAGGATTTCGAGGTGATCGCGCCCAACCCCAAGCTGGGCGACATCAACGCCCAATTCAACGAAGCCCTGCCCCACGCCCACGGTCTGATCGGTGTAGGCCGCAAGCTGGGCCGCGAACAGCTTGAAGGCGCTGGCAAGCTGGAAGTGGTGTCCAGTGTGTCGGTGGGCTACGACAACTACGACGTCGCGTACTTCAACGAACGCGGGATCATGCTCACCAACACCCCTGACGTACTCACCGAAAGCACCGCCGACCTGGCCTTCGCCCTGTTGATGAGCAGCGCACGCCGCGTGGCCGAGCTGGACGCCTGGACCAAGGCCGGCCAGTGGAAAGCCAGCGTCGGCGCACCGTTGTTCGGCTGCGACGTGCACGGCAAGACCCTGGGCATCGTCGGCATGGGCAATATCGGCGCGGCCGTGGCCCGCCGTGGGCGGCTGGGCTTCAATATGCCGATCCTGTACAGCGGCAACAGCCGCAAGAGCGCGCTGGAACGGGAGCTGGGCGCCCAGTTTCGCAGCCTGGACCAGTTGCTGGCCGAGGCGGATTTCGTGTGCCTGGTGGTGCCGTTGAGCGACAAGACCCGTCACTTGATCAGCAGCCGCGAGCTGGGGCTGATGAAATCCAGCGCCATCCTGATCAACATCTCCCGTGGCCCGGTGGTGGACGAGCCGGCGCTGATCGAGGCCCTGCAAGCCCAGCGCATTCGTGGCGCCGGGCTGGATGTGTACGAAAAAGAGCCGCTGGCCGAGTCCCCACTGTTTCAATTGAGCAATGCGGTGACCCTGCCGCACATCGGTTCGGCGACCCACGAAACCCGCGAAGACATGGCCAACCGGGCCCTGGACAACCTGCGCAGCGCCTTGCTCGGCCAACGCCCGCAAGACCTGGTGAACCCGCAGGTGTGGAAGGGCTGACACCCTGTAGGAGCGAGCTTGCTCGCGAAGAACCTGAGAGCACCGCGTTAAACCAGATTCGCCGCGTTATCGTTGACGGTCTTCGCGAGCAAGCTCGCTCCTACAGTTTTCGGGGCCCGGGTCGATAACGGTGTACAGATCGTCATCCCTGACACAGAAGGTTTTTATGTCCACCACCAAAGCCCGCGCAGACTCACTGTCGCTTCTGCTCTTTACCTTGCGCAGCGGCAAGCTGATGGCGATCAACCTGCTCAAAGTCAGCGAAATCATCCCCTGCCCGCCGCTGACCAAGCTGCCGGAGTCGCATCCCCACGTCAAAGGCATTGCCACGTTGCGCGGCAACTCGCTGGCCGTGATCGACCTGAGCCGCGCCCTGGGTGAAATGCCGTTGCAGGACCCGGACGGCGGCTGCCTGATCGTCACCGATGTCAGCCGCTCCAAGCAGGGCCTGCATGTGCAGGCGGTGAGCAAGATCGTGCACTGCCTGACCACCGACATTCGCCCTCCGCCCTATGGCTCCGGCGGCAATCGCGCGTTTATCACCGGGGTGACCCAGGTGGAAGGTGGCCTGGTGCAGGTGCTGGATATCGAGAAAGTCATCCATGGCATCGCCCCGGCGCCGATCGAAGCCGCGCCGACCGACCTGACCATGGAAGAAGCCGAAGTGCTCGGCCATGCCCGCATCCTGGTGGTCGACGACAGCCAGGTGGCGCTGCAGCAATCGGTGCACACCCTGCGCAACCTCGGCCTGACCTGTCACACCGCGCGCAGCGCCAAAGAGGCCATCGATGTGCTGCTGGAGCTGCAAGGCACGGGCGAGCAGATCAATGTGGTGGTGTCAGACATCGAAATGTCCGAGATGGACGGCTATGCGCTCACCCGCACGTTGCGCGAAACCCCGGACTTCCAGCAGCTCTACGTGCTGCTGCACACCTCCCTGGACAGCGCGATGAACAGTGAGAAAGCCCGCCTGGCCGGTGCCGATGCAGTGCTGACCAAGTTTTCCTCCCCCGACCTGACCAAGTGCCTGGTGGTGGCGGCGCAAACCGTGGCGCAAAAGGGTCTGTAAACCTTGGCCGAGTATTTCCTGCTGCTGCGCCGCGACCTTACCGGCAGCCTGCCCGCGCCGCAGTGGCCGCCCCAGACGCAGCTGGATCACTACCACGATGCACTGGCCCCGGCGATCCATGCGGTATTGCGCATGACCCAGGACCAGGGCGGAGGCCGCGTCGCAGGCCTTGAGCAATGGCGCCGGCAATTTATTACCGATGCCGAGTTCGACCCCACGCTATGCCTGGTGGCCAGTAACGCCGAGGGCATTCTCGGCGTGGCCCAGTGCTGGACCAGTGCCTTTATCAAGAACCTGTCGGTGCATCCCTGCGCCCAGGGCCAGGGGCTTGGCCGAGCACTGTTGCTCCATGCCTTCCACGTGTTCAAGCAGCGCGGCGAACCGTATGTGGACCTCAAGGTGCGGGAGACCAATCTGCGCGCGCGGCAGTTGTATGAAAGCGCAGGCATGCGCTTCGTCCTGCGCGACGTGATTGCTGAGCACTGATGTTCACTGGCGCATAACTTGCTTTCAGAGAGCCCAAGCGGTGGATAGAGGTAAAAACCCGTCACCGCTCAAGTCTGCCTTCTGACCTAGCCTGGTAAAAGATCCGCCATGAACACTCACTTTTCCTGCGTAGGTTGCGGCAAATGCTGCTCCGATCACCACGTGCCTCTGACCCTCGACGAAGCCCGACAGTGGGCGGCGGACGGCGGCAACGTCATTGTTCTGGTTGAAGGTTTCCTCGCCAGCGGCCTGGGTTTGCCCCAGCAGCAACGCGAACATGCCGAACGCCGCTCGGTAGTGGTACCCAGCGGCAGCACCCGGGCATGGGTGGCGATTACCTTTGCCGCCTACAACGTCGGGCGCTGTCGGAATCTTGACGAAGACAATCGCTGCCGCATCTACGAACGACGCCCACTGGTGTGTCGGATCTATCCGATGGAGATCAATCCGCACATCCCGCTGAACCCGAGCGCCAAGGATTGCCCTCCAGAGTCGTGGGAACAGGGGCCGGCGTTGATCGTCGGCGGTGAGCTGATGGATGCTGAACTGGCTGAATTGATCCGCCGTTCCCGCCAGGCCGACCGTGACGATGTGCAGACCAAGGAGGCGGTGTGTGCGTTGTTGGGGATTCGTACCACGGCGCTCAAGGGCGACGGGTTCACGGCGTACTTGCCGGACATGGCTGCGTTTGCCCGAGCGATCACACTGGCGCAGGATCAGCCGTCCATGGCCAATGAATGGGTGTTTCACGTATCGGGGATGGACATCGCCGAACAACTGCTGGACGCCGGGGCGCAGATTGCCACCGAGGTGCCGACCAACTATGCATTTATTTCCTTGCGGGCGGCATGAGCCAGGAAGCTGCCTGGTTTGGCGTATTGATCGGCGAGATCAATAGCTGGCAACGCATTCGATTTCGACGCGTGCATCCAGCACCAGTCGGCCGGCGGCGAATGTGGTTCGCGCAGGCAAGTGATCCTGTGAGAAATAGCGATTGTATACGGCGTTCATGGCGGCGAAGTCGTTGATATCTGCAAGGATCACGGTGCACTTGACCACGCGCTCCATCGACAGCCCCTTTTCCTGAAGGGTCGCGCGCAGACTCTCCAGCGCCCTGGCGGTCTCGGCCTCTATTCCGCCGGCTATGGGCTTACCTGCGTCGTCCAGCCCGAGCAGGCCTGAGAGGTACAGCAAGGAACCGGCTTGCACGCTTTGCGAAAAAGGCAAGCCTGCCTCGGCGGCGGTGAAGCTCAAAGGCGTCATTTCGGCATTCTGCCCACCGGACGCGGGCGCAAGATAGCGCTGGGTAATCGCCTGATATTGCCCGCTGTCTTTCAGGCGTTGCAATGCCTGGTTCAAGGCAAGCCGTAACTCGGGGTCGGATTTGCGCAGTCCGATGGCGACACCGGTTCCAAGCATCTCATCCTGAATGCGCGGCCCTGCAAAGGCGAAATCGGCCCCCTCAGGTGTCTTCAACAAGGCTTCGGAGATTTCGATGCTGTCTTGCAAAGTTGCATCAATCTTGCCGGCTCGCAGACTGGCGATCAGCTCATCATTGAGCTTGAAACTGCTCACCACGACGCCCCATGGCGCCCAGCGTTCACGTGCGTAGGCTTCTCGACTGGTACCTGCCAGCACACCCACCCGCTTGCCCTTCAGCGCCATTTGATCAGGTAACAGCCCCAAGCTGCGGCGTGCCACCAGCCGCGTTTGCAGGGGGTAAAGATTATCGGTGAAATCAATTGCCTGGCGCCGCACAGGCGTTGCGGACATCGGCATGATTGCATCGAAGCGCCCGGCTTCAAGCGCGGCCAGGTTGGTCGCATAGCTCTGCTCCACCCACTCGCAGCGAGCCTTGAGTTCGGCGCACAGCGCATTTCCCAGCTCTATATTCAGCCCCACCAGCTCGCCCTGCGAATTACGGCTCTCGAAAGGAGGCACCAGTGGCTCTACGCCAAAACGGATGACGCGCCATGATTTTTCAGTCGCAGCCACGGTGGAGCACAACACACCCGTCGCCGTGGATAGAACCAGCACCAACATCAGTCGGATCAAATTCATGAGTCAGTTCCTGTAAAGAATGGAGGTCTCCAGCTGCCGATCACTGATCGCGCCGAACGCCCAAGAGCTTTAGCAGGCACAAATACGCCTTCAAATAGAGATACTTCCGGTAATGTCGTGGGAAACGGCCTGTTATCGGAACGGTCCTGTCAATGCCTCCGCAATCGGCCGTCCTCATAGCCCGGCAGGCATCCCGCCTAAGTGGTATGGCTGGATGATCCGCTGGTACTCGCCGTTGTGCATCAGTTGCTCAAGCGCTCGGTTGAGCTCGTTGCGCAACGTGGTATCAGGTTTGCGCACCGCGATCGCCACCCCGTCGCCCAATAAATCAGCTGAGACAGCAGGCCCCAGAAAGTCAAAATCCTGGCCCTCGGCGGTGTCGAGCAGGGCCTTGCGTATCTCCACGGTGCCCTGCAGGGTTGCATCGATCTCTCCCGCCACCAAGCTGCGGACCAGCTCTTCATTGAGCCAGAAGCTTTTAATGATGACGCCCTTGTGCGCCCAGTGCGATTTGGCAAAGGCTTCGCGGTTGCTCCCCAACAGTACGCCGACCCGCTTGCCCTTGAGCGATTTTGCAGTGGGCTTGAGCCCTGACGTCTTGCGAGCAACCAGGCGTGTGGTGAAGGGGTAGAGATTATCGGTGAAACTGACAAAGCGCTGGCGTTTCGATGTGGGCGCAATGCCCATGATCGCGTCGAACTGCCTGGCTTCAAGCGCGCGGAAATCCTCGACAAGGACTTGATCGACCCAGGTACAGCGCACATTCAATTGCACGCACAGGGCGTTACCCAGTTCGATGTTCAGGCCCACCAGATCACCTTGTAGGTTACGGCTCTGAAAGGGGGAAAAATGCGCGGCGACAGCGAAGCGGATTTCACGGCGCGGTTGATCATTGGCTGCTGCGGCATCCACCGACAGCAACAGGGCAAGCGCTACACACACGTGTATCAGGGCCACGGGAAACGTCCTTTTCCGAAGAGAGCGGCGTCGCCATGTCCCGATACGGATGATCAGGGCGCGGCGATGCTGGGCAAGCTTTCAAGAAAGGGTCGCGGGCCTACAAGTAGAAATATCGACGCAAGTTGTAGGCAACTGCCTATACGACGCGACTTAGTATTACTCTCAGCGTTTACCCATCGAACGGCGTGTGCCCGGCGGCGCCATGCCTGGCGTCTTGGTATGGCCGTTCCTGGCGCCACCTTTGTACCAGGGCTGGCCAGCCTGCTTGGCGCTGGCCAGCTCACCGGGCTTGAAGGGGAACTTGAACGCCGGGATTTCGGCTTTTTCAACGCCGTCGGCATCGACCGAATCGACGGATTCGGCCACGTCGACAGGGGGTTGGATCGGGGAAGTCATAAGTGCTCCGGCGCAGCAATGGGTGTAAAGGCGTGAGTATACGGGGCCGGAGCTTTCAGCGGTAAGCTTCACGGCGCAAGTTGAAATCGCTCAGCTGTCGCCGCTGTCAGTTTGCAGTCACCGTACTGACTGGCTTATCGGGTTATAAGGCACTCACACAAACTTGCAGCTTGCGGCTTGCAACTGCACCTCCGGCGCTCCTCCTATGCACATAAAACGAAACACGGCCCTGCTGGTGGGCGCCCTCCTGGTTCTGGCCATCGCCGCGTGGACCTTGACTCGACCCGCCAAGGCCAGGCTGGCGGCACCCAGTGCGATTCCGGTACGCGTGGTGAGCGTGGCGCAACAGGATGTCCCGCGGTTCGTCAGCGGGATCGGCTCGGTGTTGTCGTTGCACAGCGTGGTAATCCGCCCGCAGATCGACGGCATCCTCACGCAGCTGCGGGTCAAGGAGGGCCAGCAGGTGAAGGCCGGCGACCTGCTGGCAAGCATCGATGACCGCTCGATCCGCGCCAGTCTCGACCAGGCCAAGGCACAACTGGGGGAGAGCCAGGCGCAACTGCAAGTGGCGCTGGTCAACCTCAAACGCTACAAGGAACTGAGTGTCGACGACGGCGTGTCGAAGCAGACCTACGATCAGCAGCAGGCGCTGGTGAACCAACTCAAGGCCACGGTGCAGGGGAACCAGGCCGCGATTGATTCGGCTCAAGTACAACTTTCCTACACCCAGATTCGCTCCCCCGTCAGTGGACGCGTCGGCATTCGCACGGTGGATGAAGGCAACTTCCTGCGCATGAGCGACACCCAGGGGTTGTTCTCCGTCACCCAGATCGACCCGATCGCCGTTGAGTTCTCCCTGCCCCAGCAAATGCTGCCGACCCTGCAGGGCCTGATCGCCGCCCCCGACAGAGCCAGCGTCGATGCCTACCTGGGGGCCGATACCGACGGCCAGACCGGCGACCTGTTGGGGGAAGGCCACTTGAGCCTGATCGACAACCAGATCAGCTCCACCACCGGCACCCTGCGCGCCAAGGCCGAGTTCCCGAACAGCGCACAGAAGCTGTGGCCGGGACAACTGGTGACCATCAAGATCCAGACCGCCATCGACAAGAACGCCCTGGTGGTGCCGCCGACGGTGGTGCAGCGTGGCCTGGACTCGCATTTCGTGTACCGGTTGAACGGCGACAAGGTGGAAGTGGTGCCCGTGCAGGTCACCTACCAGAACAGCGAGGTGAACATCATCAAGGGCGTGCAGGCCGGGGACCTGCTGGTCAGCGATGGCCAGTCGCGGCTCAAGGCCGGCGCCCTGGTGGAAGTGCTCAAGGAGCCGCCGCAAATAATCCAGACCGCTGACGCCAAGGTGCAGCCATGAGCGGCAGCCGCTCGCCCTCGGCCTGGTGCATCGATCACCCGGTCGCCACGCTGCTGCTGACCTTTGCCCTGGTGCTGCTGGGGGTCATTGCCTTCCCGCGCCTGGCCGTGGCGCCACTGCCGGAAGCGGAATTTCCGACGATCCAGGTCACCGCCCAACTGCCCGGCGCCAGCCCGGACACCATGGCCTCGTCGGTGGCGACGCCGCTTGAAGTGCAATTCAGCGCCATCCCCGGCATGACCCAGATGACCTCCAGCAGCGCCTTGGGCTCAAGCCTCTTGACCCTGCAGTTCACCCTGGACAAAAGCATCGACACCGCCGCCCAGGAAGTCCAGGCCGCGATCAACACCGCATCGGGCAAGCTGCCCAGCGATATGCCAAGCCTGCCGACCTGGAAGAAGGTCAACCCGGCCGACAGCCCGGTGCTGATCCTCAGCGTCAGCTCCGACAGCATGCCGAGCACCGAACTGAGCGACTACGTGGAAACCCTGCTGGCGCGCCAGATCAGCCAGATCGACGGTGTCGGCCAGATCAACATCACCGGCCAGCAGCGCCCGGCGATTCGCGTGCAGGCCTCCCCCGACAAACTCGCGGCGGTCGGCCTGACGCTGGCGGACATTCGCCTGGCCATCCAGCAGTCGAGCCTGAACCTGGCCAAAGGCGCGATCTACGGCGCCAACAGCGTGTCGACCCTGTCCACCAACGATCAACTGTTTCACCCCGACGAATACGGCCAGTTGATCGTGTCCTACAAGAACGGCGCGCCGGTGCAGCTGCGCGATATCGCCAAGGTCATCAACGGTTCGGAAAACGCCTACGTACAGGCCTGGTCCGGCGATACACCGGGGGTCAACCTGGTGATTTCGCGCCAGCCCGGGGCGAACATCGTCGACACGGTCGACCGCATCCAGCAAGCGCTGCCGCGCCTGGAAGCCATGCTGCCGGCGACGGTGCAAGTCAGCGTATTGACCGACCGCACCAAGACCATCCGCGCCTCGCTGCATGAAGTGGAAATGACCTTGCTGATCGCCATCCTGCTGGTGGTGGCGGTGATGGCGCTGTTCCTGCGCCAACTGTCGGCCACACTGATCGTGTCTGCCGTGCTCGGCGTATCGCTGGTGGCCAGTTTCGCGCTGATGTATGTGATGGGCTTCAGTTTGAACAACCTGACCCTGGTGGCCATCGTGATTGCCGTGGGCTTTGTGGTGGACGATGCGATTGTGGTGGTGGAAAACATCCACCGTCACCTTGAAGCCGGCCTGGGCAAGCGCGAAGCCGCGATCAAGGGCTCGGGTGAAATCGGCTTTACCGTGGTGTCCATCAGCTTCTCGCTGGTGGCGGCGTTCATTCCGCTGCTGTTCATGGGCGGCGTGGTCGGGCGGCTGTTCAAGGAATTTGCGCTGACGGCCACCTCGACCATTCTGATTTCGGTGGTGGTCTCGCTGACCCTGGCGCCCACCCTCGCCGCACTGTTCATGCGTGCGCCGACCCATTCTGCTCATGCCAAGCCTACGTTCAGCGAGCGCCTGCTGGCCGGTTACGCGCGCAACCTGCGGCGTGCCCTGGCCCATCAACGCACCATGGCGGCGATCTTCGTGGTGACCCTGGCCCTGGCCGTGGTCGGTTACGTCTTTATCCCCAAGGGATTCTTCCCGGTGCAGGACACCGGTTTTGTGCTGGGCACCAGCGAGGCGGCGGCCGATGTGTCGTACCCGGACATGGTCGCCAAGCACAAAGCGCTGGCCGACATCGTCAAGGCCGACCCGGCGGTGCAAGCCTTCTCCCACTCCGTGGGTGTCACCGGCAGCAACCAGACCATCGCCAACGGCCGCTTCTGGATTGCCCTGAAAGACCGCGCTGACCGCGACGTTTCCGCCAGCCAGTTCATCGACCGCATCCGTCCGCAACTGGCGAAGGTGCCCGGCATCGTCTTGTACCTGCGCGCCGGCCAGGACATCAACTTGAGCTCCGGCCCCAGCCGCGCCCAGTACCAGTACGTACTCAAGAGCAACGACGGCCCGACGCTGAACACCTGGACCCAGCGCCTCACCGAAAAACTGCGCGGCAACCCGGCGTTCCGCGACCTGTCCAACGACCTGCAACTGGGCGGCAGCATCACCCACATCAGCATCGACCGCCAGGCCGCCGCGCGTTTCGGCCTGACCGCCACCGACGTCGACCAGGCGCTGTACGACGCCTTCGGCCAGCGCCAGATCAACGAGTACCAGACCGAGATCAACCAGTACCAAGTGGTGCTGGAGCTGGACCGTCAACAGCGCGGCAAGGCTGAGAGCCTGAACTATTTTTACCTGCGCTCGCCGCTGACCAACGAGATGGTGCCCCTGTCGGCGCTGGCCAGGGTCGACCCGGCCAGCGTGGGGCCGTTGTCCATCAGCCATGACGGCATGTTCCCCGCCGCCAACCTGTCGTTCAACCTGGCCCCCGGCGTGGCGCTGGGGGATGCGGTGATCATGCTCAACCAGGCCAAGAACGAGATCGGCATGCCCAGTACCATCATCGGTAATTTCCAGGGCGCGGCCCAGGCCTTCCAGAGTTCGCTGGCCAGCCAGCCATGGCTGATCCTCGCCGCGCTGGTCGCGGTCTATATCATCCTGGGCGTGCTGTACGAGAGCTTCGTGCACCCGCTGACGATCATTTCCACCTTGCCCTCGGCGGGCCTGGGCGCGTTGATCATGCTGTGGCTGCTGGGCCAGGATTTTTCGATCATGGCCCTGATCGGCCTGGTGCTGCTGATCGGCATCGTCAAGAAAAACGGCATCCTGATGATCGACTTCGCCCTGGAGGCCCAGCGCGTACGTGGCCTGGCGCCTGAGGAAGCGATCTACGAAGCCTGTGTCACACGGTTCCGGCCGATCATCATGACCACCCTCGCCGCGTTGCTGGGCGCAGTGCCCTTGATGCTCGGTTCAGGCCCCGGTGCGGAGCTGCGCCAGCCATTGGGCATCGCTGTGGTCGGCGGCTTGCTGGTGAGCCAGGCGCTGACGCTGTTCACCACGCCGGTCATATACTTGTACCTTGAAAAGTTTTTCCATCGGCCCACACCAGCGCTCCCGCTGGCGACCCCACATTGAGGCCAAGGCCCCGCCCTGGAACATAAGGCTCATGCGCGTCCTGATCATTGAAGATGAAGAAAAAACCGCGGACTACCTGCACCGCGGCCTGACGGAGCAAGGCTACACCGTCGACATTGCGCGCGAAGGCGTCGAAGGTCTGCACCTGGCGCTGGAGAACGATTACGCGGTAATCGTGCTCGACGTGATGCTGCCGGCGCTCGATGGTTTCGGCGTGTTGCGTGCATTGCGCGCACGCAAACAGACGCCGGTGATCATGCTCACCGCCCGCGAGCGCGTGGAAGACCGCATTCGCGGCCTGCGCGAAGGCGCCGACGACTACCTGGGCAAGCCGTTTTCGTTCCTGGAGCTGGTGGCGCGCCTGCAAGCGCTGACCCGGCGCAGCGGTGGCCATGAGCCGGTGCAGGTGACGGTTGCCGACTTGTGGATCGACCTGATCAGCCGCAAGGCCAGTCGCAACGGGGTGCGCCTGGACCTGACCGCCAAAGAGTTCTCGTTGCTCAGCGTCTTGGCGCGGCGCCAGGGTGAAATCCTGTCCAAGACGGCGATTGCCGAGATGGTCTGGGACATCAATTTCGACAGCGACGCCAATGTGGTCGAAGTGGCGATCAAGCGCCTGCGCGCCAAACTCGACGGGCCGTTCGAGCACAAGCTGCTGCACACCATTCGTGGCATGGGCTACGTGCTGGAGAACCGCATGCTGGAAAACCAAAGTGGTCGCTAACTCCATCGCCCTGCGCCTGAGCGGCATGTTCACCCTGGTGGCGCTGGTGATCTTCGTGCTGATCGGCGGCGCGCTGTATCAGCAGGTGGATCGCGGCCTGGGGCTATTGCCCGGGGCGGAGCTGGATGCGCGCTACAGCGTGCTCGAATCCTCGGTGAACCGCTTCGGTACGCCAGAGCATTGGCTCAAGATCAAGGCCAAGCTCAAGCTGCTGGGGGAAGAGGACAAGCGCATTCGCTTCTGGGTGGTCAGCAGCGACCCGAATTACGAATACGGTGACCCGGACGCGCAGATCCGTGCGTTTGCCCAGGGCCCCACCGGTAAACGCGACCTGCACCTGCCCGGCCACGCTTACCCGTTCAAGGTGCTGGTGAGCCAGTTCGCCGCCAAGGACCAGCGCCCGCCGCTGCGCTTCATGATCGCCATCGACACCGAGAATTTCCGCGCCACCCAGCACCATCTGCTGGTGGCGCTGATCAGCCTGGCGCTGGTCGGGGTGGTCATGGCCTCGTTACTGGGCTTCTGGGTGTCGCGCATCGGCCTCAAGCCACTGGAAAAACTTTCGGACGAAGCACAGAAACTCGCGCCACCGAAACTCTCCGGGCGCCTGCAATTGTCACCGCTGCCGCCGGAACTGAGCCAGTTCGTCAACTCGTTCAACGCCACCCTCGACCGCGTCGAACTCGCCTACTCGCGCCTCGAATCCTTCAATGCCGACGTGGCCCATGAACTGCGTTCGCCCTTGACCAACCTGATCGGTCAGACCCAGGTCGCGCTGACCCGCGGGCGTTCGGCCGAGCATTACTTCGAAGTGCTGCAGTCGAACCTGGAAGAGCTGGAGCGGCTGCGCTCGATCATCAATGACATGCTGTTCCTCGCCAGCGCCGATCAGGGCAGCAAGGCCACCAAGCTGATCGAAAGCTCCCTCGCCGACGAAGTCGCTACCACCCTCGACTACCTGGACTTCATCCTCGAAGACGCCCAGGTTCAGGTACGGGTGCAGGGTGACGCCCAGGTGCACATCGAAAAAGCCCACCTGCGCCGCGCGCTGATCAACTTGTTGAGCAATGCGGTGCAGCACACAGCGCCGGGGAGCGTCATTGAGGTGAATATCGAAGCTCATGAACGCTGGGTCACCATCGGCGTGACCAACCCGGGGGATGCGATTGCCAGCGAACACTTGCCGCGCCTGTTCGAGCGTTTCTATCGCGTGGATGCATCGCGCAGCAACAGCGGCGCGAATCACGGATTGGGCTTGGCCATCGTCAAGGCAATTGCCCTGATGCACGGCGGGGATGTGTTCGTGCGCAGCGAAGGCGGCGGCAATACCTTCGGCATCACCCTGCCCGTCTGACACACCTCGATCAAAATGTGGGAGGGGGCTTGCCCCCGATGGCGGTGAGTCAGCTGCAGATAATCCGGCTGACCCACCGCTATCGGAGGCAAGCCCCCTCCCACGTATGTATCACCGCATGCTCACTGTTGCGGTTTGGGCAACAGTCATTATCTTGTTACACTCTATATCGCACCGCTCGCCTGCGTTACTTTGACGCATCGATGAGCGCGACGGCAAAGACAGCTACCCGCTCACCCGAATTTCCCTCGACTTATTTCCAGGGCTCTACACTGGGAATCTGTCTTAAAGCCGCTGACTTCAGCGGCTTTTTTTTGCCGAAAAAAAGGCCAGGCAGCCCCCACGACACTGGCCGTTAATGATTGACCAAAGGAGCTCCACCGGTGAAGAACTCGCTGACGTTCACCCCGTTATTCCTCGCAATCGCAGCAACGATCATCCCCCTTGCCCACGCGGCAGACGCCACGCCCCAAGAAGGTTTTGTCGAGGGCTCCCACCTCAAGATCAACACCCGCAATTACTACATGAATCGCGACCGTCGCGACATCCACACCGATGACAGCAAGGAATGGGGCCAGGGCTTTATCGGCACCTTCGAATCCGGCTACACCCAGGGCACCGTCGGTTTCGGCCTGGACCTCAACGCCATGCTCGGCCTCAAGCTCGACGGCGGCGGCGGCACCGACGGTTCCAGCATCCTTCCGTACGGCAGCGGCAACGGCAAGGCGCCCGGCGCGTTCTCCACCGCTGGCGGCACCCTGAAAATGCGTGCGTTCGATACCGAATTGAAAGCCGGCGACCTGTTCCTCAACAACCCGGTGATCGCCGGCGGCATGACCCGCATGCTGCCCCAGACGTTTCGCGGCGTCAGCCTGACCAACCACAGCCTCGATGGCTGGATGTTCGAAGGCGGCCAGGCCAGCTTCACCAAGCTCTACAACCAGAGCGGCCATCGGCGCATCGGCACCAGCTACGGCGCATTGCCCGCCAATGCCGACAGCCAGCACCTGGACTGGGCGGGCGTTTCGTTCAGCGGCATCGCCGGGCTGACCAGCAACCTGTACGCCTCCGAACTCAAGGACGTGTGGCACCAGTACTACTACGACCTCGAATACACCTACGCCCTGAACGACCTGGTCAGCCTGACTCCCGGCCTGCATTACTATCACACCCAAGACACCGGCCAGGCACTGCTGGGCGATATCGACAACAACACCTACAGCCTGCATCTCACCCTGGGCGTGGGCAACCACAGCCTCACTGCTGCCTATCAGCGCGTCAACGGCAACACGCCGTTCGACTACATCACCCAGGGCGACAGCGTGTACCTGGACAACTCCCAGCAGTACTCGGACTTCAACGGCCCCAACGAGCGTTCGTGGAAGCTCAAGTACGCCTATGATTTCGCCGGCCTGGGCCTGCCCGGCCTCACCTCCGCCGTGTCGTATATCAGCGGCAAGACCGACCTGACCCGCGTCGACCCCAACAGCCGCGGCTACAGCAGCTGGTACAGCGCCGATGGCAAGAACGCCAAACACTGGGAGCGGGATATCGACCTGAAATACGTGGTGCAAGGCGGCAAGGCCAAAGACCTGGCGGTACGCCTGCAATGGGCGACCAACCGCGGCGGCCAGGGTTACTCGGCGGTGGATCGGGATGTGGATGAGTACCGCGTGATTGTGGATTATCCGATCAACGTGTTCTAACCCCATCTGAATAACTACACAGATCCAATGTGGGAGGGGGCTTGCTCCCGATGGCGGAGTGTCAGTCAACAACACTTTGACTGATTCGCCGCCATCGGGAGCAAGCCCCCTCCCACATTTTTGTGTTCTGCGCCATCTTCCAGAGTTGCTACTACGCTAAAGGCATCCTCAGAGCAGAAGTACGCCCGATGAGTTCAAGCCTTACCCGCCTTACCCGCCTTACCCGCCGCCCGGAGCGCCTGCTGATTCTGGGCAGCACCCTCACGGTGCTGCTGATCGTGGGGATCGTCACCGCACTGTTGATTCGTGAACACGCCAACACGTTGCAGACGGCCAAGCGCAACGCCAACACCATCACTCAGTTGATCGATGCCGACGTACTGCGAAACGTCGAACTCTATGACATGGCCCTCAAGGGCCTGATCGCCGCGACTGAACGCACTGACCTGCAGGGTGTGTCCGCAAGCATTCGGCACCTGGTGCTGTTCGATCGCTCCGCCGCGGCGCCGTACAAGGGCGACATCCTGCTGCTGGACGCGAGTGGCGAGGTAATCGCCGACTCATCCTTGCTCACGCCCAAATCCGGCAACTTCGCCGACCGGGACTATTTCCAGATCCATCGCGACAATCGCGACATCGGCCTGTATGTCAGCCGACCGTTCAGGGCTCGCTGTGAATGCGATGACCCCTGGCGCATTGCATTCAGTCGCCGCGTTTCGTCACCGGACGGAGGTTTCCTGGGGGTAGCCGTGGCCTCCATGCGTCTGTCGTACTTCCACCAACTGTTCAGCAGCCTGAATATCGGCAACAACAGCACCATCAACCTGCTCAACCACCAGGGCATCCTGCTGGCGCAAGAGCCGTTGCTGGAAGTGGACATCATCAACAAAAACCTGAGCCAACGACCCAATGTGGCACGCATGCTGCGCGAGCGGGACGGCAACTTCCGCAGCATCTCCAGCGTCGATAACCATCCTCGCCTCTACAGTTTCTCGAACGTGGGCGATTTGCCGCTGATCGTGGCGGTAGCCCTGGCCAGTGATGAAGTGTTCGCCCCATGGCGACGGGCGGCCTGGATGGTCAGCCTCGCGACCGGGGTGTTGTGCATTGGCCTGTTGTGGTTGACCTGGGCGCTGTGCATGGAGCTGCGACGCCGCCACCGGGCTGAGCAGGTGCTGTCAGAACTGGCAGGCACCGACGCCCTCACCGGCCTGGCCAACCGCCGTACCCTGGACGAGCGCCTGCGCCTGGAATGGGACCGCGCCCAACGCTCAACCGAGCCGCTGACGGTATTGATGATCGACGTGGACCACTTCAAGGCCTTCAACGACCGCCATGGTCACCAGGGCGGAGATAATGCGCTGCGCACGGTGGCGCACGTGATCGACAGCAATATCCGCCGCCCGGCGGACCTGGCGGCACGCTACGGCGGTGAAGAATTCGCCGTGGTGCTGCCCCATACCGACGCCAAGGGCGCATGGGTGATCGCCGAGCATATCCGCAGTGCTGTGGAGCACTTGCCGCGGGTGGCGTGGGATGAGCAGCCGATAACGGTGAGCATCGGCATGAGCACCTGGGAAAAGCGCAGCGGCCTGTCCCTTGAGGACCTGCTGCTCAGGGCCGACCAGGCGCTGTACGAGGCCAAGCACACGGGGCGTAATCGCATCGTGGAGGCCTCAACCCTGCCCTTGTAGGAGCGAGCTTGCTCGCGAAAAACCCAAAGACACCGAGTTCAACCAGATTGCCAGCGTCAGCATTGACGACCTTCGCGAGCAAGCTCGCTCCTACGAAAAGCACAGAACACCCGGACATAAAAAAAGGCCACCCGAAGGCAGCCTTTAAAAACTAAAGAAAGAGAGTTGTTACTTACACCGCCGCAACGGGACGCATGTAAGAGATCGGTGCGGTGCTGGCATCTTCGAAGGTCACGACTTCCCAAGCATCTGTCTGCTCAATCAACTTGCGCAGCAGCTGGTTGTTAAGGGCGTGCCCCGACTTGAAGCCTTTGAACTCGCCTATCAGGCTATTGCCCAGCAGGTAGAGGTCACCGATTGCATCGAGGATCTTGTGCTTCACGAATTCGTCTTCGTAGCGAAGGCCGTCTTCGTTCAGTACACCATCCGCGTCGACCACAATGGCGTTTTCAACGCTGCCGCCGAGTGCGAGGTTGTGCTTGCGCAGGTACTCGATGTCACTCATGAAACCAAAGGTACGGGCGCGGCTGACTTCTTTTACGAACGAAGTGCTGGAAAAATCCACGCTTGCACTTTGGGTGCGGTCACGGAATACCGGGTGATCGAAATCGATCTCAAAGCTCACTTTAAAGCCTTCGAACGGGACGAAGGTGGCGCGCTTGTCGCCGTCTTCTACTGTCACTTCCCGCAGAATGCGAATGAACTTCTTGGCTGCGTCCTGTTCTTCCAGGCCGGCAGATTGAATCAGGAATACGAAGGGTCCAGCGCTGCCATCCATGATCGGGACTTCGGACGCGGAGAGCTCGACGTAGGCGTTATCGATGCCCAAACCGGCCATGGCCGAGAGCAAGTGCTCCACCGTGTCCACTTTGACGTCACCGTTGACCAATGTGGTCGACATGGTGGTTTCGCCAACGTTTTCCGCGCGAGCAGGTATCTGCACCACAGGGTCCAGGTCGGCACGCACAAACACGATGCCGGTGTCGACAGGTGCAGGCTTGAGGGTCAGGTAGACCTTTTCCCCGGAGTGCAGACCTACACCTGTGGCACGAATAATATTCTTCAGGGTGCGTTGTTTAATCATGGCTTGGACCGCTTCAGCGCAAATTGCGAACTGGTATCAACAAAGGCTGGCGATAATAGCAGACCAGACCTTTGCTGAACACCAATCACCTTCATAGCCCTGATACATTCCATCAATCGGCCTGACGACGCAGGAATGCCGGAATGTCCAGGTAGTCCAGATCGTCTTGCGGATTCGGGCTACGGGACGCTGCAGCACCGGCCTGAGCCTGGTTGCGCATCACGGTTGGACGGTCCAGGTCGCGGTAGTTCACCGACGGCAGTTCCTGACGAGCAGGGGCTGGAACGGCGGCCGCCTGGTTGGCCTGGCTGTTGTGCAGGGTGTTGTCGATGACCTTCACAGGCTTCTCGATTTTCGCACCCAGACCGGTCGCAACCACGGTCACGTGCAGCTCGTCGCGCATGTCCGGATCGATAACGGTACCGACCTTGACCATCGCGTGCTCGGAAGCGAAGGCTTCGATGATGCTACCCACGTCGGAGTACTCACCCAGGGACAGGTCAGGACCTGCGGTGATATTCACCAGAATGCCGCGTGCACCTTGCAGGTTCACGTCTTCGAGCAACGGGTTGCGGATGGCCGCTTCGGTGGCTTCGCGTGCACGGTTCGGACCGCTGGCGCAGCCAGTGCCCATCATCGCCATGCCCATTTCGCTCATGACAGTACGCACGTCGGCAAAGTCGACGTTGATCATGCCTGGGCGCTTGATGATGTCGGAGATACCGCGAACGGCACCGGCCAGTACATCGTCAGCCTTGGCGAACGCGGACAGCAGGCTTGCGTCCTTGCCCAGGATGGTCAGCAGTTTCTCGTTGGGAATGGTGATCAACGAGTCGACGCTTTCAGACAGCAGACGGATACCTTCGTCGGCGATCTGCATGCGCTTACGGCCTTCGAACGGGAACGGACGGGTCACCACAGCGACGGTCAGAATCCCCATTTCCTTGGCCACTTCGGCAATGATCGGGGCTGCACCGGTACCGGTACCGCCGCCCATGCCGGTGGTGATGAACACCATGTTGGTGCCTTGCAGCACTTCGGCAATGCGCTCGCGGTCTTCCAGGGCGGCTTGACGGCCGACTTCCGGATTGGCGCCTGCGCCGAGGCCCTTGGTCACGGCTGTGCCCAATTGCAGGATGGTCCGCGCGCCGATGCTTTTCAGCGCCTGGGCATCAGTGTTGGCGCAGATGAATTCAACGCCTTCAATGTTGCTCTTGACCATATGGTTGACAGCGTTACCGCCGCCACCGCCGACACCGATTACTTTAATAACCGGGCTAGCGGGGATGTTGTCTACGAGTTCAAACATGTTCCCTCTCCTTTCGTTTTCTCTAGTTTTTTCGCCTACTGCTTTACATCAGCTTCAAGTTGCAAGCTATAAGCCGCAAGCTTGAAGCGTGTCACTTGAACCTTGTAGCTTGTAGCTTGTAGCTTGTAGCTAACTTCGTCAGAAGTTCCCTTTTACCCAAGCCTGCAAGCGCTCGAACAACGGCGCTTTCGCGTCGTCATCGCTGCGGTAGCTGTCACGGATGCTCGGCCCCGACAGGGAAATCCCGTCGGTCTGCTTCTGCAGCCCGTACAACAGCAAGCCCACACCAGTGGAATAAATCGGGTTGCGCACCACGTCGCCGAGGCCTTTGACGCCATGGGGCACGCCCAGGCGAACCGGCATGTGGAAGATCTCTTCGGCCAGTTCGACCGCGCCTTCCATCTTCGAGGTGCCACCGGTCAGCACGATGCCGGCCGGGATCAAATCTTCGTAGCCGCTGCGGCGCAGCTCGGCCTGGATCAGGGTGAACAGCTCGTCGTAGCGCGGCTCGACCACTTCTGCCAGGGCCTGGCGCGACAGCTCACGCGGTGGACGGTCGCCAACGCTTGGCACCTTGATGGTTTCGCCGGCGCCGGCCAGCTTGGCCAGGGCGCAGGCGTAACGGATCTTGATTTCTTCGGCGTACTGGGTCGGTGTACGCAGCGCCATGGCGATGTCGTTGGTGACCTGGTCGCCGGCAATCGGGATCACGGCGGTGTGACGGATCGCACCCTCGGTGAAGATCGCGATGTCGGTGGTGCCGCCGCCGATGTCCACCAGGCACACGCCCAGTTCTTTTTCGTCGTCGGTCAGGACCGAGTAGGCCGAGGCCAACTGCTCGAGGATGATGTCGTCGATTTCCAGGCCGCAGCGGCGCACGCATTTTTCAATGTTCTGTGCGGCGTTGACGGCGCAGGTCACCACGTGGACCTTGGCTTCCAGGCGTACGCCCGACATGCCCAGCGGTTCGCGCACGCCTTCCTGGTTATCGATCACGTAGTCCTGCGGCAAGGTGTGCAGCACGCGCTGGTCCGCCGGGATCGCCACGGCCTGGGCGGCGTCGAGGACGCGCTCAAGGTCGGCCGAGCTGACCTCACGGTCGCGGATCGCCACGATGCCGTGGGAGTTCAGGCTGCGGATATGGTTGCCGGCCACGCCGACGAACGCCGAGTGAATCCGGCAACCGGCCATCAGCTGCGCTTCTTCGATGGCGCGCTGGATCGATTGCACGGTGGACTCGATGTTCACCACCACGCCCTTCTTCAGGCCCCGGGACGGATGCGTGCCAATACCGACGATTTCGATCGTGCCGTCTTCACCGACCTCGCCCACCAGCGCCACCACCTTGGAGGTGCCGATATCGAGACCGACGATCATTTTGCCGCTTTGCACGTTTGCCATGGGTCCTGCCTCTTCTTAATTCTTCGCGACAGCGGGTTGTGCTGCCGTGGGCGCCGCCGGTACACGCCAACCGACGGCCAGGCCGTTGGCGTAACGCAGGTCGACGCTCGCAATGTTCGTGATCTGTTCTTTCAAGGTTTTTTCATAGATGGCAATAAAGCGGCGCATCTTTTCCACCAAGCGGTCGCGTCCCAGCAACAACTCGATGCCCGGGCCGGAACTGCCTGCCCCGGTCGTCAGAAACCAGCTGCCCCGTTCACGCAACTCCAGGCGTGCAATGGAGAAGCCCAGTGGCCGCAGCATCTGGCTCAAGGCCTGGTACTGCTGCATCACTTGCTGTTGCGCCCGCTGCGGCCCGAACAGCTGCGGCAGGTGCTCATAGTTCGCCACTTCACGCGGCGCAAACGCCTGCCCCTGGTTGTTCAACAGCGCACCATCACCCCAACGGGCCACGGGCAGTTGCTCTTCCAGGCGGATCGTCACCTGGTCCGGCCATACCCGGCGGACTTCGGCGTGGGCGATCCACGGCATCTGTTCCAGCTCTGCGCGCATACCGGCCAGGTCGATGGTGAAGAAGCTCGCGGCCAGGAACGGACCGATACGCTGCTGCACCGCTTGCTGGCTGATGTAGCTCAAGTCGCCCTGCACGCTGATCTTGGTGATCGGCCGGTCGGCATACGGCAACAGGCGCTGCGCGCCCTCGTAGGTGCCAAAGCCCAGCACCACCAGCAACACCGGCCAGAACAGCGCCTTGATGAAACCAAAGTTGGCTTTGGGCAGGCGCGCCGACATCGGCTCTTTGGCCACCATGCGGCTGGCACCCCGTGGCACCGGCTTGCGGCTCGGTGCTTGTGGGGGCTGATGACGAAGCGATGCGCCTTTCATGTGCTTAGCCTCTTGGCTCAATGCTGTCGGCCAGGATCGCCAGCACCAACTGCTGGAAATCCAGACCGGCGGCACGGGCGGCCATAGGTACCAGGCTGTGGTCGGTCATCCCGGGTGCAGTGTTGACTTCCAGGAACCAGAAATTCCCTTGGTCATCCTGCATCACGTCTGCCCGCGCCCAACCGGCGATACCCAGCGCCTCACAGGCTTGCGCCGTGAGGTCCATCAATTGCTGTTCCCTGGTTGCGTCAAGACCGCATGGAATCCGGTACTGGGTATCGGAAGCCACATACTTGGCGTCGTAATCGTAAAAAGAATGGGGGGTGCCCAATGCGATGGGCGGCAATACCTGGCCACGCAGGGTGGCGATGGTGTACTCGGGACCCTGGATCCACTGTTCCACCAACACTTGCGAATCGTAGGTACTTGCCGCTTTCCATGCGTCGATCAATTCGGCGGCCGAGTTCACTTTGGCCATGCCGATACTGGAGCCTTCATGGGCTGGTTTGACGATCAAAGGCAGCCCCAGTTCCTTGGCTGCACAAATACAATCGTCTTCGCTGCGCAATACGCTGTGACGCGGGGTTGGAATGCCCAGGCTGTGCCACACCTGCTTGGTGCGCAACTTGTCCATCGCCAGTGCCGAAGCCAGGATGCCGCTGCCGGTGTACGGAATGCCGGCGCACTCGAGCAGGCCCTGCATGCTGCCGTCTTCACCGCCACGGCCGTGAAGAATGATGAAGGCGCGGTCGATCTTTTCAGCCTGCAGGCGGGCCAGGAAATCATCACCCACGTCGATGCCGAACGCGTCCACACCGGCGCTTTGCAGCGCTTCAAGCACGGCATTGCCGGACTTGAGCGACACTTCGCGCTCGGCGCTCTTGCCGCCGAACAGCACGGCGACGCGGCCGAAGTCGGCAGGCGTGATGGTGGAGAACAGGGAGGCGTAGTCAGTGATCATTTCGACTTCCCCTGCTCAACCGCAAGCTCTTCTTTTACGAACAATGGGCTGGCCAGCAATTTAGGCGCAAGGCCACCGATATCACCGGCGCCCTGGCACAGCAGAATGTCACCGGCGCGCAGCAGCGGCTTGACGATAGGGGCCAGGTCGACACCGCGCTCGATGTAGATCGGATCCAACTGGCCACGCTGACGGATGCTGTTGCACAGCTTGCGGCTGTCGGCGCCCGGAATCGGTTCTTCACCGGCCGGGTAGACTTCCATCAGCAGCAGCACGTTGGCATCGGCCAATACATTGACGAAGTCGTCGTACAGGTCGCGGGTGCGGCTGTAGCGGTGCGGCTGGTAGACCATCACCAGGCGGCGCTCCGGCCAGCCACCGCGTACGGCCTTGATCACAGCGGCGACTTCGGTCGGGTGGTGCCCGTAGTCGTCCACCAGCATCACGTCACCGCCTTCAACCGGCAGCTGGCCGTAGACCTGGAAGCGTCGGCCCACGCCGGCAAAGCGCGACAGGCCTTCGACGATGGCTTCATCACTGACGCCTTCGTCGCTGGCGATGCAGATGGTTGCCAGCGAATTGAGTACGTTGTGGTTGCCCGGCATGTTGACCGAGACATCCAGCGGCTCGCGGTCGGGGCGCAGCACGGTAAAGAAGGTTTGCATGCCTTCCTGGCGCACATTGATCGCGCGCACGTCGGCGTCTTCGCTGAAGCCGTAGGTCACGGTAGGGCGTTTGACCTGCGGCAGAATCTCGCGCACCACCGGATCGTCCAGGCACACCACCGCCAACCCGTAGAACGGCAGGTTGTGCAGGAAATCGACGAAGGTTTTCTTCAGTTTGTTGAAGTCACCGTCGTAGGTCGCCATGTGGTCTTCGTCGATGTTGGTGACGACGGCGACCAGCGGTTGCAGGTGCAGGAAGCTCGCGTCGCTTTCATCGGCTTCGGCGATCAGGTAGCGGCTGGTGCCGAGCTGGGCATTGGTGCCGGCTGCGTTCAGGCGGCCACCGATGACGAAGGTCGGGTCCAGGCCACCGGCGGCGAACACCGAGGCGATCAGGCTGGTGGTGGTGGTCTTGCCGTGAGTGCCGGCGACGGCGATGCCGTGGCGATAGCGCATCAGCTCGGCGAGCATCTCGGCACGCGGTACCACTGGGATACGGCGTTCGAGGGCGGTGGCCACTTCCGGGTTGGAGGTGTTCACAGCGCTGGACACCACCAGCACGTCAGCCTCGGCGGCGTTCTCGGCGCGGTGGCCAATGAAGATCTGCGCGCCAAAGGATTTCAGGCGGTCGGTAACCGGCGACTCTTTGAGGTCAGAGCCGGACACCTGATAGCCCAGGTTCAGCAATACTTCGGCAATGCCGCACATGCCCACGCCGCCGATACCGACGAAGTGGATGCGACGGATGCGGCGCATTTCCGGTTGCGGCATGGCTTTCTGATTCTCAACCATGGGCCACCTCCAGGCAGATATCGACCACGGTGCGGGTTGCGTCAGGTTTGGCCAGGCGGCTTGCGGTGCTCGCCATGCTGTTGAGTCGTTCCGGTTGCATCAAAACCTCGGTCAGGCGTGCGGCCAAATCGGCGGCGCCAGTCGTTCTTTGCGGCAGCAGGAAGGCAGCGCCCTCCCCGGCCAAATATTCGGCGTTGCGGGTCTGGTGATCGTCGATTGCATGGGGCAGAGGCACCAGCAACGACGGCAGACCGGCGGCGGCCAATTCACTGACGGTCAGCGCACCAGCGCGGCAGACCACCAGGTCGGCCCAGCCATAGGCTTGGGCCATGTCTTTGATGAAGGGCTGTACATTCGCCTCGACACCGGCTTCGCGATAGCGCGTGGCGGTGGCTTCACCATGTTGCTTGCCGGCCTGATGGAACACCTCAGGGCGCACGTGCATCGGCAGTTGCGCCAGCGCTTCAGGCAGCAGTTTGTTCAGCGGCTCGGAGCCCAGGCTTCCGCCCATGATCAGCAGGTGCGCCTTGCGTCCGGCCAGTGCTTCACGGGCGATGCCCATGAACAGTTCGGTGCGCACCGGGTTGCCGGTGGTGCGCAGTTTGCTCGAAGTGCCGAATGTGTTCGGGAAGGCCTCGCATACACGCGCCGCCAAGGGCACCAGCAGGCGGTTGGCAGTCCCGGCGACGGCGTTCTGTTCGTGCACGATGACCGGCACGCCCGAGAGCCTGGCGGCAACGCCACCAGGGCCGGTCACGTACCCACCAAAACCGAGTACACAGACCGGCTTCAATTGACGGATGACCTTGCGCGCCTGCCAAACGGCCTTGAGCAACACAAAGGGCGCCTTGAGCAGCGACAACTTGCCCTTGCCGCGCAAGCCTGTGACGTTGATCAGGTGCAGCGCCAAGCCGGCATTGGGCACCAGTTCGTTCTCGATGCCACGCGGCGTACCCAGCCAGTGCACGGTGTAGCCACGGTTCTGGAATTCGCGCGCGCAGGCCAGGGCCGGGAACACATGGCCCCCGGTGCCGCCCGCCATGATCAGCACGTTAGCGCCCATGGGTCGGCTCCTCGGCGAAGTCGCTTTCGCTGAATTCCATCTCTTCGCTGCCCAGGTGAGTACGACTCTCCCACTCGATGCGCAGCAACAGGCCAAGACAGGCGCAGCAGATCACCAGCGAACTGCCGCCGTAGCTGAGGAACGGCAAGGTCAGGCCCTTGGTCGGCAGCAGCCCGACGTTCACTCCGATGTTGATCAGAAACTGGCCGATCCACAGGAACGACAAGCCGTACGCCACATAGGCGGCGAAATACTGTTTGGCCTTCTCGGCCCACAAGCCGATGTACATGCCGCGCACGCAGACGAACACGAACAGCGCGACGGTGCACAGCGAACCGACCACGCCCAGTTCTTCGGCGAGTACCGAGAACACGAAGTCAGTGTGGGCTTCCGGCAGGTAGAACTGCTTCTGCACACTGTTGCCCAGGCCCACGCCCAGCCACTCGCCGCGACCGAAGGCAATCAGCGCCTGGGTCAACTGGTAGCCGGAACCGAACTGGTCGGACCACGGGTCGGTAAAGGTGATCAGACGAGCCATCCGGTAGGGTTGCGCCTGCACCAGAATCGTCACGGCCGCGACCGCCAGCACCACCATCAAGGTGAAGCGGAACAGGCCGACACCACCGAGGAACAGCATGGCTGCGGCGGCGCCCATCATCACCACGGTGGCACCGAAGTCGGGTTCCATCAACAGCAGGCCGGCCATGGGCAGCAACACGATGAACGGCTTGAAGAAGCCCATCCAGCTTTCGCGTACTTCTTTCTGGCGGCGCACCAGGTAGCCGGCCAGGTAGATCACCACGAATACCTTGGCGATTTCCGACGGCTGCACGTTGAACGCACCGAAGCCGATCCAGCGCATCGAACCGTTCACTTCGCGGCCGATGCCGGGCAGGATCACCATGATCAGCAAGCCAAACGCCCCGATCAGCATCAGCCAACCCAGGCGCTGCCAGGTGGCGATCGGGATCATCATGGTGACGATGCACGCGCCGAGGCCGATCACCAGGTACACCAGGTGGCGGATCATCATGTACAGGGTGTTGCCCGACTGCACGGCGGCCACCTCGGAGGACGCCGAGGTGATCATCACCAGGCCCAGGCCGAGCAGCGCCAGGCAGCCGGCGAGCATTGGGAAATCAAGGTCGATGCCGCGCCCGGTAATGATCGGCGACGGGTACGGCTTGATGATGTTCTTCAGGTTGAGGCTCATGCCAAAGCCTCCACGGCGCGGGCGAACAGCTGGCCGCGCTCTTCATAGTTCTTGAACATGTCGAAACTGGCGCAGGCCGGCGACAGCAGCACCGCATCGCCCGGCTGGGCCAAGGCTTTGCACTGGGCAATCGCGTCATCCAGGGACGTGGCGCGCACTTGCGGCACGGCGTCGCCCAGGGCGGCGGCGATCAGGTCCGCATCGCGGCCCATCAGCACCACGGCGCGGCAATGCGCAGCGACCGGCGCTTTAAGGTCCTTGAAGTCGGCACCCTTGCCGTCGCCACCGGCGATCAGCACCAGCTTGCCGTCGATATCGGCACCCAGGCCTTCGATGGCGGCCAGGGCAGCGCCGACGTTGGTGGCCTTGGAATCGTTGTAATAGCTGACGCTATCGAGGTCCCGTACCCACTGGCAGCGATGCTCGAGACCGGCGAAGGTGCGCAGGCTGGCGAGCATGGCGTCGAATGGCAGGCCTACTGCGTGGCCGAGCGCCAAGGCCGCCAGTGCATTGGACTGGTTATGGGCACCGCGGATTTTCAGGTCGCGCACCGGCATCAGGTTCTGGAATTCGAAGGCCAGGTATTTCTCGCCATTCTCTTCACGGATACCGAACGCCTTGAAATCGGGTTTGCTCAGGCCGAAGGTCCAGCACGGCAGGCCCTCGCCCATCAGCGGACGGCTAAGAGCATCCTGACGGTTGACCACCACCTGCCTGGCGCCACGGAAAATCCGGTGCTTGGCCAGGTGGTAGGCCGGCAGGCCGCTGTAGCGGTCCATATGATCTTCGCTGACGTTCAACACGGTGGCCACTTCGGCACCGAGCTCGTGGGTGGTTTCCAGCTGGAAGCTCGACAGCTCCATCACGTACAGCTCGACATCGTCGCTGAGCAGGTCCAGCGCAGGCACCCCGAGATTGCCGCCCACCGCCACGCGCTTGCCGGCAGCCACAGCCATTTCGCCGACCAGGGTGGTCACAGTGCTTTTCGCGTTGGAACCACTGATGGCCACGATCGGTGCCTTGGCGTTACGCGCAAACAGGTCGATGTCACCCGACAACTTCACGCCACGCGCGGCGGCAGCTTGCAGGGCCGGTGTCGCCAAGGCCAGGCCAGGGCTCACGTACAGCTCGTCGGCGCGGCACAGAAACTCGACATCCAACTCGCCACAACGCACTTCCACGTGCGGGTAGTCACGGCGCAGCGTGACCAGCTCCGGTGGATTTTCCCGCGTATCGGCCACGGCGAACGACGTGCCCCGGTTCGCCAGGAAGCGAACCAGGGACATGCCGCTCTTGCCGAGGCCGACAATGATGCGGAAGTGGTCTGAAGCGATCAGGGACACTCGTTTCTACCTCAGTTTCAGGGTGGCAAGGCCGACCAGTACCAGAATCACGGTGATGATCCAGAAACGGACGATCACGCGTGGCTCGGGCCAGCCCTTGAGTTCAAAGTGGTGGTGAATCGGCGCCATGCGGAAGACGCGGCGCCCGGTCAATTTGAAGGAAGCCACCTGGATGACCACCGACAGGGTTTCCATCACGAACACACCGCCCATGATGAACAGCACGATTTCCTGGCGCACGATCACCGCGATGGTGCCCAGGGCCGCGCCCAGCGCCAATGCGCCGACGTCACCCATGAAGACTTGCGCCGGGTAGGTGTTGAACCACAGGAACCCAAGGCCTGCGCCGATCAGCGCGCCGCAGAACACGATCAGTTCTCCCGCGCCCGGTACGTAGGGAATCAGCAGGTATTCGGCAAATTTCACGTTACCCGACAGGTAGCAGAAAATGCCGAGCGCGCCGCCCACCATCACCGTTGGCATGATCGCCAGGCCGTCGAGGCCATCGGTCAGGTTCACCGCGTTGCTCGAGCCGACGATGACGAAATAGGTCAGCACCACGAAGCCGACGCCCAGTGGAATGCTGGCGTCCTTGAGCATCGGGATGATCAAGGTGGTTTCCACTGCGCTTGGCGCGGTGGTGTACAGGAAGATCGCCGCCGCCAGGCCGAAGACCGACTGCCAGAAGTACTTCCAGCGGCTTGGCAGCCCCTTGGAATTCTTCTCGATCACTTTGCGGTAGTCATCCACCCAGCCGATGGCGCCGAACAGCAGGGTCACCAGCAGCACCACCCAAACATAGCGGTTGTGCAGGTCGGCCCAGAGCAAGGTACTGACGCCGATGGACGACAGGATCAATGCGCCGCCCATGGTCGGGGTACCGGACTTGGACAGGTGCGACTGCGGGCCGTCATTGCGAACCGATTGACCAATTTGCAGGTTCTGCAGGGTGCGGATCATCCACGGCCCCAGAAACAGCGACAAACACAACGCGGTCAGCACACCCAGGATCCCGCGCAGGGTCAGGTACTGAAAGACCGCGAAGCCTTTGTGGAACTGTTGCAGATACTCAGCCAGCAGCAGCAGCATTAATGTTTCTCCGTACTTGAGCCACACAAGGCTGCGACGACGTTTTCCATCACCGCGCTGCGCGATCCCTTGATCAAAATGGTTGTGTGTTTATCGTGTTCAGCCGCAGTCAGCGCCTGGATCAATTCGGCTTGGCTGGCGAAATGCTGCGCGCCGAGGCCGAAGGCGTTTACCGCGTGAGCCATGTTCGGGCCGACGGCGTAGAGCGCATCGACTTTGCCGGCGGCATAGGCGCCGACTTCGCGGTGGCCTTGTTCAGCCCAGTCGCCCAACTCGCCGATATCGCCGAGCACCAGCACCTTGCGCCCATCGAAGCCCTTGAGCAGGTCCACGGCGGCGTTGATGGAAGACGGGTTGGCGTTGTAGGTGTCATCGATGACGCGCATGCCGTTAGTGGCCAATTGCGCCACGGTGCGGCCCTTGACCGGCTGCACCGCCCCCAGGCCTGTGGCGATGCCGAACAGCAACACGCCCAGGGCGTGGGCAGCGGCGGCAGCGGCCAGGGCGTTGGCGACGTTATGGTTGCCCAGCAGGTTCAGTTGCACGTGCTCACTGCCTTGCGGCGTGTGCAAGGTAAAGGAGGGGCAGCCCCGCGCATCGACAGTAATATTGGAGGCATGGAAATCGGCCGCAGCGTTGTGCACGGCAAACGTCAGCACCTTGCGCCCGGCCGCGCGAACGCGCCAGGTCTCGAAAGCCTTGTCATCCAGATTCAATACAGCGGTGCCCGAAGCGTCGAGGCCCTCAAGGATTTCACCCTTGGCTTCGACGATTTTTTCCGGGCCGCCGAACTCACCGACGTGGGCGGTACCGGCGTTGTTGATAATTGCAACATGGGGCTTGGTCAGCGCCACGGTGTAGGCAATTTCGCCGATGCGTGAAGCGCCCAGCTCGATCACGGCCGCCGTGTGTTCCGGGGCCAGTTCGAGCAGGGTCAGCGGTGCGCCGAAATCATTGTTCAGGTTGCCACGGGTAGCAAGGACCGGCCCACGGGTGCGCAGTACGCCGGCCAGCAGTTCCTTGACGGTGGTCTTGCCGCTGGAACCGGTGATGGCGGCAACCGGCTTGTCGAAAGCGGCACGGTTCAGCGCGCCCAGTTGGCCCAGGGCCAGGCGGGTATCGGCGACCAGCAACTGCGGCAAGGTGGCGTGGGTCACTTCACGCTGCACCAGGGCACCCACGGCGCCTTTGGCGGCGACTTCGTTCAGGTAGTCGTGGCCATCGAAACGCGGGCCGGCGAGTGCAACGAACAACTGGCCGGGCTTGATGTTGCGACTGTCGATACTGACGCCGTCGAACGTGCAATCGCTCGACAACACACGGGCTGACAACGCCTGGGCCAGTTCGCTGAATGTCATCGACTTAAGCATGGGCGACCTCCCAGGCAGTCAGGGCACGATCAGCCTCGACCAGATCGGAGAAGGCATGGCGTTCGCCGTTGATTTCCTGGTAATCCTCATGGCCCTTGCCGGCCAGTACCACCACGTCATCGGCGCTGGCGCTGGCGATCAGTTGGGCAATGGCTGCGCCGCGACCGGCCACGAAGGTGACCTTGGCGGTATCTTTGAAGCCTTCACGGATATCGTCGAAAATCCGGCTCGGGTCTTCGCTGCGCGGGTTGTCGTCGGTCACCAGCACACCGTCGGCCAGGCGCTCGACGATTTCGGCCATCAACGGACGCTTGCCGCGATCGCGGTCCCCACCGCAGCCGAACAGGCACAACAGCTTGCCCTTGGCATGCGGGCGCAGCGCCAGCAGGACTTTTTCCAGTGCGTCAGGGGTGTGGGCGTAATCGACCACCACCAGCGGTTGCGTACCGCCACCCAGGCGCTGCATGCGGCCGGCCGGACCTTCCAGCTTGGGCAGCACGCTCAGAATTTCGTCGAGCGCGTAATCCAGACCAAGCAAGGCGCCAATAGCCGCCAGTACGTTGCTCAGGTTGAAACGCCCCAGCAGCGTGCTGCGCAAATGGTGCTCGCCCTGCGGCGTGACCAACGTGGCGCGCACGCCCTCGTCGCTGAACTGCGCTTGGCGGCAATATAGGTAGGCACTGACGTCTTCCAGGCTGTAGCTGATCAACCGTGCTTCGCTGTCTTGAGCTGCCAGCTCGCGGCCGAAAGCGTCATCCAGGTTCACGACGCGGCACTTCAGATCGTTCCAGGCGAACAGCTTGGCCTTGGCCGCTGCGTACGCTTGCATCGTGCCGTGGTAATCGAGGTGGTCGCGGGACAGGTTGGTCATCACGGCCACGTCGAACGCCAATGCGGTGACGCGGCCCTGGTCGAGACCATGGGACGAGACTTCCATCGCAACCGCCTTGGCACCGGCCTTTTTCAGGTCGGCCAGGGTCGCTTGCACGGCAATCGGGTTCGGTGTGGTGTGCAGGCCGCTTTGCAGCGCGCCATAGAAGCCGGTGCCCAGGGTACCGACGATGCCGCAGTGCTGACCCAGCAGGTCCAGCGCCTGGGCGACCAGTTGAGTCACGCTGGTCTTGCCGTTGGTGCCGGTCACGCCTACCAGGTTGAGGTGGCGGCTCGGCTCACCGTAGAAACGCCCGGCAATGTCGGACAGCTGAGCAGCCAGACCCTTGACCGGAATCAACGGCACATCGGTGATTGGCAGCACGGTGGCGCCGTCCACTTCATAGGCCACGGCGGCAGCACCACGTTGCAGGGCGTCGGCGATATGCGCACGGCCATCGAACTTGCCACCGGGCACCGCCAGGAACAGGTCACCGGCGCGTACATTGCGGCTGTCCAGGCTCAACTCGCGAATCAGCAGATCGCGGCCGGCATGGGCAAAAATCTTGTTCAGGCTAAGAGACATCAGCCGCGCCCTCCATTGGCTTTGACCGCAGCGGCCGGTGGAGCGGCGTTTGCCTGCTGGGTCGGCGGAAGATTGTCCGGCGTGATGTTCATCAGGCGCAGGGTGCCGGACATCACTTTGCTGAACACCGGCGCCGACACCAGGCCACCGAAGTAACCGGCCTTGCTCGGTTCGTCGATGACCACGACGATGGCGTAACGCGGGTCGCTCATCGGGCCGAAACCGGCGAACAGCGAGCGATAGGAGTTTTCGGCGTAGCCCTTGGTGCCCACCGAGGTTTTACGCGCGGTACCGGACTTGCCGGCCACGTGATAGGCCGGCACCTGCGCACGGAATACGCCACGCGGCGCCTCGATCACTTGCTGCAGCATGCCTTGCATGGTCTTGGCGACTTTTTCCGGGATCACCTGGGTAGCTTTCGGCGCTTCGTCCACGTGGATCAGGCTCAGCGGAACCATGCGGCCATTGTTGGCCAACACCGAGAACGCGTGGGCCAGCTGGATCGCGGTTACCGACAGACCGTAGCCGTACGACAGCGTGGCGGTCTCGGCTTTTTTCCAGTCACGGTAGTTCGGCAGGTTGCCGACGCGCTCACCTGGGAAATCGAGGCCAGTGGGTTGGCCCAGGCCGATTTTCTGTGCCAGGTGGTAAATGGTTTCGCCGCCGATATCGAAAGCAACCTTACTCATGCCCACGTTACTGGAGTTGATCAGGATGCCGGTCAGGTCGAGCACCGGGCCCTCGGTGCGGGACACGTCACGAATGGTGTATTTGCCCAACTGCAACGTACCCGGATACACCTCCACCTTGTCGCTGGGCTTCCAGCGTCCGGTTTCCAGGGCGGCACTCATGGAGATGGCTTTCATGGTCGAACCCGGCTCGAACACGTCGATCATTGCGCGGTTGCGCATCATCGCCGGTTGCAGATTGCGACGGTTGTTCGGGTTGTAGGTCGGCTGGTTGACCATGGCGAGGATCTCGCCGGTCTTCACGTCCATGATCACCAGGCTGCCGGCTTTGGCGCCGTTCTCGATGATCGCGTTACGCAGTTCGCGGTTGGCCAGGTACTGCAGGCGCAGGTCGATCGACAACGCCAAGGGCTTACCGGCCTTGGCGTTTTTGGTGACCTGGACATCCTTGATCAGTCTGCCGCGCCGATCCTTGATGACCTGGCGCTTGCCGGGAACGCCGGCCAGCCACTCGTCGTAGGCCAGCTCGACGCCTTCGCGACCGTGGTCATCGATATCGGTGAAGCCAACCATGTGCGCGGTGGTTTCACCGGCCGGGTAGAAACGACGAAATTCCTCGATGCCATAGACACCGGGAACCTTGAGGTCGAGCACCTGCTGGCCCTGTTCGGGGGTGAGCCCGCGAACCAGGTAGATAAATTCTTTATTGGCCTGGGCTTCCAGACGCTCGGTCAGTGCTTTGCGGTCTTGCCCCAGGGCAGCAGCGAGTTCCGGCCACTTGTCCTTGGCAACCTGCAGTTCCTTGGCGTTGGCCCACAGGGTGGTCACCGGAGTACTCACAGCCAGCGGCTCGCCGTTGCGGTCGGTAATCAGGCCGCGGTGCGCGGGAATCGGGATATGCCGCAGGCTACGGGCATCACCCTGGCCGATCAGGAAGTCACGGTCCACGACCTGCAGGTCGAAGATGCGCCAGACGATCGCGCCCACCATCAATGCCAGCAAGCCGAGCATCAGGCGGAAGCGCCACGGGTAGAGTGCGCCTTCAAGCTTCATCATGGCGCCACCATGCGTACGTCGGCCGCGCCCGGGATGTGCATCTTCAATTGTTCGGTGGCCAGCACTTCGATACGGCTGTGGGCCGTCCAGGTGCTCTGCTCCAGGATCAACCGGCCCCACTCCGCCTGCGCTTTGTCACGCACGCTCAACTCCCCGTACAGGGTATTGAGTAGCTGACGGTTCCAATGCGCGCTGTAGGAGACCGCAATCGCGGACACCAGTACGCCGACAAACAGCAGCAACATAAAGAAGCTGCCACCTGGCAGGGGTTTGGCGAAAAGCTTGCTCACCGCAACTTCTCCGCGACGCGCATGACGGCGCTGCGCGAACGCGGGTTGGCCTTGAGTTCGGCTTCGGAGGCGAACTGCGCTTTGCCATGGATTTTGATTTTCGGCACAAAGGCTTCGAAACGCACCGGCAGGTTACGCGGCAGGTTGTCGGACTCACCCTTGACCAGACGACGCATGAACAGTTTGACGATGCGGTCTTCCAGGGAGTGGAAACTGATCACCACCAGGCGCCCACCCACTTCCAGTGCGTCCAGGGCAGCCTCAAGGCCAGCCTCCAGGTCACCCAGTTCGTTATTGACGTGAATGCGCAGGCCCTGGAACGCACGGGTAGCCGGGTTCTTGCCCTTCTCCCATGCCGGGTTGGCGACCTTCAGCACTTCGGCCAGGTCAGCGGTGCGTTCGAACGGCTGGATCTCGCGGCGCTCGACCACGGCGCGGGCCATGCGACCGGCGAAGCGTTCCTCACCGTATTCCTTGAACACACGGGCAATTTCCTCGACTGGCGCAGTGGCGATGAACTGCGCAGCGCTGACGCCACGGGTAGGGTCCATGCGCATGTCGAGGGGGCCGTCATTCATGAAACTGAAGCCGCGCTCCGGGTCATCGAGCTGCGGCGAAGACACGCCCAGGTCGAGCAGAACCCCGGCCACCTTGCCCGCCATGCCGCGTTCGGCGACTTCGGCGCCCAGCTCGGCAAAGCTGCGCTGCACAACGACAAAGCGGCCGTCTTCGGCCGCTAGCGCTTGCCCGGTGGCAATCGCTTGAGGGTCTTTGTCGAACCCGAGGAGTTTACCGTTGGGCCCGAGCTGGCTGAGTATCAACCGACTGTGCCCGCCCCTGCCGAAGGTGCCATCCAGATAGCAGCCATCCGCGCGTACGGCGAGAGCCTCAACGGCTTCGTCAAGCAGTACGGTGATGTGGTTAAAGCCGCTATCAATAGTCACAGGATCAAATCACGCAGTTCGTCAGGCATGGCGCCCGGTTGTTGAATAGCAGCCAGGTCAGCTGCAGAAACAGCATCCCAGGCATCTTCGTCCCACAATTGGAACTTGTTCAGTTGGCCTACCAGCATTGCGCGCTTGTCGAGCCTGGCGTATTCGCGCAAACGCGGAGGCACCAGAAAACGACCGCTGCCATCGAGTTCAAGGTCGACGGCATTACCGATCAGCAAACGCTGGAGGCGGCGGTTTTCTTCACGCAACGAAGGCAGAGCGCGCAACTTGGTTTCAATCAACTCCCACTCGTCGAGGGGGTAAACAGATAAACAGGGGTCAACAGCGTCAATCGTGATGATTAACTGGCCCGAACTTCGCGAAATGAGCTCGTCACGATACCGGCTCGGCATGGCGAGACGGCCTTTTGCATCGAGACTGATAGCGTTAGCTCCGCGAAACACAGGTGCGTTTCTCCAAATTTTATCGTTTTACGTTCAAAAAACCCACTTTGTGCCACTTTCCGCCACTTGCGCACACTATAGGAATGCGCCCACCACACCGTCAAGGCGCGGATACAAGGAAAAGCCTTACAGAACGGAGATTTACGAGCGTAACGGAAGGAGAAACCCGACTTCAGCGTGGTTTTTGACTCAACAAGCACAAACAACTCAAAGAGCTGCAGCTCAAAGTTAAAGTGATTTGTTAAGAGTAAGATTTTTTTGGTATTACGAAGACGCATCTGCCAATGATTTGGCAGGGAGGGATTCTTGCGTTACTACCGGTTTTCTGCCCGAGACTCGAGCGGAAAGAAAAAGGTGGAGAGTCGATCTGTAAGCCGGGTTCTGTCTTGAACAGTCATTCGTCTACGATGGCCATCACTGGACATCTTTAGCAACCTACCCGGTCCCAGCGCGGGCCACGCCTTGGGACCCTATTTGGTCTTGCTCCAAGTGGGGTTTACCTAGCCACGAACTGTTGCCAGTCGTGCGGTGCGCTCTTACCGCACCTTTTCACCCTTACCGGCACCGAAGTGCTTAGGCGGTTATTTTCTGTGGCACTTTCCGTAGGCTCACGCCTCCCAGGCATTACCTGGCACTTCGCCCTATGGAGCCCGGACTTTCCTCCCCCCCCTAATTTTCATAGAGGGCAGCGACTGTCCAATCGACTCTCCGCCGCGCAGGTTAACGGCAGGAGGGCCTCAGGACAAGTACTAAAAGTGCAGCATTGCCATCACGTTCGGACGAAACACCGGCCCGGCCCCGGAACTATTCGGCTTTCTGTTTATCGAGCGCAACCTGATACAACACATTCTTGCGCACCCCGGTAATCTCCGCTGCAAGGGCGGCGGCACGCTTGAGCGGCATTTCCTTGAGCAGCAAATCGAGGATGCGCATGGCTTCGCTGCCGACCGCATCTTCACTTTCCGGAGCCGTCCAGCCTGCCACCAGCACGACGCATTCGCCGCGCTGCTGATTGCTGTCACCCTCGACAAACCCACGCAGCTCTTCCAGCGGCAGACCCTTGAGGGTTTCAAAGGTCTTGGTCAACTCGCGCGCCAACAGCGCCAGGCGTGCGCCACCGAACACCAGCTCCATATCCTGCAGGCACTCCAGGATGCGATGGGGAGCCTCGTAGAAAATCAGGGTGCGCGGCTCTTCCTTCAGCGCCTGCAGACGCGCACGACGCCCCACCGCTTTGGCCGGCAGGAAGCCTTCAAAGATAAAGCGGTCCGACGGCAAGCCGGCTGCAGATAATGCAGCGATCAGCGCGCACGCTCCCGGAACAGGCACTACATTGATACCAGCGGAACGCGCCTGGCGCACCAGATGGTACCCCGGGTCGGAAATCAGCGGGGTGCCCGCATCGGAGATCAGCGCAACATCATCACCGGCCAGCAAGCGGGTGATGAAACGGCTGCCCTCCTCGCGCTCATTGTGTTCATGGCACGCCGCCAGTGGCGTGCTGATTCCAAAATGCTGCATCAACCGCTGGGAGTGCCGAGTGTCTTCCGCCGCGATCAATTTAACCTCGCGCAACACCTTCAGCGCCCGGGCACTGATGTCGTCCAGGTTGCCAATGGGCGTCGCCACGACAAAAAGCGAGCCTGCAGTGGAATTCAAAGGACCTGGAGCAGTCAAAACGCACACCTCGATGATTGGCAAAAGCCACATTGTAGCGCGTCAACGCGCTGAAAATATGCCGTCACGGCGGATGACGTTTCAGCCACTGTTAGTCAATTGCAACAATTGCACGACCTAAATCCACGGTTTCACGCCACGAACATCGCACCTGGGCCAGTGCTTGGGTACACTTCCACGCTAATTTGATCGGTATCAGGAACACTTACATGATCGCTTGCCTGCGGCTGCTCTCCGCCCTCTGCCTCGCTGCCTTGCTGGCCGCTTGCGCCAGCTCGCCCTCGTCCAGCCTTGGCGACCTTCCACGCACGCCCGACGCCAGTATCGAGCAACTGCTCGAACAGGCCACCTCCGCCAAAACGCCGGAAAAGGCCGCCTTGCTGCGCCTGAGTGCGGCTGACCTGGCCTACCGGCAGAACAACCCCGGGCGCTCCTCGCAGATTCTTGCGCAGGTGCCTCTGGATGTCCTGAAGCCCGCCGCGCAAGTGTTCGCCAGCACCCTGGCCGCCGAACTGGCGATGACCCGCAACCAGCCCAAGGCTGCGTTGTCGGCGCTGAACCACCCCAGCCTGCAAAGCCTGAAGGAGTTGCCGGTCGAACAGCAGATCCGCACCGGCACCGTGCATGCCCGCGCCTATGAAGCCGACGGCCAGACCCTGGCGGCGGCTCGGGAGCGTGTCGACATGGCGCCCCTGCTCACCGGCGACGCGGCCAACAGCAACCACGAAGCGATCTGGGTGTTGATTGCCGCACTGCCGACCGAGCAGCTGCAAGCCAGCGGCAACCCGACACTCGATGGCTGGATCTCCCTGGCCCAGGCGGTCAAGGGCGCCGGCACGCTGGAGCAGCAACAAGCCGCTATCGACACCTGGCGCGCACGCAACCCGGGCCATCCGGCCGCCGTGCAGTTGCCAACGCCCTTGACCAAACTCAAGGAACTGGCCAGCCAGCCGCTGACCAAGATCGCTCTGCTGCTGCCGCAGGAAGGCGCCCTGGCGTCGGTCGGCAAGGCGCTGCGTGAAGGCTTCATGGCGGCTCACTACCAGGCCGAACAGGCCGGGCAGAAGCCGCCAGTGATTGAGTTCTATGACAGCTCGCGCCTGACCTCCATCGACGACTTCTACGCCAAGGCCCAGGCCGCCGGCGTGCAACTGGTGGTCGGCCCGCTGGAAAAGCCGCTGGTCAAGCAACTCAGCGCACGCCCGCAATTGCCGATCACCACCCTGGCCCTGAACTACAGCGAGACCGATCAAGCCCCGGCGCAGTTGTTCCAGTTCGGTCTGGCCGCTGAAGACGAAGCCCGTGAAGTGTCGCGCCGTGCCCGTGCCGACGGCTTGCATCGCGCCGCCGCCATGGTGCCCCGTGGCGAGTGGGGCGAGCGTGTCTACAAAGCCTTCCGCCAGGACTGGGAAGCCAACGGCGGGACCGTAATGGGCGTCGAGTATGTCGATCAGCCCGTGGCACTGGCCCAGCAGATCGCAGACCTGTTCCAGTTGCGCAAAAGCGAAGGTCGCGCCAAGAGCCTGCAGAATACCGTCGGTACTGACGTTGCAGCCCAGCCTTCGCGTCGCCAGGACATCGAGTTCATCTTCCTGGCCGTCACCCCGCAACTGGCCCAGCAGATCAAGCCGACCCTGAACTTCCAGTACGCCGGTGATGTGCCTGTCTATGCGACCTCCCACGTATTCAGCGCCAGTGGCGACCGCAACCAGTACCTGGACATGACCAACGTGATGTTCTGCGAAACCCCTTGGCTGCTCAACACCACCGACCCGCTGCGCAACCAGGTCGCCGCCCAATGGCCGCAAGCCAATGGCAGCCTGGGCCGCCTGTATGCAATGGGCGTCGATGCCTATCGCCTGGCGCCACGCCTGGGCCAGCTCAAGGCGCTGCCGGACACCCGTGTCGATGGCCTTTCCGGCAACCTGGGCATCAGCGCCAACCAGCGTGTTGACCGCCAGATGCCGTGGGCGAAATTCGTTGGCGGCGAGATCCAGCGCCTGCCGGACACCCCGCGCTGATGCCCGAGCGGTCCAGCGCACAAAGCGGCAAGGATGCCGAACTCCACGCGCTGAGCTATCTGCAACAACAGGGTCTGCGCCTTCTGGCGCAGAACTGGTTATGTAAACGCGGCGAGCTTGATCTGGTCATGCTTGACGGCGATACAGTAGTATTCGTCGAAGTCCGCTACAGAAAACACGCACAATGGGGTGGCGCGCTCGCCAGTATCGACGGGCGCAAGCGTCAAAAGCTGATACTCGCCGCGCAGTTCTTTCTGCAAAAAGAGCATCGCTGGGCCGACAGCCCCTGCCGTTTCGATGTGGTTGCCATAGAAAGCACACCGTCGGGCCCCGCTGATCTGAATTGGCTCAAAGATGCCTTCGACAGCTGACACACCCGGCACCTTCACCCCACACTTTTGCTCTTTGCTTTGCGGGCTGCACATTTCTGTGCCAAACAGCCGCGCTAATTAAGGTCACACAGATGGACATGCAATCCCGAATTCGCCAGCTTTTCCAGGCCAGCATCGACACCAAGCAACAGGCGATGGACGTACTTGCACCGCACATCGAGCAAGCCAGTCAGGTCATGGTCAACGCCTTGCTCAACGAAGGCAAAATGCTTTCGTGCGGTAACGGCGGCTCGGCCGGCGACGCCCAGCACTTTTCCTCGGAGCTGCTCAACCGCTTCGAGCGCGAGCGCCCAAGCCTGCCGGCGATCGCCCTGACCACCGATTCGTCGACGATCACCTCGATCGCCAACGACTACAGCTACAACGAAATCTTCTCCAAACAGATCCGCGCCCTCGGCCAGCCGGGCGATGTGCTGCTGGCGATTTCCACCAGCGGCAACTCGGCAAACATCATTCAAGCGATCCAGGCCGCACATGATCGCGAAATGATTGTCGTAGCATTGACCGGGCGCGATGGCGGCGGCATGGCCTCGCTACTGCTGCCTGAAGACGTGGAGATTCGCGTTCCGGCCAATGTCACTGCACGCATTCAAGAAGTCCACCTGCTGGCGATCCACTGCCTGTGCGATCTGATCGACAGCCAACTGTTCGGGAGTGAAGAATGACCGTTAACCGCCTCAGCCTTTTGGCCATCACGCTGTGCCTCGCCATCAGCGGCTGCAGCACGGCAATCACCGCCACACGGGACACCCCCATCCAGGACGACAGGGGCACACGCACCTTCGGCAGCACCATCGATGACTCGCTGATCGAAACCAAGGTCAAGGTCAACGTTGCCAAAGCCGCTACAGACCTGGGCAACGGCGCATCGCGCATTGTGGTGACCAGCTTCAATGGCGTCGTGCTGCTGGCCGGGCAGACCCCGCGCGCCGAACTCAAGGCCCAGGCTGAACAAGCCGCCTCGACGGTGCAGCGGGTCAAGAAGGTTCACAACGAGCTGCAGGTCATGGACCCGATCACGCTGCTGGCCATCAGCAACGATGCCTTGCTGACCACCAAGATCAAGGCGCAGATGCTCACCGACAGCGCCGTTCCGGGCTCACGCATCAAGATCGTTACCGACAACGGCATCGTCTACATGATGGGCCTGCTGACCCAGGCTGAAGCCACCCGCGCGGCCAACCTGGTACAGGGCGTGTCCGGTGTGCAGAAAATCGTCAAGGTGTTCGAATACATCGACTGATGTAACCGTCACCCACAAAAAAGGGCGCCGTGCATGGACTGCACGGCGCCCTTTTTTGTGGCGATTGTTTACTGGTACTGCGAGTACGGGTTGCCCTGGAACTGGTTGTTCTGTTGTGGCGCCTGTTGCTGGGCACCTGGCTGGCCGTACTGCTGGCCAGGGATCGGACCAAGGTTCACCTCCACGCGACGGTTCTGGGCACGGCCATTCACGTCTGCGTTGCTGGCAATCGGGTTATCCGGGCCGGCACCCCGTGCGCTCAGGTTGGCGGCACTCACACCCTGGGAAGTCAGGTAGTTGGCCACGCTCTGCGCACGGCGCTGGGACAGGTCCATGTTCAGCTGACGGCTGCCGGTGCTGTCGGTGTAGCCAACGATCTGGATGGTGTTCTGGTTAAACTGTTTGAGGGAATTGGCCAGGTTGTTCAGCGGCGTGTAGAAGCTGCTGGAGATCGCGTCGGAGTTGGTGGCGAAGGTGATATTGCCCGGCATGATCAATTTGATCTGGTCACCCTGGCGCTGCACTTCAACCCCGGTATTGGCCATGCTTTCGCGCAGCTTTTTCTCTTGCTGGTCAGCGTAGTAGCCGTAGCCGGCAGCGCCAGCACCGGCCACTACTGCGCCAATCAGCGCGCCCTTGCCACGGTTGTTATGGTCAATGGCCGCACCGGCCAATGCGCCAGCGAGCGCGCCGAGGCCGCCGTACTTGGCGGTCTTGCTCATGCCGCTTTCGGAACCATTGCTGGCCTGTCCCTGGCTGCCGTCATAAGGATTAGGGGAAGCGCAGCCGGACAACAGGGCTACGGCGGTGGCGACAACAAGCAGACGACGCGGAGTGAACATGAAGGAAGCTCCTACTTTTGCATTCTGAGATGCAGAGGACATGGGCAATGGACCTGTGCCGGGTTTGGAACACGACAAGCGGTAAAAATTCCACGAGCGCCGCTTGTGCTGTAACAAAGCATAGCGAGTTTCACCTGAACCAAGGAGACACGAATGTGTTTCCGGCCATGCGCGTCAATCAAGCCCGCACAAAAGGGTTCTCCCGCATCTCATCGCCCAGGCACGTATCCGGCCCGTGCCCGGTCACCACGGTGGCGCCTTCATCCAGCGTATAGAGGCGCTGCTTGATCGAGCGCACGATGGTTGCCTGATCACCGCCCCACAAATCCGTACGCCCTACCCCACGCCGGAACAAGGTATCGCCGGCGATCAACAGTTTGGCGTCGGCAAACCAGAAACTCATCGAGCCTGGGGTATGCCCTGGCGTGTGCAGCGCCACGCCGCAACCAAAGGCCAGTTCTTCATCGTCTTCCAGCCAGCGGTCCGGGGACGGCACGGGCGTATAGGGCACGCGGAACATCTGGCATTGCATTTCCAGGTTATCCCACAGGAATTGGTCTTCCTTGTGCAGGTGCAATGTGGCGCCGGTCTTTTCCTTCAATTGGCCGGACGCCAGAAAGTGATCGAGATGGGCATGGGTGTGGATAATGCTCACCACCTTCAGACCCAGCGCTTCAAGACGCGCCAGGATCAGCTCGTGGTTGCCGCCCGGGTCGACAACGATGGCCTTTTTAGTGATCGGGTCGCCAATGATGGTGCAGTTGCACTGCAGCGGGCCGACGGGGAAGGTTTCGCGAATCAGCGCTGGTTTTTTTTCGGTATTCATAGGTGTCCTGCAAGCTCTATGGCACGTTCCAAGTACAGTATGGTGGAGCTTGCCCCCACGCTGGAAGCGATCAAGGCTGCGCTACTGCTAAGCTACGCAAACGCCATTGAACCCCACGGCAATCAGCAACACTGCAGTCAGTCGCATCTGGAGCAATACGTATGGCGAACCAACAGGTCATCTGCGAACACTGCGACTGCGTGTATCAAAAAGTCACGCTCGCCAGGCATCAAAAAGCCCTGTGCACCCGCTGCGACGGGGTGTTGCAGCGCTATAACGGCCTGTCCGTGCAACAGCGTCTCGCCTTGACCGTCACGGCGGCAGTGCTGTGGGCGTTCGCCAATTTCTATCCGGTGATGAGCATCAGCCTGCAGGGCCTGAAGAACAGCGCGACGCTCTGGGATTCGGTAGTCGCGCTGAGCCTGGGGCCCATCACGTTTATCGCCTTGGTAGCGGCGATTGCCATCATCATCGCGCCGGTGTTCCAGTTGCTGTTGCTCATTTGGGTGCTGGGTTTCGCCCTCAGGGGCACACGCTCGCCAGCTTTCAAGCTGTGCATGCGCTGGCTGGAAGCACTCAGGCCCTGGAGCATGCTGGAGGTGTGCCTGCTGGGCGCAATGGTGGCGGTGATCAAGCTGGCCGGCATGCTCGATGTGATACCCGGCATCGGCCTGTTCGCGCTGGCCACCCTTAGCCTTTTGCTGATCCGCATTGCCGGGCGCGATGTGCGCGACCTGTGGGACACCCTATGACCTCACCACCCACCGCCCGCGAGCTTAACCTGTGCTTGTGCCACACCTGCGGCCAGCCTTGCGACATGCGCAACGAACCCACCGAATGCGATCGTTGCGGCGCCCCCCTGCATCGACGCAAGGTGCAGTCCCTGACCCGCACCTGGGCCTACTTGCTCACGGCTCTGGCCTTTTATGTGCCGGCGAATGTGTTGCCAGTGATGAACACCACCATGCTCGGCTCCGGGGCAGACAGCACCATCATGAGCGGCGTGCTGGAGTTCTGGCAGCATGGCGCCTGGGATATCGCCCTGATCATTTTCATCGCCAGCATTGCCGTGCCTGGCATCAAGTTCTTGTCACTGGGGTTGCTGCTGATCACCGTGCAGCGCAATAGCGGCTGGGCGCGCAAGGAACGCTCCAAGCTGTTTCGGTTTATCGAGCTGATCGGTTACTGGTCGATGCTGGACGTAATCGTGGTCGCACTCGTGGCCGCGCTGGTGAAGTTCCAGGCCCTGGGCAATATCGAGCCGCGCCTGGGCATTCTGTTTTTTGGGCTGGTGGTCGTGTTCACGATGCTGGCGGCCATGAGTTTCGATCCCCGGCTGATCTGGGAAAATTCACACAATGAGGAGACCTCGGATGAGCTCATCCAAGGCTGACGCTGATATTGACAAGCCTGCGGGGCAACCCGAGATCAAGACACGCCGCTTCAGCGTTTCGCTGGTATGGATCGTGCCGATTGTCGCCGTGCTGGTGGGAGTTTCGCTGGTGGTTCATAGCGTGCTGCAACAGGGCCCGACCATCATCCTCAACTTCAAGACCGGCAGCGGGCTGGTGGCCAACAAGACGGAGGTGAAGTACCGCAGCGTGGTCATCGGCCACGTCACCGATGTCGCCTTGAGCGATGACCAGAAAAGCGTCAACGCCACCGTCGAACTGGCCAAGCAGGCTGAAAGCTTCACCCGCGAAGATTCGAAGTTCTGGGTGGTCCGCCCGCGCATCGGTGCAGGCGGCGTGTCCGGCATCGATACCCTGCTGTCCGGCGATTACATCGGTGCCGATATCGGCCAATCCAACACCCGCGCCAAACAGTTCAAAGGCCTGGAAAACCCGCCGCCCATCACCTATGGCGAGCCAGGCAAACGCTTCACCCTGCATACCCAGGGCCTGGGTTCGCTGGATATCGGCTCGCCCATCTATTACCGCAAGATCCCGGTCGGCCAAGTGGTTGCCTACGAACTGGACAGCGAGGGCAAGGGCGTGAATATCGAAGTGTTCGTGCACGCGCCCAATGACGCGTACGTCACCGAAAACACACGCTTCTGGAACGCCAGCGGTGTCGATCTCAATGTCGGGGCCAATGGTTTCGAACTGAAGACCGAATCGTTGTCGTCGATGTTGATGGGCGGGATCTCCTTCCAGGCACCGCCCTACAGCCCCAACGACAAGCCCGCCGAGGAAAACCGCAACTTTGAGCTGTTCGACGACCAGCAAAGTGCCCTCGCCCCGCCCAATGGCGAAGGGCAATACATGGTGCTGCGTTTTGACCAGGCCCTGCGCGGGCTGAGGGTAGGCGCACCGGTGGAATTCCTCGGTGTCGAGTTCGGCAAGGTGGTCTCGATCAACCTGGATTTCGATGCCAAGAAGCGCAGCTTCCCGGTCAACGTCGGCATCGTGATCTATCCGCAGCTGCTCGGCCAGGCGCACACCAAGCTGCTCAAGGCAATGAATCACAACCCGAACGATGAGGCGGCTGGTGTGCGCCTGATCGGCAGCTTCATCGAAAACGGCCTGCGCGCCCAGGCGCGCAGCGGCAACCTGCTGACCGGCCAGTTGTACATCGCCCTGGACTTCTACCCCAAGGCCGACAAAGTCGCGTTTGACCCGAACCAGCGCCCCGTGGGCATTCCCACCATCCCCGGCAACCTGGAGCAATTGCAGGAAAAATTCGAAGCCATCGTCAACAAGATCAGCCAACTGCCTGTCGAGCGTATAGCCGGCAATCTGGACGCCAGCCTGGTCGAGTTGCGCAAGGGCCTGGCACAGTTCAACGCCAAGACCCTGCCCGGCGTGCAGACCACGCTGGCCGACGTGAGCAAGACCCTGCAGTCGGCCAGTTCTACCCTGGCCGAAGACTCGCCGCAGCGCGAGCAACTGACCCAGACCCTGGATGAACTGGCACGCATGTCGCGCTCCTTGCGCGAGCTTTCGGATTACCTGGGCCGGCATCCGGAATCGCTGATTCGCGGTCGCGCCGATAACGCCGCGCCGCTTGACCTGCAAGGGCCACCCCGCAAATGACCATTGGAGCCGCCATGACATTGCCGTTGAAAATCACCCTGGTGACCGCCCTGCTGGTGCTCGCGGCCTGCCGCAGCGAGCCGATTGCATTCCACACCTTGACCCCGGCGCACTTGAATAACGCCACACGGGCGGATGCCGATTCGGTCCGTATCGAAAGCATCACCGTGCCGCCTCAGGTCGACCGCGCGCAGATCGTGGTCCGCCAGGGCGACAGCGGCCTGGCGATTCTGGAAACCCAGTGGTGGGCCGCCACCCTTGCCGACGAGCTGAGAAGCGCGCTGGTGGACCAGTTGGCCAGCAGCGATGCACGGCAAGCGGTGTCGTTGCGTGTCGAGGTGCAGCGCTTTGATTCGGTGCCCGGGCAGTACGCGCTGCTCGACGTGCGCTGGCGCCTGAGGCCGGCTGGCGGCGGTGATCGCCCTGCGCTGAGCTGCCGCTCTACCTTGCAGTCGCCCGCAGGCCCGAGCATTGATGACGTGGTGCTGGCGCACCAGAACAACCTCAAGCGCTTCGCCGCACTGATCAGCAGCGCGGCCGGCTCGTCCCTGCAGCAGTGCCCGCGCGCGCAATGAGCAGCGGCGGGGTCAGCCCAGTAAGCCCATCGACTTGGCCCGGGCCACCGCCTGGGTGCGGCGCTCCACGCCGAGCTTGCTGTTGATATGGCTGGCGTGGGTTTTCACCGTGTGCAGGGAAATGAACAGCTGATTACTGATTTCCTGGTTTGAACACCCCTGGGCGATCAGTTGCAGTACCGCCAGCTCCCGGGTGCTCAGGGTTTCAGCGCCAGGCGAGGTTTCAACGGCAACGATGACCGGTAGCAGCGCGAGCAATGCCTGATTCAACGCGTCATGTGGACGCTTGCCCAACTGCTCGCGCATCCAATCCGGGTATTGCTCGAGCAAACGCTGAAACGGTTGCAACGCGCCGCCCGCGCCGGCATCGAGTGCGCGCGCCAACACCGGTCTGGCCTTGGCTTCCTGACCACGCGCCAGCAGCAAATGCGCCTGCTGGGCCAGCGCCATCAGGGCGATCATCTGGCGCCCACTGTCGAGCGCCTGTTGCGCCAGGTCCTCGAGTCGTTGCAGCGCCACTTCGGGCTGATGGCGAATGGCATCCAGTGCGGCCTGTTGCAGCTCCACATGTTGTGGCAAGTGCGGATGAAACTCCGGCGCGGCGGCAGCCTGCTCGCCCGTGTACGTCTGCCCCAGCCGGATCAGCCACGCATCGGCAAGGTCGGTGCGGCCCTGGGCCAGCCACAGCTCGCATTTGATCAGGGTGATCATCGCCAGGTAGTAGATCGGCGGCACGTCCCAGATATGCATCAAGCGCTCGGCCTCGGCCAACTCGGCAAAGGCAGTGGAGAAATCGCCTCGCCGCCCTTCGAAGCTGGCGATCACGCAATGCCCGATCAGCACGCTGATGTCACGGCAGGCACGGGCTTCCGTCAGGCCGGCGCGCAACCGCGCAAGCCCGGCATCGGGCTGGTGACGCACCAGCAGCAGGTAGCCTTCATACAACCACAACCGCGCACGCACGGCGTACAGTCGCTGCGGCGCCAGCCCTTGCAGGCGCTGCAGGCCCTGGCGTACTTCCTCCAGGGCGCGCAGGATTTCGCCGCGCGCCTGTAGCACACGGGCACGGTCGTAATGGGCCAGCGCTTCAAACAGCGGGTTGCCCACGCGCTGCGCCAACTCCAGGGATTCGCGGTTCAGGCCACGGGCGCGCCACAGATCGCCGTCGGCAATCGCCAGGTTTGAAAGGGTCGACAGGCACATCAAACGCTGGCCGTAGCGCTTGTGCGGCAGGCTCTCCAGCGCCTCGTTGCAATAGCGCTGGGTCAACTCGCGGTCCCCTCGCCCACGGGCGATGATCCCGCTCAGTGCCAGCCATTGGGCCAACATGGATTTTTGCGCAGTGGCCGACGGTGCCGGCAGGAAGCGACTGAGGTAGCTGGACAGTTCCTGCGCCGCATCCAGCTGGCACGCCAGGCCCAGCGCCCAGCTGTAGAGCACGATCAATCGCGGCGTGCTGATCAGCAGGCTGTCGGGCAAGTCCATCTTCCAGCGCAGCAGCATGCCGATATTCTGTTCGGCCAGCAGCTGTTCCTCGGAGAGGTTTTGCACCAGGTTCGCCGCCACATCCAGATGACCGGCCCGTAGCGCCTGCTCCACCGCCTCGTCGATCAAGCCCTGGGCATTGAACCAGCGGCAGGCCCGCAAGTGCAGACTGGCCAGCGGCAGCGTGGCGCTCTTTTCGCGACGGGCGCGTAGCAGGTCGGAAAACAAGTGGTGATAACGGTACCAGTGGCCCTGTTCATCCAACGGCACCAGGAACACTTGATGCGCCCGCAGGTAGCGCAGGATTTCAGGGCTGTCATGGGCTTCACGGACCGCGTCGCACAACTCGCTGCAAAAACGCTCCTGGGGCGCGGTGTCATACAGGAACGCTTGCACCTCCGTCGGCAGGCAGTCGATGACTTCTTCGAGCAGGTAATCGCGAATCAGCCCTTCGCCGCCGTTCAGGCCCTGGGGCAGAGCGCTTTCACTGCCGGCTTCGGAGGCGGCCAACAGCCAGAAACGCAGACCGGCGACCCAGCCCTCGCTGCGACGAATCAGGTTTTCCAAGGCCTCACCGCGCAACGAACTGCTATGCCGGTGAAGCACGGCCAGGGACTCGTCATGGGTCAGGCGCAGGTCCTGTTCATGCAATTCCAACAGGTGCCGCGACAGGCGCAGGCGCGCCAGGTGCCAGTCCGGGCGCTGGCGACTGGTCACCAGCACCACCAGGCCGTCGGGTAAATGATTGAGGAAAAACTGCAGGCAACGGTCCAGCACCGGCCCCTGGGCCAAGTGGTAGTCATCCAGCACCAGCAGCAGCGGCGCCTGGACGGACAAGTGCACGGTCAGCTCATCGAGCAGGCCATCGAGCCATTCTTCAAAGGCGAAGGGTTGGTGACGCTGACGCATTTTCAACAGGCCCAGGGACTGGGCGCCGAGTTGCGGGAAATACTGCCGCAAGCCTTCGAGCAGGCGCTCGAGAAAACGGCCAGGATCGTTGTCCCTTGGGCTCAGGCCGAGCCACAGGTTTTGCCAGTGGGCGGGCAGGCTCTGGCAGAACTCAACCGCCAGCGAACTCTTGCCAAACCCGGCCGGCGCGCTGACCAGCAGCAATCGCCCTTCCAGGCCGGCACCCAGGCGTTCACACAGGCGCGGACGCAGCACGTAGCCGTCAGGCAGCGGCGGCCTGTAGAAACGACCTTCCAGGGACGGAATTACCGCGCTGGCAGGCCCTTGGATTCGGGACAGATCAGTCATCGCCGGGCTCTTGTAGAAGGCTGTTGTCGGCACTGCAGATGTCCGCAGACTAGCGGTAAAAGCGGCGGGATTGTAGATCTTTGCAACAAATGCCTGAAAAAGAACTGCGACAAGAAATATCCCTGCACACGCCACAAACAAAAAGTGGGAGGGGGCTTGCCCACGATGGCGGTGTGTCAGCCAACGCTTGGTTGACTGAACCACCGCCATCGGGGCAAGCCCCCTCCCACAGGGGTATCAACATAGGTTCGGGTTAGCGAACACCGTCCTGGCGCAGGGCTGCCGGGGTGAAATCGCTGGTGGTGGCGGTGAAGCCGAAGTCATAGGCCTGTTTCTCTTCGTTCTTCATGCCCAGGGCCAGGTAGCGTCCGGACTGCAGATCGTAGAGGGTTTCGAGGGCGTACCACGGCACTTGCTTGTCGTAGTAGTTCTCGGCATGGGCTTCGGCGACGCGCCACAGTTGGCCACGGCCGTCGTAGTGGTCAATCACGGCAGCTTGCCAGGTGTCCTCATCGATAAAGAAGTCACGCTTGGCGTAGATGTGGCGCTGCCCTTCCTTCAAGGTGGCGACCACGTGCCAGACGCGACGCAGTTCATAGCGGGTGAGGTCCTGGTTGATATGGCCGGCCTTGATGATGTCGGCGTACTTGAGCTTCGGATCATCGATCTTGTAGCTGTTGGAGGCGATGTAGATTTCCTTCTTGCCTTCCAGCTTCCAGTCGTAGCGGTCCGGCGCGCCGTTGTACATGTCCAGGTTGTCGGAGGTACGCAGGCCATCGGCAGCCGTCCCCGGCCCGTCGTACGACACTTGCGGCGCCCGGCGCACACGGCGCTGACCGGCGTTATAGACCCACGCCGAACGCGGTTCCTTAACCTGGTCGAGGGTTTCGTGCACCAGCAGTACACCACCAGCCAGACGCGCTGGCGCGGTGACTTGCTGCTTGAAGTAGAACAGCACGTTGCCTGGGTTTTTCGGGTCGAAATCCTTCATCTTGTCGCGGAACACGAACTGGTCGCGGAAGTACACCAGGCTGTAGGAACCGTTGGTTTGCGGCGTGGCCTGGGTGACCAGGCGGGTCACGCTGCCGCCGCGATAACGGGTGATGTGGTTCCAGATGACTTCAACGCCGCTTTTGGGAATCGGGAACGGCACGGCGGTCTCGAAGTTTTCCAGGCCGTTGCCGCCAGACACCAGGTTGGTGGTGGTGGCGTTTTTCTTGATAGCGGCGAACACATCCGCCGGCACGGTTGCGCCGCGATGGGTCGGATAGACCGGCATCTTGAACGAGTCCGGGTAACGCTTGAACATCGCGTACTGCCCCGGCGCCAGCTTGTCTTTGTATTGCTCCACGTTCTGCGCGGTGATGGTGAATTGCGGCTGTTCGCTGGCGTAAGGGTTGGCCAGGAAACCTTTGGCATCCACGGCGCCCGCGTTGGTTGGCAGCGGCGTCCATTTCGGAATGGTGCCCGCTGCGTTACCGGCCATTTCGGCGCCCATCGGGGTCAGGCTGGTGCCCAGCTTGGCCGCTTCATCCGCCGAGACTGCCGCCATGACGTTGCTCGCCAGGATCGACAGCCCAAGCACACCCACGTGCAACAGACTTTTTGTTATTTTCATACTCTGGTCTTCCTGAATACATGCCACTTGGAAAGAGTGTGCTTAGAAGTTGGCGCCAAAGCTCAACGCGACAAAATCCCGGTCATCCACGGTGCTGAACTTGCCACCAAAGAAGTTGGTGTAGGCCAGGCTCGCGGTGTAGGTGTTCTGGTATTCGGCGTCCAGGCCCAGGCTGACCGCCTTGCGCCCTTCTTCGAAGTTGCCGCCAGGGCCTGGCGAGTAACCTTTGACGTCATGGGACCAGGCCACGTTGGGCTTGAGGTTGACGCCCGCGAACACGTCCGGGTACTCCCAGATGGCACGGGCGCGGTAGCCCCAGGAGGTGGCGGTGGTGTAGCCGTCGTTGTTGCAGTTGGTGTTCAGGCCCGCCGCGTTGGGCAAGCCGGCGCCGTTGGCGGTGGAGTTGTTGAGCGCGTTGCAGAAGCCGCCTGGCAGGGTACCGGGCCCGAATACCGGATCGCGGCCGTAGCGCGCCTGGGATTTGCTTTCCAGGCCACCCACGTGGGTCACGCCGATTTCACCGACGGTGGTCAGGCGGCTGGCGCCCATCACTTGGTCGAAGAAGTGTGTGAAGGTGGTCTGGAACTGGGTCACTTCCTTGCGGTTGTAGCCGTGCAGGTCCTGGCCTGGCGTGCCCTTGAGCACGGACGCATTGCCAAAGCCCGGGATAGGCGTGACGCCGGCAAACAGGATGTCGGTGGTGCTCAACTGCACCGGTGCGTTCGGACGGTAGCTCAACTCACCGCTCCACGCGGTGCCGGTTGGCAAGGTGGTGGAGAAGCTCAAGCCGTACAGGCGGATATCTTCCGGATACTCGACGAAGTAGTTCGAGCTGCCCGCCACGATCAGCGGACGCAATGCGCCCAGCGGGCCCAGCGGACGGGTGTAGGCCGCCGATGGCGCGCCCTGTGCACTGAAGATCGGCGCACGGCTGTGGTAGTTCATGAAGTAGGCGCCGAACTCGGTATCCAGCGGCTCGAAGTTGTAATGCATGGCCACGCCGAACTGGCCGCTGTCGCGGGCATCGCGGTCCGGGCCACGGCGCACCAGCACGCCCTCGCTGTTGACGTCCACACCCAGCGCGCCCAGGGTCGGCAGAGCCGCGGCTGGGATGGTCGAGCGCTTGTTCAGCACCCGCAGGTTGTTGCTGCAACCATCGGAAATCACGTCCGGCTGCGAGAAGAAGGTGCCGCAGTTATCGGTAACGGTCTGGTCCCATTCCAACTGGTAAAACGCCTCGGCCGACAGGTTGTCGGTGAGCGTCTGAGACACGTAGAACATGTTGACCGGAATCAAGCCTTCCTTGATTTCGGCGCCTGGACGACGGAACGCCGATACGTCGATCGGGTTGATGGAGTTGATACCGCCGCCAATGAAAGTACTCTCGCCCCAGCTCACTACCTGCTTACCAAAACGCACCGAACCCGGCGCATCGGCGATCGAGTAGTTGTGGTAGACGAACGCATCGAGGATCTGCCCGCCCGAGGACTTGGCGCCTTCCTTGCGGTTGTTGTCGCTGATGTCCTTGAACGGACGGCTTTCGTCCTTGAGTTCAAAGTCGTACCAGTACTTGCCACGCACAAACACACCGGTGTCGCCGTACTTCAGTTCCAGGTCGTGAATGCCCTTGAAGATCTTCGAGAACGTTTCTCCGCGCTTGAAGTTCAGGTGCCCGTCATCGGAGGTCTGGGACAGGCCCTTGCCGCCGTTGTTGGCGCCGATCAGGTCGCGATTGGCCTTGGACGTGCTCCAACTGGCGCCTACCGAGAGGGATGAGTCGAAACTCCCCTCGATTTCACCGATGTTGAAACTGACGCCGAATGCGGGCCCGGCGAGCGTAGAAGCGAGACTGACGGCCAAAGGCAGTCGTGCCCGGCGCCAGAACTGGTTTACTGAGGTCATCGACGCTACTCCATGTGCATTTTATTGTTATGGCAGTGAGCTCTTTCTGAAGATGCATGTAACGGCCGGGATACAACGATTCCAATGCCGAGCGACAACCGGGCCACCCTCACCCGAAGCGCAACATCTACGAAAACTCTGGAAGGGACTATAGCCAGCAGGGGGTAGTGCTTGATCCCTCTAAAGTGTGATTTGCATCACCAACCCGTCTGCCACGACCCTTTCGCCACGCCGACGAAGGTCGACGCGGGAAGGATGGCTGAAATTCGGCAAATCACAAGTAAAGGCTTGAGATAGAGCAGCGCCGCGCCCGAACAGGCGCGGCAGGCAGCGTCAGAGGGTCGACAGGAAGGTGCTGTTGTTGGCCTGCCATTCAATGATGTCGATGCGGATACGTTTTTTGTCGAGCTTGCCGACGCTGGTCTTGGGAATTTCAGTAACAACGGCGATCTGACTCGGAATCGCCCACTTGCTCAGGTGGCCCAATTCAACGAACGGCTTGAGGTGCTCCTTGAGCTCTCGGGCGCCTATCACATGGCCATCACGCAACACCAACAGCGCAAACGGACGCTCGCCCCACTGCGGGTCGGCAATCCCCACCACCGCTACTTCGCGTACCGCCGGGTGACGACTGACCAGGTCTTCCAGGGCCAGGGAAGAGATCCATTCGCCACCGGTCTTGATCACATCCTTGATGCGGTCACGGATGTCGATCACGCCGAACGCGTCCAGGGTGGCGACATCACCGGTGTGCATCCAGCCCCCGGCCCACAGCTCGGCGCCCTTTTGCGGCTCGTTGTAATAGCCCTCGGTAAGCCAGGGTGCGCGCAATACCAGCTCGCCCTGGGATTCGCCATCGGCAGGCAAGAAGTTGCCGTCGGCGTCCATGATCGCCGCCTCCACCAACGGGCCGGGCACACCGGCCTTGATGCGATAAGTGGTGCGTTCGTCTTCGCTGCCGGCCATCAGCTCGGCATTGAGGTGGGCACAGGACACCAGCGGCCCGGTCTCGGACATGCCGTACGCGGCGGTCAATTGAATGCCACGGGCCTTGGCAGCTTCGTACAGCGAACGGTTGAGCGCGCTGCCGCCGATGACGATTTTCCAACCGCCGAAATCCACGTCTTGCGCAGCTTTGGCGTTGAGCACCATTTGCAGGATGGTCGGCACGCAGTGAGAAAAGGTGACCTTTTCCTTGCGCCACAGCTCCACCAGGTATTCCGGATCGTACCGGCCGGGGTACACCTGCTTGAGGCCGAGCATGGTCGCCACATACGGCAGGCCCCAGGCATGCACGTGGAACATCGGCGTGATGGGCATGTAAACATCGTTGGTGCCCAGCAAGCGCACGCTGTCGACGCTGCCCATGATGGTCGCCACGCCGATGGTGTGCAGCACCAGTTGGCGGTGGGTGAAATACACGCCCTTGGGGTTGCCGGTGGTGCCGGTGGTGTAGAAGGTGGTGGCGACGGAGTTTTCGTCGAAATCCTCGAAGTGGTACGTCGGGCTCGCCGCGGCCAGCAGGGTTTCATACTCGCCCACCAGGTTGGGCAGATCGGCCGTCTTGCTCTCGCCGTCAGTGATCAGCAAGGTCTTGTCGACGCTGGTGAGTTGCCCGGCAATCGCCTGGTAAAGCCCCACGAACTCGCTGTTGACCAGCACGAAGCGGTCGTCGGCGTGGTTCATGGTGTAGAGAATCTGCTCCGGCGACAGGCGCACGTTGATGGTATGGATCACCGCGCCGATCATCGGGATGGCGAACATGCACTCCAGGTAACGGTGGCTGTCCCAGTCCATCACCGCCACCGTATCACCGGCCTTGACCCCGGCTTCGGTCAGCACATTGGCCAGGCGCGCGACGCGTTCGATCAAGGTCGGGTAGGTGTAGCGCAGTCTGTCGCGGTAGATGATTTCCCGGGTCTTTTCGTAGCGGGTACCGGACATCAACAGGCGCTTGATCAACAGCGGGTATTGGTAAGCGCCTTCGGCGGGTGGGATGACACGGGTCTGCAACATACGAATCCCTTTTATGACTGCGCGGTCTTGGCTTGAAGACCTGCACTGTAGAGACGTTATGTTTCAGCCAAATCAGCCAAAGGAATGATTTGCAGGACCCAGCAAATACTAGCTTTGGGCCATCAGTCTGAACTGATGAAGATCAAATGTGGGAGGGGGCTTGCCCCCGATGGCGGTGTACGATCGTTCCCACGCTCCCGCGTGGGAATGTAGCCCGTGACGCTCTGCGTCACCCGTGCGCAATCGCCGAAACGTGCAGCGGTGGCGGAACGCGGAGCGTCCCAAGAGGCATTCCCACGCAGAGCGTGGGAACGATCAATTCTAGATTCATGAAGATCAAATGTGGGAGGGGGCTTGCCCCCGATGGCGGTGTACGATCGTTCCCACGCTCCTGCGTGGGAATGTAGCCCGTGACGCTCTGCGTCACCCGTGCGCAATTGCCGAAACGTGCAGCGGTGGCGGAACGCGGAGCGTCCCAAGAGGCATTCCCACGCAGAGCGTGGGAACGATCAACATCATTCTGGATTCATGAAGATCAAATGTGGGAGGGGGCTTGCCCCCGATGGCGGTGTTTCAGCCAAGTATTTATCAGCTGATCCACCGCCATCGGGGGCAAGCCCCCTCCCACAGGATTCGGGCAGGCTACTTCATGCTGGTAAACGCCAGCTTCACCCCGATCGCAATCAGCACCGCACCCATGGTGCGATCAAACCAGTGCCCCATCTTCGCAAAGCCGGCGCGCACGCGCTGCTGGCTGAACAGCATCGCCACCAGGCAAAACCACAGCGCCGTCGCCACCGCCAGGTACACGCCATAACCGGCCTGCACCGCCAACGGCGTGTGCGGGTTGATGACCACCGTGAACAGCGACAGGAAAAACAGCGTGGCCTTGGGGTTCAAGCCGTTGGTCACGAAGCCCGCCGTGAACGCGCCGCGAGGGGTGCGCTCGCCCGCCTCGCGATGCAAGTCGCCTTCGGCGGCAGGCTTGGCCGGTTGCGCGCGCAGCGCCTTGAAGCCGATATACAGCAGGTAGGCCGCTGCCGCCCATTTCAGCGCATTGAACAGCACGATGGACTGGGACACGATCAAACCGATGCCCAGCAACGAGTATCCAACGTGCAGAAAAATCGCCGAACCGACGCCCAGCGCCGTCCAGGTACCGGCGCGACGGCCATGGGTCACGCTTTCACGGACCACCACGGCAAAGTCTGGCCCGGGGCTGGCCACCGCCAACAAGTGAATCAAGGCTACGGTCAAAAACTCGGCGACGTACATGCTCACTCCATTAAGTAACTGATTATTTCATCTGATAGGCTCAGCAGATTACGCCTTCGAACCTCGTCGCAAAAGGTACAGTTGATCATGAACAATCGCCGCGCCGTCTTCCTCGATCACCCCTCCCTGGACCTTGGCGATCTCGACCTTCGCGAGTTGCGCGCCTGCTTCAGTGAGTTGCAGTTGTTCGAGCAGACCACGCCGCAGAATGTGCTCGAACGCTTGCAGGGCGCTCAGGTGGCCATCAGCAACAAAATCCCGCTTAACGCCCAGACCCTGGCGGCTTGCCCTGAGCTCAAGCTGATCCTGGTCTCAGCCACCGGCACCAACAACATCGACCTTGAGGCCGCCCGCGCCCACGGCATCACGGTGAGCAACTGCCAGGGCTACGGCACGCCGTCGGTGGCCCAGCACACCATCATGCTGTTGCTCAACCTCGCCACACGCCTGAAGGACTATCAACGGGATGTGGCCCAAGGCAAATGGCAGCAGGCCAAGCAGTTCTGCCTGCTGGACTACCCAATTGTCGAGCTGGAAGGCAAAACCCTCGGCCTGCTCGGGCATGGCGAGCTGGGCGGCGCCGTGGCACGCCTGGCCGAAGCGTTCGGCATGCGCGTGTTGCTCGGCGCCATACCCGGCCGCCCTGCCCGCGCCGACCGCGTGCCATTGGATGAACTGCTGGCGCAGGTCGATGCGCTGACCTTGCATTGCCCGCTCAACGAGCACACTCGCGACTTTATCAGTGCGCGCGAGCTGGGATTGCTCAAGCCCGGCGCGCTTATCGTCAACACCGCACGCGGTGGTTTGATCAACGAACAGGCCCTGGCCGATGCGCTGCGCAGTGGGCACCTGGGCGGAGCGGCCACCGATGTGTTGAGTGTGGAGCCTCCGGTCAACGGCAACCCGCTGCTGGCCGCTGATATCCCTCGGTTGATCGTCACTCCCCATAATGCCTGGGGCAGCCGTGAGGCGCGGCAACGGATCGTCGGGCAATTGAGTGAAAACGCGCTGGGCTTTTTCAACGGCGCCCCGCTGCGCGTCGTCAGTTGATAAACTGCGTCCCTTTTTCAAGGAGCAGACCATGGATCCGCGCAGTGAAGTACTGCTTCGCCAGGCCGAACTTTTTCAAGGCAACCTGTTGCTGGTCGGCCTGCCTGCCGACGATCTGCTCGGGCGCCTGCCCAACGCCCGTGGCTGGTGCTGGCATGCCGGTGACCAGGCGGCGCTTGAGGCGCGTTTTCCCGAGCGCAGCCAGTTCGGTGTGAATGTGCCCGAGCGCGGGTTTGATGCGGCGGTGATTTTCCTGCCCAAATCCAAAGACCTCACCGACTACCTGCTCAACGCCGTGGCCGCACGCCTGCCCGGCGCCGAGCTGTTCCTGGTGGGCGAGAAAAAAGCCGGCATCGAAAGCGCCGCCAAGCAGATGATCCCCTTGGGCAAACCGCGCAAGCTGGATAACGCGCGGCATTGTCAGCTCTGGCAGGTCACTGTGGCGAACGCGCCGCAAGCGCACGAACTGCAAAGCCTGGCGCAGACCTTCGAAGTACCGCTGGCGGACGGGCCGCTCAAGGTGGTGAGCCTGCCGGGCGTGTTCAGTCACGGCCGCCTGGACCGTGGCACCGAGCTGTTGCTGGAGCATCTGGACAAGCTGCCCAGCGGGCATTTGCTCGACTTCGGCTGCGGCGCCGGCGTTTTGGGCGCCGCGGTGAAACGTCGCTACCCGCATAACACCGTCACGATGCTGGACGTGGACGCCTTCGCCGCTGCCAGCAGCCGCCTGACCCTGTCTGCCAATGGCCTGGAAGCCGAGGTGTTGACCGGTGACGGCATCGACGCCGCGCCAATGGGTTTGAACGCGATCCTGAGCAACCCGCCGTTCCATGTCGGTGTGCACACCGACTACTTCGCCACGGAAAACCTGCTGCGAAAAGCAGGTAAACATCTGGCAAAAGGCGGCGAACTGCGCCTGGTCGCCAACAGCTTCCTGAAGTATCAGCCGCTGATCGAAGAGCATCTGGGCATCTGCGCGGTCAAGGCCGAAGGCAACGGCTTCCGCATTTACCGGGCCAAGCGTCCCTGACAGGCGCTTGAAAAAGAACGCTTGCCGAATGGGTTTTGCCTAGGCAGAATCCGCTCCGTCCTAGGGGAGTAGTCTCCTTTGAGCCCCACGCTCATCCGGCATACGTCAACATACTTGGTCAGCAGACCATGGCGTATGCGACCCAGGAGTCCGCACAGACGGACCGGGGTTTGACAAGACCTATGACACGCACACCTTACCCGGGGCGGGAAGGCTGTACGTGTCATAGCCGTGTCGACCCGCCCCTGGAAACCTACCTGATGCTGGATTCACTGCTCGTTCCTACCGCAATCGTTGCCCTGGCCGAAATCGGCGACAAGACGCAACTGCTCGCGCTTATTCTCGCTGCTCGCTTTCGCAAGCCCTGGCCCATCATCGCCGGCATCGTCGCCGCGACCCTGGCCAACCATGCGGCGGCCGGTGCTGTGGGGGCCTGGTTCGGGAGCTTCTTCTCCGATGCGGTGCTGCACTGGATTCTAGCGGCAAGCTTCTGTGCCACGGCGCTCTGGACCCTGGTGCCGGACAAACTCGACGATGACGAAGCCAGCACCACGCGCAAGTTCGGGCCATTCCTGACCACGTTGATCGCGTTTTTTATCGCAGAAATCGGTGACAAGACCCAGATCGCCACGGTGATGCTGGCGGCTCAGTATCCGGAATTGTGGCTGGTGATCATCGGCACGACCCTGGGCATGTTGATTGCCAACGTGCCGGTGGTGCTGGCGGGGAATTTTGCGGCGGAGAAACTGCCGCTGACGTTGATTCGCCGATTGGCGGCTACGGCGTTTTTCGTGCTGGCAATCGTGGCGGTTTACAAAGCCATGCAAAGCAGTGGCTGGATCTAATCCATGTGAGAGGGGGCTTGCTCCCGATAGCGGTGTCTCAGTCAGTACATCTGCTGACTGACACGCCGCTATCGGGGGCAAGCCCCCTCCCACATTTTGATCTCAGTCAGGCTTCAGGATTTTTTGGCCTGCTGGTAGAGCGGCATCACCTTCGGAATTGCCGCCTGCAACGAGGCGATACGGCTGTCCGAAGCCGGGTGGGTGCTCATGAACTCCGGCGGCGCGCCTTCCGAGGCCTTGGCCATCTTGTTCCACAGCGTGATCGCCGCATTCGGGTTGTAACCGGCGCGGGCGGCCAGCTCCAGGCCGATCAGGTCGGCTTCGTTCTCATTGCTGCGGCTGTTGGGCAAGGTCATGCCGTAGTTGGCCACGGTATCGGCCAATGCCAGGCTGTCCTGGCCCAGGCCGAACAACGCACCGGCGCCCTGCTTGGCCATTTCGATGCCGTAGGCCTTGGACATGGCTTCGCGGCCGTGTTCACGCAAGGCGTGGGCGATTTCATGGCCCATTACCGCAGCCAGTTCGTCATCGGTGAGCTTGAGGTTGTCGATCAATGCGCTGTACACAAGGATCTTGCCGCCCGGCCCGCAGTTGGCGTTCATCTCATCGCTCTTGATCAGGTTCACTTCCCACTGCCATTGCGCCGCATCCGGGCGGAAGGTGGGCGCCTGGGCAATCAGGCGCTTGGCGATGGCCTGCACGCGCTTGGCGTTGGCGCTGGTTTTATCCACCAGGCCTTTGCCACTGGCTTCGCCCAGGGTCTGCTGGTAGGACTGGGCGTACATCTGGTCGACTTCCTGGCTCGACAGCATGCTGAACATGTACTGCTTGCGCTCAACCCCAACCGCGCCGCCGCTGGTGGTGTTGACCGACTGACACCCGGCCAGCAGCATCGCTGCGACCAACCCGCTTACCGCCAATGACTTCTTAATCATGAACACTCTCCCTGAAAACATGGCGCGTATCGTAGGCGCACATTTGTATCAGCGCCAGATACATCAGAGGTTTAAGTGCTTAATTTCGGACGCATCTCACAACCCTCCGGCTCAAGCCGGGGTGAGGCACTCCGGCCCATTGAGCTTGGGATCGTTGACCATGTTGGCCAGCACCCGCTCGCGCAACGCGGTGGGCTCACTGGCCAGAAGGCTTTGCAGTACCGGCAGCGGCGTTTCGGGATTGAGCCAAGCGGCTTGCCCTGCCTCATCCAGGATCAACGGTCGACGCTGAGCCTGCGCAGCCTGGGTGACCACAGCGGTACTCAACCACACCTGTTCCTGCACCGGATACGCTTCCCAGATCGCCGCGAAAAACAACGTGGAGCCCTCTCCCGGCGTCAGCCAGTACGGGCGTTTGCGCTGGGTGCCGCGCCATTCGTAAAAGCCGTTGGCCGGCAGCAGGCACCGGCGCTGGCGGAATGCTTCGCGAAACATCGGTTGCTCGGCCAGGGTTTCGGCGCGGGCATGGGCCGGTGTACGGGACAGGTCGGTGAGCCAGGGCGGCGTCAGACCCCAACGTGCGCGCGCCAGGGTCAGTTGGCCATCGGTGGTGCGCTGGATCAGCACCGAATCATTCGGGGAAATATTCCACTGGGCTTTCTGGTCGGCCGGAAAACCCGGCAGGGCAGCAAACGCGGGGTTCCAGCGAAACAGGGCATAACGTCCACACATGGGGCAACACGACTCTTGGGGTAAACCGACCGACAGCCTAACAGACCAATACGTCGGGGAAGCTGTCGGGTTCGTCGCCGGGCAAGGGTTGCGCGTCGTTATAGGCGGTGATGAGCGAGCGGGCACAGGCAGCCTGGTCATTATCGACCTCCAGCCCCAGCAAGCCGAAAATCGGCAGCTCACCCGTGCCACCGAGCAAATGGCGCCCCACCAGGTGCGCTTCGATCCCTTCGCTGGCAAGCATCTGTTGCAGCAACTCGCCTTCCATGAGGTTTTCCGGTTCGTAGATTCGCTGCATGGAAGTACCCGTTGTTTATTCGTTCTCGCTGCGGGTTTCGAGCATCCACTCGTCACCATCGACCTGCAGACTGAAAGTGATCGGTTTGCAGCACACCTGGCAGTCTTCTATATAAACCTGATCACCGCCGGACAAATCCACCGTCGTCTCAACCGCTTCACCACAATAAGGACAATCGTACAGCGCAGATTCCAGCATCGCAGTCTCCCGAGTGACTTGTGCGTATAATCGCCGGTCTATTTACAGGGCTATTTCCGGCCAGGCCAATTACCTGGACCGCACCCTGGTATTTCCTTTACTTACCCTAGCCGTTTCTAACAAGAGAGCATGATGGGCGAATTCGATACCATCCGACCTTACAATGACAGCGAAGTCCCGGCAGTGCTGGACCGGCTGTTCAGTGACAAGGCCTTTCTGGACATCCTGACCCACTTCCGCTTCCCGCGTTTTGCCGGCACGCTGGGCTGGCTCCTCAAGCCGATGATCGCACGCAAGCTGCGCCGTGAATTCGCCGGCGTCACCACCGTGGCGACGCTGCAGGATAAAGTCGAGTACTACGTCGACCATACCATCGACCGCGCGACTGACGGCGTGACCTATACCGGCGTCGAGCAACTGAAGTCCGGCAGCGCCTACCTGTTTCTGGCCAACCACCGCGACATCGTGATGGACCCGGCCTTCGTCAACTACGCCGTCTACCATGCCGGCCTGCCGACGCCGCGCATCGCCATCGGTGACAACCTGCTGCAAAAGCCGTTTGTCAGCGACCTGATGCGCCTGAACAAGAGCTTCATCGTGCACCGCTCGATCACCGGGCGAAAGGAAAAGATGGCGGCCTACCAGTTGCTGTCGGCCTACATCAACCATTCGATCCGCAACGACTGCCAGTCCATCTGGATCGCCCAGGCCGAAGGCCGGGCAAAGGATGGGGATGATCGCACCGAGTCGGCGATCCTCAAGATGTTTCACGTCAGCCGCAAGGACGAGCCGTTCGCCGAAGTCATCCAGTCGTTGAACCTGACGCCGGTGTCGATCAGCTATGAGTATGACCCGTGCGACGCCGCCAAGGCCCGGGAGTTGTACATCCGCGCCACCACCGGCACCTACAGCAAGGCACCGGGCGAGGATGACGTAAGCATTGCGCTGGGCATCACCGGTTACAAAGGCCGGGTGCACGTGAACTTCGCGCCGCCGATTACCGAGCGCTTCGAAGACACCAAGCTGCTGGCGGCCGAAATGGACCGGCAGATCCTGGGCGGTTATCGCTTGTTTCCGGTGCACTACCTGGCGTATGCCCAGTGGAACGACGCCGACCCGCAACTTGAAGTGCCCAAGGCTGCGGACCTATTCCCGGCCGATGAGCTGGCCAAGGCCAAGGCGGAGTGGGAGCGGCGCTTGAACGAGTGCCCGTCCGAGCACCGTCCGTACCTGGTGGTGCAATATGCGACGCCGGTGCGTAATCAGTATCGGGTCAAGGCCGGAATTGCGTTGTAAAAACACCGGCCAAACAATGTGGGAGGGGGCTTGCCCCGATAGCGGTGGGTCAGCCAGTGGATATGTTGACTGGAACACCGTCATCGGGGGCAAGCCCCTCCCACATTTTGCTCCGGTGTTCTTTAAAGGTGGGTGCTGAGCCAGGATAGAACCAGCGCCAGCCCCAGGCCGGCGAACCCGACGCGGTAAGCCTGGCGATACGCCCGTTCGGTGCGCGTATCCAGAAACAGCATCGGCTGGTCAATGGCCCGTTCCTCGCTGCGCACGGCCAGATCGGCCATCGCACGTTGCGCACGCAGGCGGGTGATGAACAGCACTACGGCGCCCGAGCAGGCAGTCAGTAGGGCAACAGCATTGATGAGCAGTGCGGGCCACGCCATCGCAAACCTCGGCGGAACAGTATTCGGGTATCGATTCAGATACAAAGCTGAACGATAGTGGCTTCCTGCGCCTTTAATGCTCCCTCCCCGTTGACGGCTAATGTATCCAGTAATTTACAGCGTCACCTGAACGTCACCTTAACAAGCCACTCTGTTGCCCTTCGACGCTTGAGGAGCTTGTCATGTTGCATGCGCAGAACCAGGATCGGCTGTATCTGATCGCCCAGAGCGACGAGCAGGAGGCATTGATCGGCAGCCTCGCGTTCAACGTCCAGGACCGCCATTGGCTGGTGTATTGCGCCCTCGCCGGACAGCCGCACGCCGACCTGCCGGAACTGGATCTATTCACTGGCGTGAGCATGCTGGATTTTTATGTCGACACAGCGGCGTGAAAATCGCAGGCATAAAAAAACCGGGCTCATCACTGAGCCCGGTTTTTTTGAACAGCTTATTGCGAGCTGAGCAACTGGCCGATGCTTGGGTCCTTGAACAGACGGGTCAATGCATCGCTGAGCACGTCGCTGACCAGCTTGGTGTTGGTTTCCTGGTTCGGCGACATGCCGAAGCGCTGGTTCAGGGAGGCCGCATAGCGGCCGCTGTAGCGACGGGTACCGGCGCTGACGTCGGACTTGAACGTCGCGCCGATGGACGCCTCGGTCACATACAGGCCTTCCTTGGGCGACTGGTATTTCAGTTCAGCCAGGGTCACGGTCAATTGCGGCGCACCTGGCGAGTTGGTGGGGGTGAAGCCCAGCAAGCGCACCGCGGCTTCAGCCTGGGCCTGCAGCTTGGGCAGCACGTCCTGGCCAGTCACCGAAATCAGCGCGGTCTCCGGGTACAGGCCGCCACGCGAACCGAGGGTAGGCGACGGACGGCCGTCCACCACACGCACCGACACAGGCTGGCCATGACCGACCGGGGCCAGTTGCGCCGTGACTTTGGGTTGCGGGCTGAGTTGTTGCGGGCTGTTGGCGCAGCCAACCAAAGCCAAACTGGTCACAGTGATCAAACCGAACAACAGGCGTTGCAACATACTCATTTCTCCAGGACTAGGCGCAGACAGGCGGCCAGTATAACGGTGCACGCGCATCACTCACCAGCAATCCTGAACCGCAGCTGAAGGCATGGGCAAATTACAATTTCACATAAAATCGTCATTCCAATGTCATGGCAGACTGAGAACCTTCAAGCATGTAACGCAACCGGTACACAGCCATGCGCCTTCTCAAGTCATTGTTCCTGTCACACCCCCGTCATCGCCACTTTGCCCTGCTCGATGCCCACGGCCACTGCCTGGCATTCAAGCAATGCAGCTCGCCGCCCGTCGGTGAAGGCTGGGTGGAAGTCGCGGAGACACACCTGGGCTGGATGCACCGCCCGCTACCGGCCAGCGCCAGGGTCAGCCCCCAGTTTGTACGCGCACAATCGCGACAAGCGTTGGCCTCCTGACCAGCGCACTAATAAAAGTCATAAAACACGCCCATTTCCCCGGCGTTCTTCGCTACAATCTCCCCCCGATTATAAGGACGTCTCCTGATCGGGCCCCGCAGCATCGTTATTGCCTCGGCATTAACCCCCCAATCGCCCACAGAGAGCCGCCCACACAGATCGAGTGAAGCTGGCGTGCTTGCTGTTTCCTTTGCAAACCACCCGTCTTTATCGAATCTGCCAGAGCTGCCATTGCGCTCGGCCACTTGAGTTTTTTGCCCGTTTCGCGGGCCAGGTGCCAAGCTGGGCAGCCCTTTTTTGAGGTTCACGTCTTCAAAAGAGCGTGAAAAAACGGGTTTTCACAACTTCACAAGAGTGTGGCGAGCAAATGAATAGTTTTGCGTTTACAAGCACCATCAGCGTCTGGAACAGCCCAACACAGGACCGAGTACTCCTCAACAACCGGAGCTTGAGCCTGTCCGCTACGGATTGATTGCACGGATCGCACGCGTTGACCATAAGTCGAATTGCCACAGGCGCCCATGAATGCGTTCATAGGCAGACTCGCCGGGCAGGAAGCGTGCGCTGAAGTTGCAAGGAATTGCGAAACGGACATGGCGATCCTGGCCATGGGTAACCTGGGGCAACACGTGAACCGCCCCGTCACTCCTGGCAGCCATGCCGTCAATTTGGTGCTGCAGATTTTGGAGACGCGTTAAATGGCGCATAACGAAGCAGTCGACGTAGTTCTGGTAGGGGCCGGCATCATGAGTGCCACCCTGGCCGTACTGCTCAAGGAGCTCGACCCCGGCCTCAAGCTGGAAGTCGTTGAGCTGATGGATTCGGGTGCCGCGGAGAGTTCCAACCCGTGGAACAACGCAGGTACCGGCCACGCCGGGCTGTGTGAGCTGAACTACACGCCGCAGGCCGCCGATGGCTCCATCGACATCAAGAAAGCGGTGCACATCAACACCCAGTTCGAGGTGTCGAAGCAGTTCTGGGCGTACCTGACCAAAAAAGGCACCTTTGGCTCGTCCAAGTCCTTTATCAGCCCGGTTCCGCACCTGAGTTTCGTGCAGGGCGACAACGGCGTTGCCTTCCTCAAGAAGCGTTTTGAAACCCTCAGCCAGCACCATGCATTTTCGGACATGCACTACACCGAAGACCGCAGCGAGATGGCCGAGTGGATGCCGCTGATGATGCCGGGCCGCCCGCTGGACGAAAAAATCGCCGCGACCCGTGTGATGAACGGTACTGACGTCAACTTCGGCGCCCTGACCAACCAGCTGCTCAACCACCTGACCAGTTCGGCGCACGCCCAGGTCAAGTACTGCAAGCGCGTTACCGGCCTCAAGCGCAATGGCGCTGGTTGGACCGTGAGCATCAAGGACGTCAACAGCGGCAACAGCCGCGAAGTGGATGCCAGGTTCGTTTTCCTCGGCGCCGGCGGTGCGGCACTGCCGTTGCTGCAGGCTTCGGGCATCGAAGAAAGCAAAGGCTTCGGCGGTTTCCCGGTCAGCGGCCAGTGGCTGCGTTGCGATAACCCGGAAGTGGTCAAGCAGCATCAGGCCAAGGTGTACAGCCAGGCTGCGGTGGGTTCGCCACCGATGTCGGTGCCGCACCTGGACACCCGCGTAGTCGATGGCAAGAAGTCCCTGCTGTTCGGGCCATACGCCGGGTTCACCACCAAGTTCCTCAAGCACGGCTCGTTCCTGGACCTGCCGATGTCGATTCGCGCCGGCAACATCGGCCCGATGCTTGCCGTGGCTCGCGACAACATGGACCTGACCAAGTACCTGGTCAGCGAAGTGCGCCAGTCCATGGAGCAGCGCCTGGAATCCCTGCGCCGCTTCTACCCTGAGGCGAAAGCCGAAGACTGGCGCCTGGAAGTGGCCGGCCAACGGGTGCAGATCATCAAGAAAGACCCGAAGAAAGGCGGTGTACTGCAGTTTGGCACTGAGCTTGTGGCTGCAAAAGACGGTTCGCTGGCGGCGTTGCTGGGCGCCTCGCCGGGCGCTTCGGTGACGGTGTCGATCATGCTGGAGCTGATCGAGCGCTGCTTCCCGGAGAAAGCTGCCGGCGAATGGGCGGCCAAGCTGCACGAGATCTTCCCGGCACGCGAGAAAGTGCTGGAGACGGATGCCGAGCTGTATCGCAGGATCAATACGCAGAACAACATCAGCCTGGAGCTGGTGGACCCTGCAGGAGCAAGCTCGCTCGCGAAAAACGATAACGATGGCGCAGCGCATCTGGTTTGACGCGGAACTCTCAGGTTCTTCGCGAGCAAGCTCGCTCCTACCGTTAAAAGCGAAACGCCCCGGACTCTTATGAGGCCGGGGCGTTTTTTATGGCTCGAATAATCAGCTGCGGGCTTTGTCGATCAGCTCGATGTACTCGGCGGCGTTGCGCTGGTCCTTGATCAGCTCGACGAAGGTCTGGCCATGCTCATCCTTGCCATCCAGGTCCAGGCCGGCTTCCTTGAAGAATCCCAGGAAACGCTCGAAGTCGTCGATACGCAGGCCACGATAGGCCTTGATCAGTTTGTGCAGGGAGGGAGAAGTCGCATCCACCGGCTCGAAGTTCAGGAACAACTTGATCTGGTCGTCGCCGATCTCGTCACCGATCACCTGTTTTTTATCTTTACGCATTACCGACTCCAGCCTGCAGACATTGATACGGGGTTTGAAGTCTACCTGTGGTGCACAGGCTTCGAAAGCGTTGAAGAGTCCATGTGGGAGGGGCTTGCTCCCGATAGCGGGGCGTCAGTCACAGATGCATTCACTGAGCGGTCGCCATCGGGAGCAAGCCCCCTCCCACACTTTGATCTTCTGCGTTCAGGCTAGCGCAGCACTGCAGCTCAATCGAACTGAGCGAGCATCCAGCGCTGGTAGTCGGCCACACCGGCCTCGCCTTCGCGCGGCGCCCAATCGGCCAGCTCACCCTCGCCCACCGGCCGATAGGGCCCGGCCTTGCATTCGAACATCACCGTGTTTGGCTCAAGCACCACCAGGCCATGGAACACACCCGGCGGCAGATCGACGCCCGCACACTCGCCCCCCGCCTGCATGACGCGCTTGGCGATGACTTCACCGGTGTCGCTGAAGATCAGCAAGCCCAATCGTCCCTGGAGCACCAGCAAGGTTTCGGCCTTGTCCGCGCTCAGGTGGCGATGCGGCGGCACATAGGTACTCGGTTGCAGGGCCACCGCGAGGCGATGACACGGCTCTTCCATCTGGTGGAAGTTGTGATGGTAGCGGCCACGGGGGCTGTCGCCCGCTTTCTCGGCCAATTCTGCAAATAAGGTCTGATCAAGAAAGCGGGCCATCGATTACATTCCTTTAACGGCGTAGATGCCATTGGCATTACGCCAGTAGCCTTTGTAGTCCATGCCATAACCGAAGATATAGCGATCGACGCACGGCAGACCGACGAAATCGGCTTTGAGTTCGGGGCGAGCCTTGCGGTCGTGGTCTTTGTCGATCAGCACGGCGGTGTGCACTTTGCGCGCGCCGGCGTGTTTGCAGAAGTCGATGATCGCGCCCAGGGTGTGCCCTTCGTCGAGGATGTCATCGATGATCAGCACGTCACGGTCGATAAACGACACTTCCGGCTTGGCCTTCCAGAACAGGTCGCCGCCACTGGTTTCGTTGCGATAGCGGGTAGCGTGCAGGTAGGAAGCTTCCAGCGGGAACTGCAGGTGGGTGAGCAATTTGCCGGCGAAGATCAGGCCACCGTTCATCACGCAGAAGACCACCGGATTGGTGTCGGCCATTTCGCGGGTGATGTGCTCGCCGACCTTGGCGATCGCTGCTTCGACTTGCGCTTCGGTGTACAGGCAGTCAGCCTCGTGCATGATTTGACGGATATGCTCGAGATCAGCGGACATGGCGCTCTCCAAGGGGTGCTGTGGCAAGAAAAGCGGGCGAAGGTACGCTTCTCGTGCGCTCCAATCAAGCCTTTATGGACTAACGTACTTGATGTCTATAGGACAACACTCTCGGATAGATTAATCTAGGCCGGTTTTTTTGCCCGCCGCCGGAGCCTTTCCCATGCCCACTCGCGAGATCCGCCACCCGCTGATCCGACACAAACTCGGCCTTATGCGCCGTGCCGACATCAGCACCAAGAATTTCCGTGAGCTTGCTCAGGAAGTCGGAGCGCTGCTCACTTACGAAGCCACCAAGGATTTACCCCTGGAAACCTACGAGATCCCCGGTTGGGCCGGTCCCGTACAAGTCGAGAAAATCGCCGGTAAGAAAATTACCGTGGTACCGATCCTGCGTGCCGGCATCGGCATGCTTGAAGGCGTACTCAGCCTGATCCCGGGCGCCAAGGTCAGCGCCGTTGGCGTGGCCCGCAACGAGGAAACCCTGCAGGCTCACACCTACCTGGAAAAACTCGTCCCGGAAATCAACGAGCGCCTGGCCATGATCATCGACCCGATGCTGGCCACCGGCAGTTCCATGGTCGCCACCATCGACCTGCTGAAAAAAGCCGGCTGCCGCGACATCCGCGCCATGGTGCTGGTTGCCGCGCCCGAAGGTATCGCAGCGGTCGAGAAAGCGCACCCTGACGTGCAGATCTACACCGCCTCGATCGACGAGCGCCTGAACGAACACGGCTACATCATCCCAGGCCTGGGCGATGCCGGTGACAAGATCTTCGGCACCAAGCAGAAGGACGCCTGAGCATGCAGGATGAATTCAACGACCCGCTTTGGCGCCAGATCCTGTCTGGCGCACAAATGCTCTTCGTAGCATTTGGCGCGTTGGTGTTGATGCCGCTGATCACAGGTCTTGATCCAAACGTCGCACTGTTCACCGCTGGCCTGGGCACGTTGCTGTTCCAGGTGGTGACCGGGCGACAGGTGCCGGTGTTCCTGGCATCGAGCTTTGCCTTCATCACCCCGATCATTCTCGCCAAGGGCCAGTTCGGCCTGGCCGCGACCATGGGCGGGGTGATGGCAGCGGGTTTCGTCTATACCTTCCTGGGCCTTGCCGTGAAGGTCAAAGGCACCGGTTTTATCGACCGACTGCTGCCGCCGGTGGTGATCGGCCCGGTGATCATTTCCATCGGCCTGGCCATGGCGCCGATTGCCGCCAATATGGCGATGGGCAAAGCCGGTGATGGCAGCGAGCTGATTCATTACCAGACAGCCATGCTGATCTCCATGCCCGCGCTGCTGACCACCTTGATCGTCGCGGTGTTCGGCAAGGGCATCTTCCGCCTGGTGCCGATTATCTCCGGCGTGCTGGTGGGTTTTGCCATGTCGTTCTACTTTGGCGTGGTCGACACCGCCAAGATCGCCGCCGCACCGTGGTTCGCCCTGCCCCACTTCACCGCGCCGGAGTTCAACTGGCAGGCGATCCTGTTTATCGTACCGGTGGCCCTGGCCCCTGCGATCGAACACATTGGCGGCGTGATTGCGGTCGGCAGCGTGACCGGGCGCGACTACCTGAAGAAACCCGGCCTGCACCGCACGCTGCTGGGTGACGGGATTGCCACCACGGCCGCAGGCCTGTTCGGCGGCCCCCCGAACACCACCTACGCCGAAGTGACGGGTGCGGTGATGCTGACCAAGAACTACAACCCGAAAATCATGACCTGGGCTGCGGTGTTTGCCATCAGCCTGGCGTTTATCGGCAAGTTCGGCGCACTGCTGCAGAGCATTCCAGTGCCGGTGATGGGCGGGATCCTGTGCCTGCTGTTCGGCTCGATTGCAGCGGTGGGGATGAACACGCTGATTCGCCACAAGATCGACCTGGGTGAAGCGCGCAATCTGGTGATTGTGTCGGTGACCCTGGTATTCGGAATTGGCGGCGTGCTGGTGGGTACCGGCACCGGCCCGGATGATTTCGGCCTTAAGGGCATCGCCCTGTGCGCGGTGGTAGCGATTGGTTTGAACCTGCTGCTGCCGGGCAACGATGGCTGGAAGAACAAAAAGCCCGATGAACCGCTGATCTAACGGTCAACGCAAAACCAATGTGGGAGGGGGCTTGCCCCCGATAGCGCCGTGTCAGTCACTGATGTATCGACTGAGACACCGCCATCGGGGGCAAGCCCCCTCCCACATTTTTTTGATCTTCAGTGTGGCTTAAAGCTCGCCAAACCCATCAATCAGCTCCAGGTTCTGCTGCGGCGTACTGGCCGGAGACGCTACTCGAACCAACACCGCAGAACCCAATGTGGGAGCAACTGTCTTATTGGACTCAATTCAGAAGTCATGTTGATCGTTCCCGCGCTCTGCGTGGGAATGCCTCCTGAGACGCTCCGCGTCTCGCCAACCGCGGCGAATTTCGATTACTGTGCACAGGCGACGCAGAGCGTCACGGGCTACATTCCCACGCGGGAGCGTGGGAACGATCATCGAAGCAACGCTGCAAAACAATGTGGGGGCTTGCCCCCTCCCACATTTTTTTGATCTTCAGTGTGGCTTAGAGCTCGCCAAGCCCATCGATCAGCGCCTGGTTCTGCTCCGGCGTACCGATGCTGATCCGCAGGAACTGAGCAATCCGCTCTTGCTTGAAGTGCCGCACGATCACCCCTTGCTCACGCAGTTTGGCCGCGAGGCCAGCAGCGTCGTGCCGTGGATGGCGCGCGAAGATGAAGTTGGCCGCTGACGGCAACACCTCAAACCCTTTGCCTTCCAGTTGCGCGACGAGCTTGTCGCGGCTGTCGATCACCCGTTGGCAGGTTTTCTCGAAATACTCACGGTCCTCGAACGCCGCCGCCGCACCGACAATCGCCAGCCGATCCAGCGGATAGGAGTTGAAGCTGTTCTTGACTCGCTCCAGCGCTTCGATCAGGTCCGGGTGACCTACCGCCAACCCGACGCGTAGCCCGGCCAGTGAGCGCGACTTGGACAGGGTCTGCGTCACCAGCAGGTTCGGGTAGCGATCCACCAGGCTGATGGCGGTTTCGCCACCGAAGTCGATATAGGCTTCATCGACCACCACCACCGAGTCCGGGCTGGCCTTGAGGATCTGCTCCACCGCGTCCAGCGCCAGCACGCAGCCAGTCGGCGCGTTCGGGTTGGGGAAGATGATCCCGCCATTGGGCCGCGCATAGTCAGCCACGCGAATCTGGAAGCGCTCGTCCAACGGCACGGCGTCGAAGGTGATGCCGTAGAGGCCGCAGTACACCGGATAGAAGCTGTAGCTGATGTCCGGAAACAGCAGCGGCAGGTCATGCTGGAACAAGCCGTAAAAAATGTGCGCCAGGACTTCGTCGGAACCGTTGCCGAGGAATACCTTGCCCGCATCGATCCCGTAATAGCTGGCCACGGCCTGCTTGAGCAGGTCGCTGTTCGGGTCCGGGTACAGACGCAGGTTGTCGTTCAATTCGGCCTGCATTGCCGCCAGCGCCTTAGGCGATGGGCCGTAGGGGTTTTCGTTGGTGTTGAGCTTGACCAGTTTGGTCAGTTTCGGCTGTTCACCGGGTACGTAAGGCACGAGGTCCTTGACGAAAGGGCTCCAGAATTTGCTCATGCCTCATTTCCCCTCTTCAAGAATGCGGTATTCAGCGCTGCGCGCGTGGGCGCTCAGCGACTCGCCGCGGGCCAGCACCGAGGCGGTCTTGCCCAGTTCGGACGCGCCCTGGGGCGAACAGAAGATGATCGACGAACGCTTCTGGAAGTCATACACCCCCAGCGGCGATGAAAAACGCGCGGTGCCGGAGGTCGGCAGCACGTGATTGGGGCCGGCGCAGTAGTCGCCCAGGGCTTCACTGGTGTGACGGCCCATGAAGATCGCACCGGCATGACGGATCGATGGCAGCCAGGCTTGTGGGTCGGCAACAGACAACTCCAGGTGCTCCGGCGCGATACGGTTGGCCACTTCGATGGCTTGCTCCATGTCGCTGACCAGAATCAGCGCGCCACGGCCATTGATCGATTTCTCGATGATCTCGGCGCGCTCCATGGTCGGCAACAGCTTATCGATGCTGGCGGCGACCTGATCGAGGAACGCAGCATCGGGGCTGACCAGGATCGCCTGGGCGTCTTCGTCGTGCTCGGCCTGGGAAAACAGGTCCATGGCGATCCAGTCCGGATCGGTCTGGCCGTCACACACCACGAGGATTTCCGAGGGGCCGGCGATCATGTCGATGCCGACCTGGCCAAACACGTGACGCTTGGCGGTGGCGACGTAGATATTGCCCGGACCCACCACTTTGTCGACCTTCGGCACGCTTTCGGTGCCATAGGCCAGCGCGGCAACCGCTTGGGCGCCACCGATGGTGAATACCCGGTCGACCCCGGCGATGCAGGCCGCAGCCAGCACCAGCTCGTTGATTTCGCCACGAGGGGTCGGCACCACCATGACCACTTCGGTCACGCCAGCCACTTTGGCTGGAATCGCGTTCATCAATACCGACGACGGGTACGAGGCTTTGCCGCCCGGAACGTAGAGGCCGGCGCGGTCCAGCGGCGTGACCTTCTGGCCCAGCACGGTGCCGTCGGCCTCGGTGTAGCTCCAGGAATCCTGCTTCTGTTTTTCGTGATAGCTGCGCACCCGCGCCGCCGCCACTTCCAGGGCTTCACGCTGGGGCGCAGTGATGCGCGTCAGGGCCAGCTCCAGACGTTCGCGGGGCAGAATCAGGTCCGCCATGGACTGCACGTCCAGGCCGTCGAACTGACGGGTGAAATCCACCAGTGCCGCGTCGCCGCGCTCGCGCACGGCTTTGATGATGTCGAGCACCCGCTGGTTGACCGAGTCGTCGGACACGCTTTCCCAGCTCAGCAGATGATCCAGATGATGGGCGAAATCCGGGTCGGCAGCGTTGAGTCGGGCAATTGCAGTGGACGTAGTCATAGCGAGGGCCTCAATAGAATTGGCAAAAACTCAGGCGCCCGAAGGTGCGCTGACGTTCAATAACGAAGCGCGTTGGTACTGTGGTCGCGCCAGGCAAGGCGCGGGACGCTGGTAAGGGTTGTTTCCTTACCAAGTCCCGCAACGCAGCATGGCGCGACCACAGTGCCAACCCGCAGGGCCTTACCTCAAAAGGCAGGCTGCTACGCGGCGCTAATGATGGAAAAAGAATCTTCTACTAACATAACTTGCCTTTTGGGGTAAGGCGCGATTCGTTATTGAACGTCAGCGCACCTTCCCAGCAGTCGTTTCCGCTTGGGCACCTGAGAATTCTGGCTATGAGGCGGATAGACGAGCGCAGCGTTTCAGCTACGCGGGTGAGTCAACCGCGGTGTCGCGACTCCACTGCCTTGCGCAGGGTGTCGATCAACGCCTGGATACGGGCGTGCTGCATCTTCATCGATGCTTTGTTGACCACCAGACGCGAGCTGATGTCGGCAATGAAATCCTGCGGTTCCAACCCGTTGGCGCGCAAGGTGTTGCCGGTGTCGACCACGTCGATGATCTTGTCAGCCAGGCCGATCAGCGGCGCCAGCTCCATCGAGCCATAGAGCTTGATGATATCGACCTGACGGCCTTGTTCGGCGTAGTAGCGCTTGGCGACGTTGACGAACTTGGTCGCCACCCGCAGGCGGCCCTTGGGTTCGACATCGCCGACACGGCCAGCGGTCATCAGCTTGCACAGGGCGATACGCAGGTCCAGTGGCTCGTAGAGACCCTGGCCACCGTATTCCATCAGCACGTCCTTGCCGGCGACACCCAGGTCGGCAGCGCCATGTTCAACGTAGGTCGGCACGTCGGTAGCCCGCACGATCAAGAGGCGAACGTCGTCCTGGGTCGTGGGGATGATCAGCTTGCGGCTCTTGTCCGGATTCTCGGTCGGCACGATGCCCGCTTCAGCCAGAAGCGGCAACGTGTCGTCAAGGATGCGGCCCTTGGACAGTGCGATGGTCAACATGGGAAATGTCAGTCCTTCATCAGGCTATTGCTGTCCGGTCGCAAACGGCGCCAGACACAGATCGAGGCCTTTACAGCCTCGATTTGAAACAAACTGGTGTGTGTAGGAGCGAGCTTGCTCGCGAAGAACTCATGGGCACCGCGTTGATACTGGATAAACGCGTTATCGTTGACGTTTTTCGCGAGCAAGCTCGCTCCTACAATGCAGCGGGGATTAGCCCGGAACGCGGCGGATTTTAGCGCCGAGCATCTGCAGCTTTTCTTCGATGCACTCGTAGCCACGGTCTATGTGGTAGATGCGGTCGATCAGGGTATCGCCTTCGGCGCACAGTGCCGAGATCACCAGGCTGGCCGACGCACGCAGGTCGGTCGCCATCACTGGCGCGCCCTTGAGCTTGTCGATGCCGGTCACGATAGCGGTGTTGCCCTCGACCTGGATCTTGGCGCCCATGCGGTGCAACTCGTACACGTGCATGAAGCGGTTTTCGAAGATGGTCTCGATCACGGCACCGGTGCCTTCAGCAATCGCGTTCAGGGAAATGAACTGCGCCTGCATGTCGGTCGGGAATGCCGGATACGGAGCGGTACGCACGTTAACGGCTTTGGCCCGCTTGCCGTGCATGTTCAGCTCGATCCAGTCTTCACCGGTGGTGATTTCGGCGCCGGCTTCCTTGAGTTTTTCGAGGACGGCTTCGAGGATGGTCGGATCGGTGTCCTTGACCTTGACGCGACCACCGGTAACGGCGGCGGCGACGAGGTAGGTGCCGGTCTCGATACGGTCCGGCATCACTTTATAGGTGGCCGAGTGCAGACGCTTTACACCGTCGATGGTGATGGTGTCGGTGCCCGCACCGCTGATGTTGGCGCCCATGGCGATCAGGAAGTTGGCCAGATCGACCACTTCCGGCTCGCGCGCGGCGTTTTGCAGGACGCTGCGGCCATTGGCCAGGGCAGCGGCCATCATGATGTTCTCGGTACCGGTCACGCTGACGGTATCAAAGAAGAAGTTCGCACCACGCAAACCGCCTTCCGGCGCCTTGGCCTTGATGTAGCCGCCTTCGACGTCGATGACAGCGCCCATGGCTTCGAGGCCACGGATGTGCAGGTCGACCGGACGCGAACCAATGGCGCAACCGCCAGGCAGGGCGACTTCGGCTTCGCCGAAACGCGCAACCATCGGGCCGAGCACCAGGATCGACGCACGCATGGTTTTCACCAGCTCGTACGGGGCGATCAGGGTCTTGATGGTGCGCGGGTCGATTTCGACGGACAACTTCTCGTCGATCACAGGCTCAATGCCCATGCGACCGAACAGCTCGATCATGGTGGTGATGTCGTGCAAGTGCGGCAGGTTGGCCACAGTCACAGGGCCATCGCACAGCAGGGTCGCTGCCAGGATCGGCAAGGCGGAGTTTTTCGCACCGGAGATGCGGATCTCGCCATCGAGGCGGGCACCGCCGGTAATAATCAATTTATCCATAAGAATCTCGACGCCTTGGGGGCTCAGGTGCGCTCGGCCCAGGCCGCGCGGCTGAAAAATTTCATAGTGACCGCATGGATGCTGCCATCGGTGATCCACGGGTTCAAATGGGCATAGATCTGCTGCTGACGCTTGACCGGGCTCAATGCCGCCAGTTCATCGCTAATCACGTTCAGCTGGAAATTGCAGCCTTCGCCTTCAACTTCAACAATCGTTTCCGGCAGCTTTCCTTCAAGGAAGCTCTTAACTTCTAGGGCCTGCATGCTCAACCTCTATCGGCGCCCAGTGCGCACGGGTCGCACATCATACAAAAAAGCCCCGCGCCTGCGAACCCCGCATAGCAGGACTCTGACGGGGGGCTTCTCTGATAAATGTGTATTAAGGATGTGCCAGCAGCTCGGTCAAGCCGGAAACCTCGGCGATCTCGCGCATGTCTTCAGGCATTGCACGGATACTGAACGGTTTGTTGGCCGCTTGGGCATCGCGCATAAAGCACAGCAGCAACGACAAGCCGACGCTGCTGGACTTGGTCACCGCCGAGCAATCGAGCACCAGCGCAGGCGCCGCGCTGGCCTTGATCAGCGCCTGGCCCTGCTTGCGCAGGTCAGGCCCGGTGCGGTAGTCCAGCACGCCGCTTAAGAACAGCTCGCCGGCTTCGCCGATACGAACAGCCGACTCGGTCATTGTGCGGACTTCCCGGCTTCCTTGTCGGAAGTTTCCTTGGCTTTGGCCACTTCGCCGGCCCAACCATTGATGGTCTTGTCCAGGTCGTTGCCGTTGCGCTGCATCGCGTCGGCGAACTGATCACGGAACAGCTTGCCGATGTTGATGCCGTTGATGATCACGTTGCGCAGTTTCCACTCGCCGTTGACCTTCTCCAGCGTGTACTGCACAGGGTAGACGGCGCCATTGTTGCCCTTGACGGTCATGTTCACGCTGGTGCGATCACCCGACTCGTCACCGGCCGGAGCGACGGTGATGCCCTGGTTGTTGTACTCAAGCAAGGCGTTGCCGTAGAACTGGAACAGCCCGCGCTTGAAGTTTTCCTGGAAACGCTGCATCTGCGCAGGGGTCGCCTTGCGCGAATACTTGACGGTCATGATGCTGCGGGAGATACCTTCGGCATCGACCACCGGACCGACGATGGTATTGAGCGCGTCGTAGAACTGACTTGGGTCTTGTTTGTACTTTTCCTTGTTGGCCGACAGGTCAGCCAACATTTTGTTGGTCGTGTCCTGCACCAGTTCGTGGGCAGAACCGGCTGCGTTGGCCATCAACGGCAGCGCTGCAAGCAGGACCAGAAGGCCGCGTCGCAAGGTAGAGATCATGAACAGATTCCTCATTTGGCGTCTTTATTGACCGTATTGAGCAGGAATTTACCGATCAGGTCTTCAAGTACCAACGACGACTGCGTGTCGTGGATGGTCGAGCCATCCTTGAGCAGGGCTGTTTCCCCGCCCACGCTGACACCGATGTACTTCTCGCCCAGCAGGCCCGCGGTGAGGATAGACGCCGTGGAGTCGGTCGGCAGATTATCCACCTTCTTGTCCAGTTGCATCGTCACCCGACCGGTGAAGCTGTCGCGATCCAGATCGATTGCCGTGACCTTGCCGATGGTCACACCGGCCATGGTCACTTTAGCTCTGACCGTCAAACCGGCGATATTGTCGAAGTACGCATAAAGTTTATAAGTGTCGGCGGTGGGGCTGGCCGACAGGCCACTGACCCGCAGGGCCAGCAACAGTAAAGCCAGGATGCCAGCCAGCAAGAAAAGGCCGACACCGATTTCCACAGTGCGGTTTTGCATCAGAAATCTCCAAACATCAAGGCGGTCAAAATGAAGTCAAGGCCCAGTACCGCCAGCGAGGCGTACACAACGGTCTTGGTGGTGGCGCGACTGATCCCTTCTGAGGTGGGTTCACAGTCATAGCCTTGGAATACGGCGATCCAGGTCACTACAAAGGCGAAGACGATGCTCTTAATGATGCCGTTGAGCACGTCGCCCGTGAAGGTCACGCTGTTTTGCATGTTGGCCCAGTAGGAGCCGTCATAGACCCCCAACCAGTCCACCGCCACCCACGAACCGCCCCAGATCCCGACCACGCTGAAGATCATCGCCAGCAGCGGCAGGGAAATGAAGCCGGCCCACAGGCGCGGGGCAACGATGTACTTGAGCGGGTCCACGCCGATCATTTCCAGGCTGGACAGCTGTTCGGTGGACTTCATGTTACCGATTTCAGCCGTCAGCGCAGAACCGGCACGCCCGGCAAACAACAAGGCGGTGACCACCGGACCCAATTCGCGCAACAGCGTCAGGGCAACCATCTGCCCTACTGCCTGCTCGGAACCGTAGCTGGACAGGATGTTGAAGCCCTGCAGCGCCAGCACCATGCCAATGAACACCCCGGAGACCACGATGATCACCAGGGACATCACGCCGACCGCATGCAGTTGCTTGAGCAGCAGGCCAAAGCCGCCGCCTATGCCGCCGCGGCCGAGCAAGGCGTGGAACAGGAAAATGGTCGAACGTCCCAGGACTTCGACGATGTCGATGCCTGAGCGACCGAAAAGGCGAACCTTTTCGACAAGAGATGTTTTGCGCATCAGCGCTTCCCCAGAAGATCTGCGCGGTAGTCCGCTGCCGGAAAGTGAAAAGGCACCGGGCCATCGGGATCGCCGGTCATGAACTGGCGAATGCGCGGGTTATCGACGTTCATCAGTTCTTCCGGCGTACCCTGCCCCAGTACCTGACCATCACCCACTACATAAAGGTAGTCAGCGATGCTCGCGGTTTCGGCCAGGTCGTGAGACACCACGATGCTGGTGATTCCCAGTGCGTCGTTGAGCAGGCGGATCAGGCGCACCAATACGCCCATGGCGATTGGGTCCTGGCCCACGAAAGGCTCGTCGTACATGAGGATCTGCGGGTCGAGGGCGATGGCTCGCGCCAGGGCGACACGGCGCTTCATGCCACCGGACAATTCGTCCGGCATCAGGTCGATGGCCCCGCGAAGCCCTACGGCCTGCAGTTTCAGCAACACAATGTCACGAATCATCTCGTCAGACAGCTGGGTATGCACCCGCAGCGGGAACGCTACGTTTTCGAACACATCGAGGTCGGTAAACAGCGCGCCGCTCTGGAACAGCACGCCCATGTGCTTGCGCGCATCGAACAGATCGCTGCGCGACAGCGTCGGCAGGTTCTGGCCGTTGACCCACACTTCACCGGCGCTTGGGCGCAGTTGCATGCCCATCAGGCGCAGCAAGGTGGTCTTGCCGCAACCGGAAGGCCCCATGATGCCCGTGACTTTTCCGCGAGGAATGCGAATATCGACGTTATTGAAGATGCTGCGCGCACCGCGCTTGAAGGAAAGGCCCTTCAGCTCGACCGCGTAGGCGTTATCGGCACTCATCTAATCTCCTTGGGATGCAGCCTTTCACTCAGACACCATGCATGCGACTTTCGTTTGCACAGGGATGCGCAATAGTTGGCACCATGGGTGGGCCGGACCGAACTGGCCGCGAACTATATCACTGCTGGTACAGAGCCCCCAAGGCCGGAACAGCGCTTGTTCAGATTCAGGACAGCGAAAAACCGTTGCCGGGCATGTTATTGAGACAAATCCTGGACGTGTACTGAATAAAGCCTGACGAACTTGCGTGAGGGAATTGATCATTACCGCTATAATCGCCGACTTTTCGTCAGGCTATACGATTTCAGACATGAGCCAATCCAGCGACCTTATTCAATCCGCACAACGCACCATCCGCCTCGAGCTGGAAGCCGTAGAAGGTTTACTGGCCCATATCGACGCGGATTTCGTACGCGCCTGCGAGATGATTCTGGCCAGCAAGGGCCGCGTTGTCGTGGTTGGCATGGGTAAATCCGGACACGTCGGCAACAAGATCGCCGCTACGCTGGCGAGCACCGGAACCACGGCGTTCTTCGTGCACCCGGCCGAAGCGAGCCATGGTGACATGGGCATGATCACCAAGGATGACGTGATCCTGGCCCTGTCCAACTCCGGCACCACCAACGAGATCGTGACCCTGTTGCCGCTGATCAAGCGCCTGGGCATCAAGATGATCAGCGTCACCGGCAACCCTGAGTCGACCCTGGCCAAGGCCGCCGAAGTGAACCTGAACGTGCATGTCGCCCACGAAGCCTGCCCGCTGAACCTGGCACCCACCTCCTCCACTACCGCTGCGCTGGTCATGGGCGACGCCCTGGCCGTCGCACTGCTGGAGGCTCGCGGGTTCACGGCTGAAGATTTCGCCTTTTCCCACCCGGGCGGTGCCCTGGGCCGTCGTTTGCTGCTGAAAGTGGAAAATGTCATGCATGCCGGCGATGAGCTGCCTCACGTACCGCGCGGCACCTTGCTCAAGGACGCGTTGATGGAGATGACCCGCAAGGGCCTGGGCATGACCGTCATCCTGGAAACCGACGGGCGACTGGCCGGCGTGTTCACCGACGGTGACTTGCGTCGCACCCTGGACCGCACCATCGACATTCATACCGCAACCATCGATGCGGTAATGACGCCCCACGGCAAGACCGCCCGTCCCGAGATGCTTGCCGCCGAAGCCCTGAAGATCATGGAAGACCACAAGATCGGCGCACTGGTGGTGATCGATGAGGATGACCGCCCGATTGGCGCCCTGAACATGCACGACTTGTTGCGTGCGGGAGTGATGTAATGAACAGCGACCTGTTGCAACGCGGTAAAAACATCAAGCTGGCGATATTCGACGTCGATGGCGTGCTGACCGATGGCCGCCTGTACTTCCTCGAAGACGGCAGCGAGTTCAAGACCTTCAACACGCTCGACGGCCAGGGCATCAAGATGTTGATGGCAGCAGGCGTGCAAACCGCGATTATCAGCGGTCGAAAGACACCGGTTGTGGAACGCCGCGCACAAAACCTGGGGATTCCTCACCTGTATCAGGGGCGCGAGGATAAACTGGTGGTATTGGACGAGCTTCTTGGCCAACTCAACCTAAGCTATGAACAGGTTGCCTATCTGGGTGACGATCTGCCTGACCTGCCGGTGATCCGCCGGGTCGGCCTGGGCATGGCCGTGGCCAATGCCGCAGCGTTTGTGCGTGAACATGCCCATGGCATTACCACCGCCCGCGGCGGCGAAGGTGCCGCCCGCGAGTTCTGCGAATTGATCCTGCGCGCCCAAGGCAGCCTTGAAGCGGCCCACGCCGCCTACTTATAGAGCGTTATATGCTGAGCAAAAAGATTCGCAATTTCCTGCTATTCGGGGTCATCGCCGCGCTGCTCCTCGCGGTGGGCTACTGGAATATCAGCCCGGAGCGCTTTCTCGACAAACCTGTCGTGCAGGTGGATGAAAGCATCATCGACAACTTTGCCACCAACACCCACACCGTGCAGTTCCTGCCCGATGGCAAGGTGCAGTATGTGCTGGTCTCCGATAAGGTCGAGCGCCTGAAAGCTTCGGAAGTCAGCCTGCTGACCAACCCGGACCTGAACCTCTACCGTGGCACCGAACAGCCCTGGCACGTCACCAGCCTGCGTGGCGAGGTCAATCCGGACGGCACCGAAATCGAACTGATCGACTCGGTACGCGTCGCACGTACAGACACACAGAACCGCGACACCATCATTACCAGCAGTCGCATGACCGTATTCCCACAGAAGGAATATGCGCAGACCGAGCAAGACGTTAGAATCGACGGCGCTGGCGGTGTATCGACTGGCAAGGGAATGAAAGCGTATTTGAAAGAAAGCAGGATACACCTGCTATCGAACGTAAGAGGACAGTATGAGGCTCATTAAAACCCTCCCTATTTTGCTCGGTCTGGGCGCAGCACTGGGAAGCGTGAGCGCCTGGGCTCTGCCGAACGATAGCCAGCAACCGATCCACATCTCGGCCGACGATGCGCAGCTTGATGACAAGCAAGGCGTTGCGACCTACACCGGTGGCGTGATCATCACCCAAGGTTCGATGAAGATCACTGGCAATACCGTGACCCTGACTCGCACGGCCACCGGCGATATCGATGTCGTGACTTCCGTGGGCAACCTGGCTTACTTCGAACAGAAGCAAAAGGCAGAAGACCCGGGCCCGATGAAGGGCTATGGCAAGACCATCCAGTACCATGCACAGCAAAATCGCATCGTACTGATTGATCAGGCCAAGGTGCTCAGTGCCGACGGCAACTCCACCGAAGGCGAGAAGATCGTCTACAACACCCAGACCCAGGTCGCCCAGGCGGGTCGCGCCAATGGCAACAAGGTCACCGCGCCTCGCCCACGTATCGACATGGTCATCCAGCCGAAGAAGAAGGCCGAGTAATGGCAACCCTGAAAGCCCAGCATCTGGCCAAGGCCTATAAAAGCCGCCAGGTGGTACGCGATGTCAGCCTGTCGATCGACAGCGGCCAGATCGTCGGCCTGCTCGGCCCCAACGGCGCCGGCAAGACCACATGCTTCTACATGATCGTCGGGCTGGTCCAGGCGGACCAGGGCCGCGTATTGATCGACGACCTGGACGTGAGCCACCAGCCGATGCACGGTCGCGCACGCGCCGGTATCGGCTATCTTCCGCAGGAAGCGTCGATCTTCCGCAAACTTTCGGTGGCCGACAACATCATGGCGATTCTCGAGACCCGCAAGGAGCTCGACCGCGACGGCCGCCGCAAGGAGCTGGAAAGCCTGCTGCAGGAATTCCACATCAACCACATTCGCGACAACCTCGGCATGAGTTTGTCCGGTGGCGAGCGTCGCCGTGTGGAGATCGCCCGCGCCCTGGCGACCGCCCCCAAGTTCATCCTGCTGGACGAACCGTTCGCCGGTGTTGACCCGATTTCGGTGGGCGATATCAAGCAGATCATTCATCACCTCAAGGCCAAGGGCATTGGCGTGCTGATCACCGACCACAACGTCCGTGAAACGCTTGATATCTGCGAAACCGCCTACATCGTCAACGATGGGCAACTGATTGCCGAAGGTGATTCCGCGACGATCCTGGCCAACGAACTGGTTAAAGAAGTTTACCTGGGTCACGAGTTCCGCCTGTAAGCACGGTGATATCGGGCCATTTGCGAGAGCGCGAGCGCGTCAATAAAAACCTCAGCCTTTTTATTGTTACCGCACTCTAGGCAAAGGCCCCGATATCAGGCATATAATTTGCTTATGTTTGGCGCTCACGCGCCCTGTCGTGGATGGCGCATTGCGCCGGCGAATAAGGTGTTAAGCCCCTGCCATGAAACCATCGCTAGTCCTGAGAATGGGCCAGCAGCTGACGATGACACCGCAGCTGCAACAGGCCATCCGCCTGCTCCAATTGTCGACCCTGGACCTGCAACAGGAAATCCAGGAGGCCCTGGAGTCCAATCCGATGCTCGAACGCCAGGAAGAAGGCGACGACTTCGACAATACCGACCCCTTGGCCGACAACATCGAGCAAAAGCCCAATCCCGACGTACAGGAACCGTCCTATCAGGAAACCGCCCCTACGGTGGACAACCTTGAGGACGGCGAATGGAACGAACGCATTCCCAACGAGCTTCCCGTGGACACGGCATGGGAAGACGTCTACCAGACCAGCGCCAGCAGCCTGCCCAGCAATGATGATGACGAATGGGATTTCACCACCCGTACGTCTGTCGGCGAGAGCCTGCAGAGCCACTTGTTGTGGCAATTGAACCTGGCGCCGATGTCCGACACCGATCGCTTGATCGCCGTCACCCTGATCGACTGCATCAACAACCAGGGCTACCTGGACGAAACGCTCGAAGAAATCCTCGAAGCCTTCGACCCGGAACTGGACATCGAGCTGGACGAGATCGAAGCCGTCCTGCACCGCATCCAGCAATTCGAGCCCGCCGGCATTGGCGCGCGCTCGCTCAGCGAGTGTTTGTTGCTGCAACTGCGCCAACTCCCGGCCAAGACCGCCTGGCTGGCTGAGGCCAAGCGCCTGGTCAGCGACTACATCGACTTGCTGGGCAGCCGCGACTATAGCCAACTGATGCGTCGCATGAAGCTCAAGGAAGACGAACTGCGCCAGGTCATCGAGCTGGTTCAGAGCCTCAACCCGCGTCCGGGCTCGCAGATCGAGTCCAGCGAAGCCGAATATGTCGTCCCTGATGTGATCGTGCGCAAGGACAACGAACGCTGGCTGGTGGAATTGAACCAGGAATCGGTGCCGCGCCTGCGGGTCAACCCGCAATACGCCGGCTTCGTGCGCCGCGCCGACACCAGCGCTGACAATACCTTCATGCGCAACCAGTTGCAGGAAGCCCGCTGGTTCATCAAGAGCCTGCAAAGCCGCAACGAAACCCTGATGAAAGTGGCGACCCAGATCGTCGAGCACCAGCGCGGTTTCCTGGAATACGGCGACGAAGCGATGAAGCCCCTCGTACTGCATGACATCGCTGAGGCGGTGGGCATGCACGAATCGACGATTTCACGGGTGACCACGCAAAAGTTCATGCATACCCCACGGGGTATTTATGAGCTGAAATACTTTTTCTCCAGCCACGTAAGCACCTCCGAAGGCGGTGAATGCTCGTCCACGGCGATCCGCGCGATCATCAAAAAACTGGTTGCCGCGGAAAATCAGAAAAAGCCGTTGAGTGACAGCAAGATCGCTGGTTTACTGGAGGCACAAGGCATTCAGGTCGCCCGTCGAACCGTCGCCAAGTACCGCGAATCCCTTGGGATCGCGCCTTCCAGCGAGCGAAAGCGTTTGATGTGACGGGCGGGCCACAGCGTTCCAGTGGTGGGTATTTCTGCCCACCGCTTTATGCACTGGCAACGAAGGAGAAGCTGTATGCAAGTCAACATCAGTGGACACCAGCTGGAAGTCACCAAACCCCTGCGTGAGTACACCGAGAGCAAGCTGAACAAGCTTGCGGGGCATTTTGACAAGATCACCAACGTGCAGGTCATCATGGAGGTCGACAAGCTCAAGCAGAAAATCGAGGCCACCCTGCACGTACCGAATGCCAAGCTCGTCGCCAATGCGGAACATGAAGACATGTACGCGGCGATCGACTCGCTCTACGACAAGCTCGACCGCCAACTCATAAAGCATAAGGAAAAGAATCTGCACCTGATGCAAGGTACAGGTCGTTAACTCTCCCCCCATGATCCGACTTGAAACCATCCTGACCCCCGGCCGTTCCCTCGTGAACGTGCCGGGCGGCAGCAAGAAAAAAGCCCTCGAACAAATTGCCAACCTGATCTCGCGCGAAGTGCCGGGTCTGGAAATGCAGGACGTGTTCGACGCGCTGATTGCCCGTGAAAAACTCGGTTCGACCGGTTTTGGTAACGGCATAGCCATTCCTCACTGCCGCCTCAAAGGCTGCGACACACCCGTCAGCGCCCTGCTGCACCTGGAATCCCCCATCGATTTCGATGCCATCGACGGCGCCCCGGTCGACCTGCTGTTCGTTCTGCTGGTCCCGCAAGCGGCTACCGATGCGCACCTGGAACTGCTCCGGCAGATCGCCAGCATGCTCGACCGCAAGGAAGTACGCGAAAAACTGCGCAGCGCCACCAGCAATGAGGCGTTGTATCAGGTCGTCCTGGATGAACAAAGCGGGCAATAATCATGCGTTTGATCATCGTCAGTGGCCGTTCCGGCTCGGGTAAAAGCACTGCTCTCAACGTTCTCGAGGACAGCGGTTTCTACTGCATCGACAACCTGCCCGCCGGGCTGCTGCCGGAATTGGCGGAACGCGCCCTGATCCACACCGAGCTGCCGCAGCCACTGGTCGCCGTGTCGATCGACGCTCGCAACCTGCCCAGCCATCTCTCGCGGTTCCCCGAACTGCTTGAGGAAGTGCGCGCCAAGCATATTCATTGCGACGTGTTGTATTTGGATGCCGACGAAGAAACCCTGCTCAAGCGGTTCTCCGAAACCCGCCGACGCCACCCGCTCAGCACCGCCAACCGTTCGTTGGCGGAAGCCATTGAGGACGAGACCAAGTTGCTGGGGCCGATCATTGATCTGGCCGACCTGAAAATCAACACCACCAACCTGAACCTTTACCAACTGCGCGACGCGATCAAGCTGCGATTGCTCAACCAGCCGGAGCCTGGCACCGCATTTCTGGTCGAATCGTTTGGCTTCAAGCGTGGCATGCCGGTGGATGCCGACCTTGTATTTGACGTGCGCTGCCTGCCCAATCCTTACTGGAAGCCGGAGCTGCGTGATCAGTCAGGGCTCGATCAGCCGGTGATCGACTACCTGGCGGCACAAGCGGACGTGGAAGAGATGTTCCAGGATATCTCCACTTACCTGCTCAAATGGCTGCCACGCTTTGCCGCGAGCAATCGCGCCTACGTCACCATTGCCATTGGCTGCACCGGTGGTCACCACCGCTCTGTCTACCTGACGGAACGACTCGGCCAAGTGTTGCAACAAACCCTCAAGAACGTCCAGGTTCGCCACCGCGACCTTAGCTGAAAGGAACACCCCCGCGATGCCCGCTCTGGAAATTGAAATCATCAACAAGCTGGGCTTGCATGCCCGGGCGTCAGCCAAATTCGTCGGTGTCGCCGGTAAGTTCCCCTGCCAGATACGCGCCGGGCGCAGTCCGGAATCGATGGTCGACGGTAAAAGCATCATGGCAATGATGATGCTTGCCGCAGGCAAGGGCACCAAGATCCACCTCAAAACCGAGGGCGAACAAGAACAGGAAGCGATGGACGCATTAGTCGCGCTGATCAATAACTACTTTGATGAAGGCGAATAACCCGCTCGCTCTGTAGGAGTAAGCCCTACCCCAACGCCGTATCCATCACCATCATCAAGCAAAACCCGATGCACAACCCCAGGCTGGCGAGCTTATCGTGACCGTTTCGGCGTGACTCGGGGATGACCTCATGGGTCACCACCAACAGCATTGCGCCCGCCGCCAGCGCCAGCCCCAAGGGCAACAGCACTTCGGCAAGGCTTACCAACCAAGCGCACAGCACGGCAAATACGGGCTCCACCAAACCCGATGCAGCGCCGATCAGAAACGCCTTGATCCGCGACATCCCCGCCCCCGCCAATACCAGCGCGATGACCAAGCCCTCCGGTACGTCCTGCAGGGCAATGCCCATGGCGAGGCTGTCCGCATCCGCCATGCCGCCGCCAGCAGAGACGCCCACGGCCATGCCTTCGGGTATGTTATGGGCGATGATGGCAAACACGAAGAGCCAGATGCGCGGCGGGATAACCGGTTTATCCGGCGTACCCACCAGCATTTCCGGGCTGGCGCCGGAGACCTTGAGGTCCACCAGATACAGCCCGAATGCCCCCAGCATGATGCCGAAGCTGATCAAGCCGCCCGCGCCCCAACGCGAGAGCCCCAGGCTTTCAGCGGCAGCAATACCCGGCACCACCAGCGAAAAGGCGGTCGCCGCCAGCATGACCCCGGCGCCAAAACCCAGCAAGGTATCGCTCAACGCCGCCGGCATCCGGCGAATCACCAACACCGGCACCGCGCCCAGTGCGGTGCCGAGTGCGCAGATCGACCCGCCCTGCAGCGCACGCAGGATGCGCGGTTCCAAGTCGAGCCAGGCCAACCCATTGGCCACCAGCAATGCCGTACCGACTAAGAGAAGCAGGGAGCCAAACGCGTAGCGAAAGAGTCGCACGCTGCTAATCGCCAGTGTTTCAGTACCCATAGTCGGCCTTAGATCTTGTTATAGGTTGAATGTCAGGCCAAGGCAGCCTGGTAGCGTGCGGCAACCTCCGGCCAATTGATGACGCTATAGAATGCATTGATGTACTCCGGTCGTCGGTTTTGGTACAGCAGGTAGTAGGCGTGCTCCCAGACGTCCAGCCCCAGGATCGGCGTGTTGCCGCTCATCAGCGGGCTGTCCTGGTTGCCGCTGCTTTCCACTACCAAGGTCTTTTGCGGGGTGACACTCAACCAGGCCCAGCCGCTACCGAAACGGGTCAGCGCCGCCTTGGTAAAGGCCTCCTTGAAACGGTCGAAGCCACCCAACTGTTCGTCGATAGCATTGCCCAGAACCCCCTCGGGCTTACCGCCACCTGCCGGCGACATGACCGCCCAAAAAAGCGAGTGGTTGGCATGACCGCCTCCTTGGTTGACCACAGCAGCGCGTAATTGCTCCGGTAATTTTTCAACGCTGGAAACCAACTTCTCCACCGGCCAGCCAGCGTACTCAGTGCCCTCGACTGCAGCATTAAGGTTATTGATGTAAGTCTGGTGATGCTTGGTGTAATGGATTTCCATGGTTTGCGCGTCGATATGGGGTTCAAGCGCATCGTAGGCATAAGGCAACGCCGGCAGGGTGTAGGTCATATCAATGTGCTCCATAGTAAGAGGTGGCCGGTTGCGTAGCGGCAGCGCCCAGCAAGCGATGGGTGCGTGGGTATTCGCCGTGATCGCTGATGAAATTCAACAGCTCGACATAGGTTTTGCTGCTCTGGCGCAACGCTGCCTCGCGCAGCTGCGGGCTGAGGCGAGAGTCCTGCATGGTTTGCAGCAGGCGCTGGTGAATGGCGCAGAGGTATTGCGCGCTTTCCTCAGGCTGGTTGAGGCGCAGGTGCAGGTCTGCCAGGTTGTGGTGGGAAATGACGCAAGCCGCCACTGCTTCGTCGGCATCCGCCCAGCGTTCGAACAACACTTGGGCCAGGGCCAGGGCTTGCAGGTAGGCCTCGCGGGCGTCAACCAGCTCTCCCGCCATAAAGCAGCGATTGGCCCGTTCGATCGTACGTTTCCAGTGCTCCATGATGAGCCTCCAAAGCAGGGATGATGATTACACGCCGCCCGCCGTGAGCTTTTCCGGGTCCAGCAGGACTTCCAGTTGGCTGCGAGGCAAGTCGGTGTGTTCAAGGGCGACATCGATTACCGGACGACCCTGCTGATACGCCTGCTTGGCGATTTGCGCGGCCTTTTGGTAACCAATGATCGGATTGAGGGCAGTGACCAGAATCGGATTGCGTGACAGTGCTTCCTTAAGCTTCGCTTCGTTGACCTTGAAGCTGGCAATGGCCTTGTCCGCCAGCAAACGACTGGTATTGGCCAGCAATTGCAGGCTACTGAGCAGGTTCTGGGCGATGATCGGCAGCATCACGTTCAGTTCGAAGTTGCCTGATTGGCCGGCAACGGTGATCACCGTGTCGTTGCCGATGACCTGGGCGGCCACCATGGCCGTGGCTTCCGGAATCACTGGGTTGACCTTGCCCGGCATGATCGATGAACCCGGTTGCAGGCCTTCCAGCTCTATTTCGCCGAGGCCGGCCAGCGGGCCGGAGTTCATCCAGCGCAGGTCGTTGGCGATCTTCATCAGCGATACAGCGGTCGCTTTCAACTGGCCGGAGACGGCGACGGCGGTGTCCTGGGAGCCGATCAACGCAAACAGGTTCTTGCCCGGCGTGAACTTCACCTGGGTCAGTTGACTCAGGTGCTGGCAGAAGCGTGTGGAAAACTCAGGGTGCGCGTTGATGCCGGTGCCTACCGCCGTGCCGCCCTGGGCCAACGCCTGCAGAGCCGGCAAGAGGTCTTGCAAATGGCCGATATTGGCCTTGAGCTGCTGCGCCCAGCCGTTGAGCACCTGGCTCATGCGCACCGGCATGGCATCCATCAGGTGGGTACGACCGGTCTTGATGAACGGGTGAACCGCCTCGGCCTTTTGCTCGATCACCTGCACCAGGTGCAGCAAGGCCGGCAGTGTTTGCTCGTGCAGCACCAGCGCCGCGCTGACGTGAATGGTGGTTGGGATAATGTCGTTGCTGCTTTGCCCACAGTTGACGTGGTCGTTGGGGTTCACCACCTCGCCCAGCAAACGGCTGGCCAGGGTGGCAATCACTTCGTTGGCGTTCATGTTGGAGCTGGTGCCGGAGCCGGTCTGGAAGATATCCACCGGGAAGTGCTGCATATAATCGCCTTCCAGCAAGCCTTGGGCGGCATCGACAATGGCCTTGCCCTGCCCTTCGCTGATCTGCTTGAGGTCGACATTGGCCCTGGCAGCAGCGGCCTTGGCCAGGATGAGCGCGCGGATGAACTGCGCCGGCATGCGCTGATGACTGATAGGAAAGTTGTTGACCGCGCGTTGGGTCTGCGCGCCGTACAGGGCCTCGGCGGGGACTTGCAGTTCGCCCATGCTGTCGCGTTCGATACGGCTATTACTCATCGTTAGATCCTTGCACCAAGTCGGAGTGAGAGAGGGATGGCAGCAATTGGCACGTCGCCAGTTGCCAGGCAAAGGCCTGCCAGCGCTTGAGGCGGCAGGCGCAGTGAGCGAGTTTTTCCAGGTCGCGCAGCGGGCGCCAGGCCTGGTCCAGGCACAGGGAGCGCCAATGCCAGGGCAGCGCGATGTCGTTGGCGGTGTCGACGAGCAGGCGAAATGACGTTTCGGCGATGGTCCACGGGTGGGTCGCGGTGCAACACGCCAGGTATCGCCCCTCACTGAGGTAATGTTCGATCAGGCGAGGTTCATCGGGATCAAGCCCGCAGCGGATCTGGCGACTCATCCACCGCCAACTCTCAAGGTACGGGTCCTCATGCAAGACAGAACTCATGATCCACACTCATCCAGTAATGAGATTCATTATTAAATGATATTAAGAATCAAAACAAGGATGGCGGAATGAATCCTTTCTATCGGAACCATAAAAAAAGGCGCGCCATCATTCAGATGGCGCGCCTTTTTCGGTGAAGCGTCGCGGGTCAGCTGCCGGCGACCGTCATCCGCTCGATCAACACGGAGCCCGTGCGGATGTTGCTGCGCAGCTCCAGGTCGTTACCCACAGCCACGATCTGCTTGAACATATCGCGCATGTTGCCGGCGATGGTCACTTCCTGGACGGCGAACTGAATCTCACCGTTTTCCACCCAGAACCCCGCCGCGCCGCGGGAATAGTCACCGGTCACCATGTTCAGGCCATGGCCCATCAATTCGGTCACCAGCAAGCCGCGCCCCATCCGACGCAACAGCGCCGCCTGGTCTTCATCGCCGTGGGTCACGAACAGGTTATGCACGCCGCCGGAGTTGGCGGTGCTGGGCAGGCCGAGCTTGCGGCCCGCGTAGGTGCCCAGCACATAAGACACCAGCTCGCCCTTCTCGACGAACGGCTTGGCATACGTGGCCAGGCCATCGCCGTCGAACGAGGCGCTGCCCATGGCGCGCATAAGGTGCGGACGCTCATCAATGGTCAGCCACTCAGGAAACAGCTTCTGGCCAATCGCACCTTCCAGGAATGACGATTTTCGGTATAGGTTGCCACCGGAAATCGCCCCGAGAAAACTGCCGAACAAGCCACCGGCCAATTCGGCGGAAAACAGCACCGGCACTTCGCACGTGGGCACCGGGCGAGCACCCAGACGGCTGGCTGCACGCTGCGCAGCACGCTGGCCAATGCTTGCCGGGTCTGCCAGCAACTCGCCTTGACGGTTCACGTCGTACCAGTAATCACGCTGCATCTGGCCGTTGGCTTCGGCGATCATCACGCAACTGAGGCTATGACGCGTGGAGGCGTAGCCACCGATAAAACCATGGCTGTTGCCGTAGACACGGCAGCCCTGGTGAGTACTCAGGGTGGTGCCATCGGCGTTCTTGATGCGGGCATCGGCGTCGAACGCCGCTGCTTCGCAGGTCAGTGCCTGCTCGATGGCTTGCTCTGGCGTGATGTCCCAGGCGTGGAACAGGTCGAAATCCTGCAAATCCTTGGCCATCAATGCTTTGTCGGCCAAGCCTGAGCTTTCATCTTCGGAGGTGTGCTTGGCGATGGCCAACGCGGCGGCGACGGTTTCGCGAATCGCTTCCGGGCCACTGGCCGACGTACTGGCCGAACCTTTGCGCTGGCCCACATACAAGGTAATGCCAAACCCCTGGTCGCGATTGAATTCTACGGTCTCAACTTCCCGCTGACGCACCGAAGTCGACAGCCCCTGCTCCAGCGACACCGCGACTTCACAGGCGCTGGCGCCCTGGCGCTTGGCCTCGGCAAGGATCTGCTCGACTTGTTCCTGCAGTGCCGGTAACGCTTGCGGACCGACGCTTTGGGCTGCACTCATGGTTTTCTCCACTCAAATTCTGCTCTCGGTTAAGGCCATCGAGCGACCGGGCCGGACAAGCGGCCCCCGACTGGTTATCATGGCGGCGTTTCTTTGCGGACTGCCACCATGGTTGATTCTTACGACGACTCCCTCGATGGGGAGAAAAGCAAAACCCAGGTCAAACGTGAGCTGCATGCTCTGGTTGACCTTGGCGAGCGCCTTACAACGCTCAAAAAGGACTTGATTGCCAAACTGCCACTGACCGACGAAATGCGCCGGGCTCTGGCCGATGCGCCCAAGCACACCGCGAATATCGCGCGCAAACGGCACATCATGTTTATCGGCAAGCTGATGCGCGATCAGGACACTGACGCCATTCTGGCCCTGCTCGATCAAACCGATGCCTCCACTCGCCAGTACAACGAACGCTTTCATAACCTGGAGCGCTGGCGTGACCGCCTGATCTCGGGCGATGACGCCGTGCTGGAAAAATTCGTCTTGGACTACCCGGACGCGGACCGCCAGCAATTGCGCTCCCTGATCCGTCAGGCCCAACACGAACTGGCGCATAACAAGGCGCCGGCCACCAGCCGTAAAATCTTCAAATACATCCGTGAGCTGGACGAGACTCAACGCGGCCTGCGCTGATCCTCTTCCCCGGGTGGCGGCCTTCGCCACCCGAAGCTCTCGGGCTTACGACCCCGTGCCACCCACGGTGATCGCATCGATCTTCAACGTCGGCTGGCCCACGCCCACCGGTACTGACTGTCCGTCCTTCCCGCACGTACCCACGCCGCTGTCCAGCGACAAGTCGTTGCCGACCATCGACACCTTGCTCATGGCCTCCGGCCCATTGCCAATCAACGTCGCGCCCTTGACCGGCGCAGTAATCTTGCCGTCTTCGATCAAGTACGCCTCGCTGGTGGAGAACACGAACTTGCCGCTGGTGATATCCACCTGCCCGCCGCCCAGGTTGGCGCAGTAGATGCCGCGCTTCACGGAGGCGATGATTTCTGCCGGATCGCTTTGGCCGCCGAGCATGTAGGTGTTGGTCATACGGGGCATGGGCAAGTGCGCATAGGATTCACGGCGACCGTTACCGGTGCGTGCCACGCCCATCAGGCGGGCGTTGAGCTTGTCTTGCATGTAGCCCTTGAGCACACCGTTTTCGATCAGGGTGGTGCACTCGGTCGGCGTGCCCTCGTCGTCCACACTCAACGAACCACGGCGACCGGCCAGGGTGCCGTCGTCGACGATGGTGCACAGCTTGGACGCGACCATCTCGCCCATGCGCCCGCTGTAGGCGGAACTGCCCTTGCGGTTGAAGTCGCCTTCCAGTCCATGTCCCACGGCTTCGTGCAGCAGCACACCGGACCAACCCGAGCCCAGCACCACCGGTAAGGTGCCGGCCGGCGCGGGAATCGCTTCCAGGTTGACCAGCGCCTGGCGCAGCGCTTCACGGGCATAGCCCATGGCACGGTCTTCGGCGAGGAAATAACGGTAGTCGGTACGCCCGCCGCCGCCATGGCCGCCGCGCTCGCGGCGACCGTTCTGCTCGACGATCACACTGACGTTGAAACGCACCAGTGGCCGTACATCTGCCGCCAGCCCGCCATCGGTAGAGGCTACGAGGATGCGTTCCCACACACCGGCCATGCTCACGGTGACTTGCTGAATACGCGGGTCCAGAGCGCGGGTAGCCGCGTCAACACGCTTGAGCAGCTCGACTTTTTCGGCGCGGCTGATCACTTCCAATGGATTGTCCGGCGCATACAACTGCGCCACGTCCTGGGTGCTGAACGCCTGCACCGTGCCGTTCTGGCCGGCGCGGGAAATCGAGCGCGCCGCGCGCGCGGCCAGCCCCAAGGCTTCCAGGGTAATCGCGTTGCTGTAGGCAAAACCGGTCTTTTCCCCGGATTGCGCGCGTACGCCTACGCCCTGGTCAAGGTTGAAACTGCCTTCCTTGACGATGCCATCTTCCAACGCCCAGGACTCGGAAATCTGCCCCTGGAAGTACAGGTCGGCCGCGTCGATACCTGGTCCGGCCAGATCGCCCAGCACGGTTTGCAGATTTTCGATGGTCACGCCACCGGGTGCCAGGAGGTGTTCACTGACTGAGGACAACAACTCGCTCATAGGTTTGGCCTTAAATTCATCGTTCTGAAGCAGGTCGCTGCGCGCCCTGCGAGAAAAAGCGCCGGTGATTGACCACCGGCATGCGCGCCCGTATCGACGCCTGTTCATTGCTGTCGCGTTCGGCCACTAACACCGCTTCGCCTTGATCCTGTTGGGCCAACACACGTCCCCAGGGGTCGATAATCGCTGCATGCCCATGGGTTTCCCTGGGCCCCGGATGCACACCGCCCTGGGCAGCCGCCAGCAGGTAACACTGGGTTTCGATGGCCCGTGCACGAATCAGCACATCCCAATGCGCAGCCCCCGTCACCGCCGTAAACGCCGAGGGCGCGCTGATCAACTCAGCCCCCGCCGCACGCAACTCACTGTACAGCTCAGGAAAGCGCAGGTCGTAACACACCGTCAGCCCCAGGCGCCCCACTGGCGTATCTGCCACCACCACGTTGCTTCCGAAAGCATAGTCGTCGGATTCGCGATAACGACCCCGGGCATCCGCCACATCCACATCGAACAAGTGCAGCTTGTCGTAACGAGCGGCGAATTCACCACGGTCGTCGACCAGCAGCGAACAGGCGTTGGGTTTGGCGTTCGGTTGGTCCGCTGGGGGCAACGGCACGGTGCCGGCCACTATCCATAAGGTGAGGTCGCGAGCGGTCTGTTTCAACCATGGCAGGATCGGACCTTCACCCAAGGCCTCGGCGCGACCGATGTCGGCCATGTCCCGGCGGCCCATGGCGGCGAAGTTCTCCGGCAATACCGCAAGCCTGGCGCCATCCGCCGCCGCTCGTTCCAGCAGGCGGCGTGCCTGGGCCAGGTTGGCCAGCACGTCACTCTGGCTGACCATTTGGATTACCGCAAAGGACATGGGCCGACACTCCGTAAAGGGCATGGGACCATGCTACTCCACAGCCTCTCAGTTTGGCTTTTCAAATGGCTTGTCGAAGGTGATTTTCGGGTCCTTCCAAGGGCCTTGCACGGTGTACTGCACGCTGGCGAAGCGCGATACCCGGTCGCCGATCAGCTTGTCGATCAGGAACAACGCGCCGCCAATGGCCGGTGCGCCGACGATCAACGCCGCGATGGGCAGGTTGTTGGTGACCGGCAGCGTCACCAGCAACTTGGCATCAACGCGATCGGCCACGAGGTCCAGGGTGCCATTGAGTTCAAGGTTGGTGGACGGCCCGGTCATGGTGATGGGTTCACGGGTCACGAACACGCCGTTACTGGCGGCGAGCAGGCCCTTGACCCGGTCGTAGCTCAGGCCCTTGCCGAGCAGGTCGGAGAAGTCCAGGCGCAAACGACGGCCGATGGAGTTGAAGTTAAGCAGGCCAAACACCCGCAGCGCCTGAGCGCCACCTTCCACTTCCACGAACTGGCCTTTACGGAACGCTGCATCCAGGCTACCGGAGAACCGCTTGGGTCCGACCCAGGCAGGCGAACCCGGCCAACGACCGTCCACGTCCAGATGGAAATCCTCACTGGTCACGGTGGGTGCAAAGCCCCAGCCCTTGAGCACGTCGGCAATGTTCTTGCCGTCCAGCCGGCCTTTGTACCAACTGCTGCTGGCCCCCGGCACCCCTTCCCAGCCACCGGCACCGTTGAGCTGCATGCCTTTGAGGCCCAGGTCCAGGTTATTGAAGGCCAGGCCCTTGGCGGTCGGGCGGATTTTCAGCGACCACGCGCCCACCAAATCCGGCCCCTGGAACAGTTGATTGATGGCGATATCCATTGCCGGAATATCCTTGGGGTCGATATCGGCCAGCGGGTCCGGGGCATTCTCGTCCGCCTGTACGGTCGGATCGACCGCGGGCAACTTGACGTACTGCAGGTTGATGGCGATAGGCGCGCCCTTGGCGTCCGGCAGATTCACCGTGCCCTTGGCTTGCTGGCTGTCGAACTGCAGGCCCCAGGCCACGGGCTTGCGGTCCAGCTGCAGTTTGACCTGGTCGAACTGCGTACCAAAACCGGTCAGCTTGCCTACCTTGAAATCGGCACCGCTGAGCAATTGCTTGGCGCTACCACCGGGATCATTACCCGCGTAGCGGTTCGCGAGTTGTTTCCACGGATCGATATCCAGCTCGGAGAGTACCCCGCGAACCCGTAGGCCCTTCGCGCCGGGCAGCACTGCATCGCCATCGCCGAGGAACAGTTCGCCGCGCCCTTCATTGAAGTTATCCGCCGGTGCCGCAAACGTGAAATTCGCCAGCTCGCCGTAATCAAACCAGTAACGGCGCTCCGCGCCCTGCAAGGTCATGCGGAACGTGCTGTCACGGCCCTGACTTGCCGGCATGCCAAACGGCGCCGGCAGATCCACCGCGACGCCCTTGAGATTGGAGTTGACCATCAGTTGACTGTCCGCACCGTCCAGAATCACCTGCAGCTGGTACGGAATATCGCCGGACACCGGCAGCGGCTGGCTGACTTTCAACCAGTCCGTGAGCCGCTTGACCGTCACTTGCCCCTTGGCGGTCACACGGGTGCTGATGGCGCCGGGCTTGCCCTCGGCAAAGATCTGCGCGCTGATCGGGCGATCGAACGCCTGGGCCGATATGTTCTGGCCGCTCAAGCCCTTGGCGCTGTCGAAACGGAAGTCTCCCTTGAGCTGGGTCAGGTCCAGCGTAGGCTCCGCCAGTTGCAGGCGCGCCTTGTCGGTCTTGAAGTCGACCACGATCTTGGGCTCGGTGCCCTTGGCCAGCGGCACGTCCAGATCCAGGCTGCCCTGCAGGTCGCCCTCGCCCTTCCAGCCGGCGAAGGTGGATGCAGTGCCAATAGGGGCTTCCTGGAGGATTTTCAAACCATCGCCCAACCCACCGGAAAACCCGCCGGTGAGCAGCAGGTGGCTGTCCTTGCCGGCTGGCGCGTGGGGGATGTTGACGTAGACGTCCTTGACCTGGGTATTGAGCAATTGGCCCTTGCTGGCCAGGATGCGCACACCGCTCTCCTCGACGAACACCTCACCGTTGACCTTGTTCACATGGGGCCAGCCCGGCTGGAACGCCAGCTCGGCATCATGCACCTTGAAGAACAGGCTGATATTGCGCGAGGCCGGCAGCGCGTTGTGGCTCAAGGAGCCTTGGTACTGGAAAAAACCTTCATCTACAGCGCCCTTGAGGATCGCCGTGCGCAACCACTCATCCAGTGCCGGGCTCAACACCGCCGGCAAGTACTTGGGGGTAAAACGACCATCGCCATTGACCATGCCGACGCGCAGGTCCATGTAGTCCTCCTGGCTATGGTCGAAATGCAGGCGAATCAGGAAGTCCGCCGCGACGTTGCCTTCTTCGCCCAGCACCTTGATATACGGCGCGACCAGGGTGAAGCCCTGCTTGTCCAGCGTCCAGGTCAGGCGCGCATTGGCCTGAATGTACTGCCATGGCTTGGCGAAGATAGGGAACAGGTGCAGGGAAAAGTCTTTGCTGTCCATGCGCAACTCGCCATGGCCCAGGTCGCCACTGATGCTGCCGGACACATTGCCCGCAGCCGGCGCGCCGAAGTACGCATCAAAACCGACGCGCTCAAGGTTGGCGGCAAAACTGACCTTTTGATCGGTGGTGTCCTGCGGACGGAAGTCGACCAGCACATTGCGCAACCGGCCAGTGGCTTTCAACTGCTCAACGGCCTTGGCGAAGCCTTCCGGCAGCGGTGCCAGGGCATTGAGCAATGGCGTGATGGGCGTCAGGTCGAGCCGGTCGGCCTGCAGTTTCCACACTTCCAGATCTTTATCGGTCGCCAGGCTCTGCTGCAGTTGCAGGCGCGATTCCCAGCGGGTTTCCCCGATGTTCATCGCCAGCGAATCGAACAGCACCTTGAGGCCGCCGTCGCTACGTTGCACATAGGCCGTCAGGGCCAGGTTTTCGATCTGCACCGGCTTGCGCTCGGCGTAGCTGCCTTTTACCTGCGGCGAGTTGAGGCGCACCACCGCGCTTTGCACGGTGCCGTTGGCCCAGTTGAGCCAGAACTCGCCGCCGGCCTTGAGCTGGGTGAGCTTCCATTGCTGAGTCAGCCTGGACGGAATCCACTTGGCCCAGTCGCTTTGTGGAAGGCTCAGGTAGGCGTCGACTTCGGCATCCTTCCATTGACTGGCACGGATGCGGCTGCGCAGGCTCAAGGCGAGTGGTTGGCCGTCGGGCAAGGTCAGACGCGCGTCCAGGCGTTGTTGGCTCATGCCGGTGTGCAGGCTCAGGCCGACATAAGTCACGGTCACCGGCGCCCGGTCATACGGTTGCAGGGTCACCTGACTGTCCAGCACCGACACGCGCTTGACCATCTGCATACGCGTGAGCAGCTGTTGCGGGTCCAGGGGCTGGTCGTCCTGTATTGGCAAGCCTTGCAGCGCCCAATGGCCGTCCTTGTCTTCCTTGACGCTCAACTGCACGCCGCTGACCTGCAGATGGGCGATGCGCACTTCACGGGCGGTGAGGCTGGCCCACAGGTCGGGCACGACTTCGACCTGATCCAGGCGCAAGGCACTGTTGCCCTCGCCGATCATTACGTCATGGGCCAGCAACACAGGGGCAAACCCGCTCCAGCGGCCTTCGAGGCTACCGATGTGCACGGGCATCTGCACCGCAGCCTGGGCCTTGTCCTGGACTTCAGCGCGGTATTCGGCCACCAGCGGGGTCAATTCGCGCCCCAGGCTCACGTACACCGCCGCCAATACCAGCAGCAACGCACACAGGCCCAGCCCCCAACGGGTCAAAGCGGCAAAAAAGCGTATCAGACGCTCCATGTCAGGCGACCCTCAAAGCGGTAGTCGATGACAGGTCAGTGCCTGTCGATCGCGGAAAGGAAAAACGAATGGGGATCAGAGCAGCACCACGTCGTATTGTTCCTGGGAATACATGGTTTCGACCTGAAAACGAATAGTGCGACCAATAAACCCCTCCAGCTCGGCGACGTTGCCGGACTCTTCGTCCAGCAGGCGGTCGACCACTTTCTGGTTGGCCAGCACTCTATAACCTTCGGCCTGGTAAGCGCGTGCCTCTCGTAGGATTTCACGGAAAATCTCGTAGCAAACCGTTTCCGGGGTTTTCAACTTACCGCGCCCCTGGCAACTGCTGCAGGGTTCGCACAGCACCTGCTCAAGGCTTTCTCGGGTGCGCTTGCGGGTCATCTGCACCAGGCCCAGCTCGGTGATGCCGATGATGTTGGTCTTGGCGTGGTCGCGCTCCAGCTGTTTTTCGAGGGTGCGCAGCACCTGGCGTTGATGCTCGCCGTCTTCCATGTCGATGAAGTCGATGATGATGATGCCACCCAGGTTGCGCAGGCGCAGCTGGCGCGCAATCGCAGTGGCCGCTTCGAGGTTGGTCTTGAAGATGGTCTCTTCGAGGTTGCGGTGCCCCACGAACGCGCCCGTGTTGACGTCGATGGTGGTCATGGCTTCCGCCGGGTCCACCACCAGGTAGCCACCCGATTTGAGCGGGACCTTGCGCTCCAGGGCTTTCTGGATTTCGTCTTCGACGCCATACAGGTCGAATATCGGGCGCTCGCCGGGATAGTGCTCAAGGCGGTCGGCAATTTCCGGCATCAGCTCGGCGACAAATTGCGTTGTGCGCTGGAAGGTTTCCCGCGAGTCGATGCGAATTTTCTCGATTTTCGGGCTGACCAGGTCGCGCAAGGTACGCAGCGCCAAGCCAAGGTCTTCATAGATCACGCTTGGCGCGCCAATGGTCTGGATCTGCGCCGCGATCTGGTCCCACAGGCGTCGCAGGTAGCGAATATCCATCAGGATTTCATCGGCGCCCGCGCCCTCGGCGGCGGTGCGCAGGATGAACCCGCCGGCTTCCTTGATGCCCTCGGCGGCGACACAGTCGCTGACCACTTTCTTCAGGCGCTCGCGTTCGGCCTCATCCTCGATCTTGAGGGAAATGCCGACATGGGCGGTGCGCGGCATGTACACCAGGTAGCGCGAAGGAATCGACAGTTGGGTGGTCAGCCGCGCGCCCTTGGAACCGATGGGGTCCTTGGTGACTTGCACCACCAGGCTCTGCCCTTCATGCACCAGCGCGCTGATGCTTTCCACCGCCGGGCCTTCGCGCAGGGAAATTTCCGAAGCATGGATAAACGCGGCGCGGTCCAGGCCGATGTCGACAAAAGCCGCCTGCATGCCCGGCAATACGCGCACCACCTTGCCTTTATAGATATTGCCGACGATCCCGCGCTTCTGGGTGCGCTCTACGTGCACTTCTTGCAGAACACCGTTCTCTACCACCGCCACGCGCGATTCCATCGGCGTGATATTGATCAGAATCTCTTCGCTCATGGCTGGGTCTCGTTCAGGCGTTTTCACAGTAGTGACCGATCACTTAGGGCTTGGCGCGAAAGTAAAGGCGTTCAGCGCGCGGTAAGGTTTTGCCAACAAGGTATGCCGAATTGGCCCAGCAGTTGTGCGGTTTCGCACACCGGCAGGCCGACCACAGCGGAATAGCTGCCATTGAGTCCGGCCACGAACACCGCGCCAAGCCCTTGAATAGCGTAGCCGCCCGCCTTGTCCACGGGTTCACCACTGTGCCAGTAAGTCGTAGCTTCCTCGACAGAGATTTCGCGAAAAGCGACACGACTGCTTACGCATCGGCATTCACAGCGCTGGCCATCGGTGAGGGCAATGGCCGTGAAGACTTCATGCTCGCGCCCCGCCAAGGCCGTCAACATGGCCAAGGCATCGGCCTGGTCCACTGGTTTGCCAAGAATCTTGCCGTCTACGATAACGGCGGTGTCGGCACCCAATACGCAGACGCCAGCGGTTTGTTCGAGCGCAGCCAAGCCCGCCGCCGCCTTGCTTCGAGCCAGGCGCTCGACATAGGCAACGGGGGTTTCGTCAGTAAGAGGCGTTTCATCGATAGCGGCGCTGACCACGGTGAAAGGCACGCCGATCTGGGTCAACAACTCGCGTCGCCGCGGTGAGCCCGAGGCCAGATAAAGCACATTCATTGCAGACTCTCCCTGTAGGGTTCGATAACCAGGCAGAGCCTCGCAATCCATCAATTGATTTTATAGCGACGACGCAACCCACGCAGGCCGAAACTGATCCAGGGCCACAGCAAGGCGCTGACCAGCGCCGGCAGCACCAGCGCCAGGGTAGGTTGGCGATTGCCGGTCAAGGCGCTGAGCCAGAGCTGAACCAACTGCGCCAGGCCGAAGATCACCAGGATCACCAGGCACTGCTGCCACATCGGGAACATGCGCAAACGCTGCTGCAACGACAGCACCAGGAAGGTAATCAGGGTCAGGATCAGCGCGTTCTGGCCCAGCAAGGTGCCATACAACACATCCTCGGCCAAACCCAGGCACATGGCGGTGACCATGCCCACCTTGTGCGGCAGGTTCAGCGACCAGAACGCCAGCAGCAAGGCCAGCCACAGCGGACGCAGGATTTCCATGAATTGCGGCAAGGGCGAAACGCTGAGCAGCAGGCCGACGGCAAAGGTCAGCCAGACAATCCAGCCATTGCGCGAATGAGTACTGGCCATTATTCCTCCCTCTGCCGCGTAGTGGCCGGGGCGGTTGCCGCGGGCCTCGCGGCAGGCGCGGTGGTGGCAGCCGGTTTCGCCGGGCGTGTGTTATGGGCAGCCGGCTTGGCCGGTGTGGCCACAGGCGCCGCGGTTGCCGGTGCAGCCACAGGCGCGGGCGGCCCAACAAACGCAGGCTTCGGCACGGTGGCCGGAATCACAGGCGTGGTGCCATTCTGCTTGTCTTCCGCTTCCTGGGCCTGCGCGGCGTCATTGGCGCGCTCTTCCGGCGTGCGGTTGTCGCTGAACACCAGTAGCAGATAGCGGCTGCGGTTGAGTGCGGCAGTCGGCACGGCACGCACGATGGCAAACGGCTGGCCGGAATCGTGGATGACCTCCTTGACCGTCGCCACCGGATAACCCGCCGGGAAACGCTGACCCAGGCCAGAGCTGACCAGCAGGTCGCCTTCCTTGATGTCGGCGGTGTCGGCCACGTGCCGCAACTCCAGGCGTTCCGGGTTACCGGTGCCGCTGGCGATCGCGCGCAAGCCATTGCGATTGACCTGCACAGGAATGCTGTGGGTGGTGTCGGTCAGCAGCAACACGCGCGAGGTGTAGGGCATCAATTCAACCACCTGGCCCATCAGGCCGCGGGCATCGAGTACCGGCTGACCGAGAACCACGCCGTCGCGCTCACCCTTGTTGATGATGATGCGATGGGTAAAGGGGTTGGGGTCCATGCCAATCAACTCGGCCACTTCGACCTTTTCGTTGACCAATGCCGAAGAATTGAGCAATTCGCGCAGCCGAACGTTCTGCTCGGTGAGGGCGGCGAGCTTTTGCATGCGGCCCTGCAACAGCAGGTTTTCGGTCTTGAGTTTTTCGTTCTCGGCCACCAGTTCGGTGCGGCTGCCGAATTGGCTGGCCACGCCCTGGTAGAGACGTTGCGGCAGGTCGGTGATCCAGTAGGTCTGCATCAGCACCAGCGACATCTGGCTACGCACCGGCTTGAGCAGCGAAAAGCGGGCATCGACCACCATCAGCGCGACCGAAAGCACGGTCAGCACCAACAAGCGCACGCCCAATGAGGGGCCTTTGGCGAAGAGCGGTTTAATAGGCCGCTCCTCCCAGGCAAATGTTCTCTTTATTCATACGGCATCAAACCGGCCTGGATGCAGATTGAAGAAGATAAACGCCAACAGGCAGCACTGCAAAGTGCTGCCTGCCGACCCAGCATGAACCGTCCAGGCAATCTTATTCGCTGGAGAGCAGGTCCATGGTGTGTTTATCCATCATTTCCAATGCACGACCACCGCCACGAGCCACGCAGGTCAGCGGGTCTTCGGCGACAATCACCGGCAGGCCGGTTTCCTGGGCCAGCAGCTTGTCGAGGTCGCGCAGCAAGGCGCCACCACCGGTCAGCACCAGGCCACGCTCGGCGATATCGGAAGCCAGCTCCGGCGGCGATTGCTCCAGGGCGCTCTTCACAGCCTGAACGATGGTGGCCAGGGACTCTTGCAGAGCTTCCAGCACTTCATTGGAGTTCAGGGTGAAAGCACGCGGCACACCTTCGGCCAGGTTGCGACCGCGAACATCGACTTCGCGAACTTCGCCGCCCGGGTAAGCGGTACCGATTTCCTGCTTGATGCGCTCGGCGGTGGATTCGCCGATCAGGCTGCCGTAGTTACGACGCACATAAGTGATGATCGCTTCGTCGAAACGGTCGCCGCCCACACGCACGGATTCGGCATACACCACACCGTTCAGGGAAATCAGGGCGATTTCGGTGGTACCGCCACCGATATCCACCACCATCGAACCGCGGGCTTCTTCAACCGGCAGGCCGGCGCCGATTGCGGCGGCCATCGGCTCTTCGATCAGGAACACTTCGCGGGCACCGGCGCCAAGGGCCGATTCACGGATAGCACGACGCTCCACCTGGGTGGATTTGCACGGGACGCAGATCAGCACACGAGGGCTGGGCTGCAGGAAACTGTTTTCGTGAACCTTGTTGATGAAGTACTGCAGCATCTTCTCGCAGACACTGAAGTCGGCGATCACGCCGTCTTTCATCGGACGAATGGCAGCAATATTGCCTGGTGTACGGCCCAGCATGCGCTTGGCCTCGGTGCCAACGGCAACGACACTTTTCTGATTACCATGGGTCCGAATGGCCACAACCGATGGCTCATTCAGAACGATACCGCGCTCGCGCACGTAAATAAGGGTGTTGGCAGTGCCCAGGTCAATGGAAAGATCGCTGGAAAACATGCCACGCAGTTTCTTGAACATGGGAAAGGGACCCTAGGCAACGCGTGGGTAAAAAAGTGCGGCAAACTCTAACAACGACAGGGATTTTGGGCAAGGCGCCAATGTGCTAAATTGGCCGACTTTCTGTGCACCAACCCCCACAATCGCGGCCTTATGACCGTAGAAATGCGGTAGTGTTCCGACAATCTAACACACGGACGCCCTCCGTTCTGTTTTCCACTGGAGAATCCCATGGCGCTTGAACGCTCCGACGTGGAAAAAATCGCGCATCTGGCCTCGCTTGGCCTCAATGACGCCGATCTTCCACAGACCACCGCAGCCCTGAACAGCATTCTCGGGCTGGTTGACCAAATGCAGGCCGTCGACACCGACGGCATCGAGCCCCTGGCTCACCCGCTGGAAGCCAGTCAGCGCCTGCGCGCCGACGTCGTGACCGAGCGCAATAACCGCGAGGCCTACCAGTCCATCGCGCCAGCGGTCGAAAACGGCCTGTACCTGGTTCCGAAAGTCATCGACTAAAGGGAAAGAGCCTTTCATGCATCACATGACTCTGGCCGAGATCGCCCGCGGTCTCGCCGACAAAACGTTTTCTTCCGAAGAGCTGACCACGACCCTGCTGGCGCGTATCGCCGAGCTGGACCCAAAGGTCAACAGCTTCATCAGCCTCACCCAGGAGCTGGCCCTGAGCCAGGCCAAGGCCGCCGACGTACGTCGCGCCAACGGTGAGAACGGCGCGCTGCTAGGCGCCCCGATTGCCCACAAGGACCTGTTCTGCACCCAGGGCATTCGCACCAGCTGCGGCTCGAAGATGCTCGACAACTTCAAGGCGCCCTACGACGCCACCGTGGTCTCCAAGCTGGCCGCCGCCGGGGCCGTGACCCTGGGCAAGACCAACATGGACGAGTTCGCCATGGGGTCGGCCAACGAGTCGAGCTACTACGGCGCCGTGAAAAACCCCTGGAACCTGGAACACGTACCCGGCGGTTCGTCCGGTGGTTCGGCCGCTGCCGTTGCCGCGCGCTTCCTGCCGGCCGCCACGGCCACCGACACCGGCGGCTCGATTCGCCAACCCGCCGCGTTCACCAACCTCACCGGTTTGAAGCCGACCTACGGTCGTGTTTCCCGCTGGGGCATGATTGCCTACGCCTCGAGCCTTGATCAGGGCGGCCCGCTGGCGCGCACGGCTGAAGACTGCGCAATATTGTTACAAGGTATGGCCGGCTTCGATAAACAGGATTCCACCAGCATCGATGAGCCGGTGCCGGACTACAGCGCCAGCCTGAATACGTCGCTCAAGGGCCTGCGCATCGGCGTACCCAAGGAATACTTCAGCGCAGGTCTGGACCCGCGTATCGCCGACTTGGTGCACAACAGCATCAAGGAGCTGGAAAAGCTCGGCGCGGTGATCAAGGAAATCAGCCTGCCGAACAACCAGCACGCGATCCCTGCCTACTACGTGATCGCCCCGGCCGAAGCGTCCTCCAACCTGTCGCGTTTCGACGGTGTGCGCTTTGGCTATCGCTGCGAAAACCCCAAAGATCTCACCGACCTGTACAAGCGCTCCCGTGGCGAAGGCTTCGGCCCGGAAGTACAGCGCCGGATCATGGTCGGTGCCTACGCCCTGTCGGCCGGCTACTACGACGCGTACTACCTCAAGGCGCAGAAGATCCGTCGCCTGATCAAGAACGACTTCATGGCGGCCTTCGAAGAAGTCGACGTGATCCTCGGCCCGACCACGCCGAACCCGGCCTGGAAAATCGGCGCCAAGACCGGCGACCCGATCGCCGAGTACCTGGAAGACCTCTACACCATCACCGCCAACCTCGCGGGCTTGCCGGGCTTGTCCATGCCCGCCGGTTTCGTCGATGGCCTGCCGGTCGGCGTGCAATTGCTCGCCCCGTATTTCCAGGAAGGCCGCCTGCTCAATGTGGCGCACCAGTACCAGTTGAACACCGACTGGCACACTCGCACCCCTACCGGCTTCTGAGGAGAACACTATGCAATGGGAAGTTGTGATCGGGCTGGAGATTCATACCCAGCTCGCCACCCAATCGAAGATTTTCTCCGGTAGCGCCACCACGTTCGGCTCCGAGCCCAACACCCAGGCCAGCCTGGTCGACCTGGGCATGCCCGGCGTGCTGCCGGTGCTGAACCAGGAAGCGGTGCGCATGGCGGTGATGTTCGGCCTGGCGATCGACGCCGAAATCGGCCAGCACAACGTATTCGCGCGCAAGAACTACTTCTACCCGGACCTGCCCAAGGGCTACCAGATCAGCCAGATGGAACTGCCGATCGTCGGCAAGGGCCACCTGGACATTCCCCTGGAAGACGGCACCATCAAGCGCGTCGGCGTAACCCGTGCGCACCTTGAAGAAGACGCCGGCAAAAGCCTGCACGAAGAATTCCCCGGCGCCACCGGTATCGACCTGAACCGGGCCGGCACGCCGTTGCTGGAGATCGTGTCCGAGCCGGACATGCGCAGCGCCAAGGAGGCCGTGGCCTACGTCAAGACCATTCACGCGCTGGTGCGCTACCTGGGCATCTGCGACGGCAACATGGCCGAAGGCTCGCTGCGTTGCGACTGCAACGTGTCGATCCGTCCCAAGGGCCAGGTCGAGTTCGGCACCCGCTGCGAGATCAAGAACGTCAACTCGTTCCGCTTTATCGAGAAGGCGATCAACAGCGAAGTGCGTCGCCAGATCGAACTGATCGAAGACGGCGGCAAGGTGATCCAGCAAACGCGCCTGTACGACCCGAACAAAGACGAAACCCGCGCCATGCGCAGCAAGGAGGAAGCCAACGACTACCGTTACTTCCCCGACCCGGACCTGCTGCCGGTGGTGCTGGAAGATTCGTTCCTCAACGACATCCGCGCCACCCTGCCGGAATTGCCGCAGCAAAAACGCGAACGGTTCCAGGAGCAGTTCGGCCTGTCGATCTACGATGCCAGCGTACTGGCGTCCAGCCGCGAGCAAGCCAACTACTTCGAAAAGGTCGTGAGCATTGCCGGCGACGCCAAGCTGGCGGCGAACTGGGTCATGGTCGAGCTGGGCAGCCTGTTGAACAAGCAAGGCCTGGAAATCGACGAAGCACCGGTGAGCGCCGAACAACTGGGCGGCATGCTGCTGCGCATCAAGGACAACACCATCTCCGGCAAGATCGCCAAGACGGTGTTCGAAGCGATGGCCGCAGGTGAAGGCAGCGCCGACGAGATCATCGAGAAGCGCGGCCTCAAGCAAGTCACCGACAGCGGCGCCATTTCCGCGGTGCTCGATGAAATGCTCGCGGCGAATGCCGAGCAGGTCGAACAATATCGCGCGGCTGACGAAGCCAAGCGCGGCAAGATGTTCGGCTTCTTCGTCGGCCAGGCGATGAAAGCATCCAAAGGTAAAGCCAACCCGCAACAAGTCAACGAACTGCTCAAAAGCAAGCTCGAAGGCTGACAACGATGAACGGGCCGGACGGGATTTCATGCTCGACCCGGCCGCCCTGTGGGAGGGGGCTTGCTCCCGATAGCGGTGATTCAGTCAAAGCAGCAGTGACTGACGCTCCGCTATCGGGGGCAAGCCCCCTCCCACATTTGTTATGGGTACCCTGATCAATGAAGCGTCTACTCGGCCTCCTGGCCCTGTTTTCCCTGCTGACCGGTTGCGCCAGCGGCGTCATCGACCCCAACGGCTACGACGAAACCGGCACCGCCTCCTATTACGGTGCCAGGCACCATGGCAAAAGAACCGCCAGCGGTGAAGCCTTCAACCAGAACGCCCTGACCGCCGCCCATCGGCGCCTGCCCTTCGGCACCCAGGTCAAGGTGACCAATCTGGACAACAACCGCTCTGTCGTGGTGCGCATCAATGATCGCGGCCCGCATACCCGTGGGCGGCTGATCGACCTTTCGCGCAAGGCCGCCGAGCAATTGCGTATGCTGGGCAGCGGCACCGCGCGGGTGCGTGTGCAAGCCCTGAACAACTGATAGAGGCCGCCTTGAGCATTTTTGGATTGAACGCCCTCTCGCCCTGGAGCCTGCTGGAGCTGGTCAGCGGCTTGCTGCTGTTGATCGTCGGCGCCGAAGTGCTGGTGCGGGCTGCGGTGCGCCTGGCCGCCAGCCTCAAGGTGCGACCGCTGATCATCGGCCTGAGCATCGTGGCCTTCGGCAGCAGCGCGCCGCAGATGGCCGTCAGCCTGCAGGCCACCCTGGCCGGCAACACCGACATTGCCGTGGGCAGCGTGATCGGCAGCAGCATCTTCAATATCCTCGTCACCCTGGGCTTGTCCGCGTTGATCATTCCGTTACGGGTGTCACGGCAACTGGTACGCCTGGACATCCCGGTCATGATCGTCGCCGGCCTGCTGGTGTTCGTCCTGGCGGCCAACGAGGCACTGACGCCGTTCGACGGGCTGGTGCTGCTGGTTGCACTGCTGGCCTACCTCGGCGTGCTGCACTACCAGACACGCCACTCCCGTCGTCCACGCACCCTCGCCACCGTCACCCGGGCGCCCTGGCTGAGCAGCGTGCTGTTGATGCTTGGCGGGTTGCTGGTGCTGGTGGTGGCCGGGCACTTGCTGCTGGGCGCGGCCGTGGAGGTGGCGAGCGACCTGGGCTTGTCGGAGCGCATCATCGGCCTGACGCTGATCGGAGTCGGCACCTCGCTGCCCTGCCTGGCGACCTCGCTGATTGCCGCCTTGCGCGGCGAGCGGGAAATTGCCGTGGGCAATGTGATCGGCAGCAACCTGTTCAACCTGCTTGGCGTGCTGGGCTTTACCGCGCTGGTAGCACCATCGCCGCTGTCGGTCTCACCCAACGCCCTGGACTTCGACCTGCCGGTCATGCTCGGCGCCATCGTCCTGTGCCTGCCCGTGTTCTATACCGGCTACCGCGTCACGCGCGTCGAAGGCCTGGTGTTGCTGGGGCTCTACCTGGCGTACGGCCTGCATGTGATGGCGTTTACCACTGGCATGCCCCTGGCCGCCAGGCTGGAACAACTGATGCTGTTTTACGTCCTGCCAGCGTTAGTGGTGGTGCTGCTGTTCACGTCGCTGCGCGCCTGGCACCGCCAACACAAGAGGGAGTCGCAATGACCGATCAGAAAAAACCAGGGGTTGAAGTGCGCCGTCAGGTGATGGGCGATGTCTTCGTTGACCGCGCCTTGGGCAATGCCACCGAGTTCACCCAGCCGCTGCAGGACTTCGTCAATGAACACGCATGGGGCAGCGTGTGGAATCGCGAGGGTTTGCCGCTCAAGACGCGCAGCCTGATCACCCTCGCCGCCCTGACCGCGCTCAAATGCCCGCAGGAACTCAAGGGCCATGTGCGCGGCGCATTGAACAACGGCTGCACCGTAGAGGAGATCCGCGAAGCGTTGCTGCATTGCGCGGTGTATGCCGGAGTGCCGGCAGCGATTGATGCGTTTCGGGCGGCGCAGGAAGTCATCGACACCTATCAGAAAGAAGCTTAGATCCAGCCACCCGCCTGCAACACGAAGATGCCGATGTTCGTGGTCACCGCCGCCATCAACGTGGTGATCACGATAATCGCCGCCGCCAGTTCATGATTGCCCTCGGCCGCCCTGGCCATCACGAAGCTTGCCGCGGCCGTGGGCGCGCCGAAGTACAGAAACAGAATGCCCAGCTCCGGACCACGGAACCCCAGCAGCCATGCGCCCAAGGTGGCGATCACCGGCAGCCAGACCATCTTCATCAGGCTGGCGCTCAAGGCCATCTTGCCGCTCTTGCGCAGCGCCGCCAGGGACAAGGTGCCGCCAATGCAGATCAGCGCCAGCGGCAAGGTGGTGTCCGCCAGGTACTGCATGGATTTTTCCAGCCAGCCCGGCAGGCCAATCTGGAAATAGGCAAACGGCGCAGCGACGATCACGCTGATGATCAGCGGGTTGGCGACCACACTCTTGAAAATGCTCCACGGGTCGGATTTGATCACTGGGCTGTACACCGCCAGCACGATGGTCGACAAGGTGTTGTAGAACAGGATCACCAACGCCGCGAGGATCGCACCGAGGGAAATGCCGTAGTCGCCGTACATGCTGGCAGCCAGCGCCAGGCCGATCACCCCGTTGTTGCCGCGAAACGCGCCCTGGGTATAGATGCCCCGGTCTTCGCGCTTGCAGCGCAGAATCGCCCAGCCCCACGCCATGGCAAAGCTCACCAGCGTGGCCACGGCAAAGTAGATCAGCAAACCCGGCTTGAGCGCTGAATGCAGGTCGGCATGCAGGATGCCGAGAAACAGCAGCGCGGGCATGGTGACGTTGAACACCAGGGACGAAGCGGTGTGGATAAAGTTGTCGTTGATCCAGTTGATGCGCTTGAGCAGCACACCGAGAAACAGCATGGCGAACACCGGCGCGGTGATGGTGAGCGTGGTGAGGAAGATTGCCAGCATGCCGGGGAGAACCTTGGTGAGCGTCGTGAGTGGGCTAATGATAAGCCATACAGCTCGAGAGTGCCTGATAGACCGCTATCGGAGGCAAGCCCCCTCCCACACTCGACCGCATTCCTGCAGGCTGAACGCGGACAAAATGTGGGAGGGGGCTTGCCCCCGATGCAGGCGACCCGGTCTTCAGGTAATCGGCGCCGGGTTGAACAGGGTGATGTCGTTATGCAGCTTGTGCCGCTCCGCCCACGTCTGCTTCTTGCCGCTGGCCACATCCAGATAGAAGTGAAACAGCTCCCAGCCCAGTTCCTCGATGCTCGCGCGCCCGGTGGCGATGCGCCCGGCGTCGATGTCGATCAGGTCCGGCCAACGCTGCGCCAGCTCAGTGCGCGTCGACACCTTCACCACCGGCGCCATCGCCAAGCCGTAAGGCGTGCCACGTCCAGTGGTGAACACGTGCAGGTTCATGCCCGCCGCCAATTGCAAGGTGCCGCACACGAAGTCACTGGCCGGGGTTGCGCAAAAAATCAGGCCCTTGCCCTTGAAGCGCTCGCCGGGGCCCAGCACGCCGTTGATCGCGCTGCTGCCGGATTTGACGATGGAGCCCAACGACTTCTCGACGATATTCGACAGCCCGCCCTTCTTGTTGCCCGGCGTGGTATTGGCACTGCGATCCGCCTCGCCCTTGGCCAGGTAACGGTCGTACCAGTCCATTTCCCTGACCAGTTCCTGAGCCACTTCCTTGCTCTCAGCCCGAGACGTCAGCAGGTAAATCGCGTCCCGGACTTCGGTCACTTCGGAAAACATCACCGTCGCCCCGGCACGCAGCAACAGGTCTGACGCGTAACCCAGCGCCGGGTTGGCGGTGATACCGGAAAACGCATCACTGCCGCCGCATTGCATGCCCAGGATCAGCTCGGACGCCGGCACCGTTTCGCGGCGGCGCTGGTCGAGCTTTTTCAAGCGCACCTCGGCCAGCGCCATGATCTGTTCGATCATCTCGGTAAAACCGTGGCTGGAATCCTGCAACCGGTACAGCCAGGGCTCGCTCAGGTCGACGGAGCTGTCGTTGTCGTGCATCACCTGCCCGGCCTGCAGTTTCTCGCAGCCCAGGCTGATCACCAGGGCTTCGCCGCCCAGGTTCGGGTTGCGCGCCAGGTTGCGCACGGTACGGATCGGGATGTAGGCATCGGTCGCCGTGATCGCCACGCCGCAGCCGTAGCTATGGGTCAGCGCCACCACGTCATCGACGTGGGGGTACTTGGGCAGCAACTCGTCCTTGATGCGCTTGACGGCATGGTCCAGCACGCCGGTCACGCACTGCACCGTGGTGGTGATACCCAGGATGTTGCGTGTGCCCACGGTGCCGTCGGCGTTGCGGTAGCCCTCGAAGGTAAAGCCCTCCAGCGGCGCCTGGGTTTCAGGCACCTCGGTGGACAACGGCAGGCTGTCCAGCGGCGGCGCGGTGGGCATGCGCAGCTGGTCTTCCTGCACCCAGCTGCCACGCGGGATCGGCGCCAGCGCGTAGCCAATCGTCTGCCCGTAGCGAATGATCTGGCCGCCTTCGGGGATATCTTCCAGGGTCACCTTGTGGCTCTGGGGGATGAAATCCACCGTGACCAGGCCGTCCGGGAATTCAGTCCCGGCCGGTACGCCCTGATCATTCACCACGATCACCACATTGTCGCGCTCGTGCAAACGAATCGAGCGCGGCGAGTCGGCATGTTCAATCAACTGCATCACACGAACCTCAAGAATGCGCTTGGGAAAGGTTGGTCAACTCAGGCCCTTTGCTTGGCGGCTCCTTGAGCACCACGCGCTTGATCGGGCCGACAATGACCAGGTAGCTGAACACCGCCACCAACGCGTTGGCACCCACGAACACCAGGGCCCATTTGAACGAGCCGGTGGTGCTGATGATGTAGCCAATCACAATCGGCGTGGTGATGGAGGCCAGGTTACCGAAGGTATTGAACAAGCCACCACTGAGGCCGGCGATCTGTTTGGGCGAGGTATCGGAAACCACCGCCCAACCGAGTGCGCCAACGCCTTTGCCGAAGAAGGCCAAAGCCATGAAGCCCACCACCATCCATTCAACGTCCACGTAGTTACACGCGATGATACTGCTGGAGACCAGCAGGCCGGCAATGATCGGCGCCTTGCGAGCGAAGGTCAGGGAGTGGCCCTTGCGCAGCAGGTAGTCGGAAATCACTCCGCCGAGCACACCGCCGATAAACCCGCAGATCGCTGGCAGCGAAGCGATGAAACCGGCCTTGAGGATGGTCATGCCACGGTCCTGCACCAGGTACACCGGGAACCACGTCAGGAAGAAATACGTGATGCCGTTGATGCAGTACTGACCCAGGTACACGCCGAGCATCATGCGATTGGTCAGCAATTGGCGAATGTAATCCCACTTCGGACCGTCGGTTTTCTTACCCTTGCCCTTGTCCTGGTCCATGTCGACCATCGCGCCATTGGCGGCGATGTGATTGAACTCGGCCTCGTTGATCATCGGATGCTGGCGCGGGCTGTGGATAACTTTCAGCCAGACCAGCGAGAAGACGATGCCAATCGCGCCCATCACGATAAACACGTGCTGCCAGCCGAAGCTGTAGACGATCCAGCCCATCAACGGTGCAAACAGCACGGTGGCGAAGTACTGCGCAGAGTTGAAGATCGCCGATGCCGTGCCGCGTTCAGCCGTGGGGAACCACGCCGCCACGATGCGCGCATTGCCCGGGAACGAAGGCGCTTCGGCCAAGCCCACCAGAAAGCGCAGCATGAACAGCGCCACGACTGCGGTGGAGACACCGAATTCACCGACATAGCCTTGCAGCACGGTGAACAGTGACCAGGTGAAGATGCTCAGGGCATAGACTTTTTTCGAGCCGAATCGGTCGAGCAGCCAGCCACCGGGAATTTGACCGGCGACGTAGGCCCAACCGAATGCAGAGAAGATATAACCAAGGGTGACCGCGTCGATGCCGAGGTCTTTTTGCAGGCTGGAGCCGGCGATGGCGATAGTGGCACGGTCGGCGTAGTTGATCGTGGTCACCAGAAAGAGCATGAGCAGGATCAAATAGCGGACGTGGGTCGGCTTGGTCGCTTGCATGTAGAAGTACTCCCACTAATTATTTTTTTTGCGGGTAATAGTTATGTATTGCTTGATGCTGCGTCTTGTAGGAGCGAGCTTGCTCGCGAAAAACGTCAACGAATACGCAGGCATTCAGGATGCACGCGGTGCCCTTGAGTTTTTCGCGAGCAAGCTCGCTCCTACGGGTTACGAACCGATGTAGCTGGTTTTCACCACGGTGTAGAACTCTTGCGCATAGCGACCCTGCTCACGCGAACCGTAGGATGAGCCCTTACGACCACCGAAAGGAACGTGGTAGTCCACGCCGGCGGTCGGCAGGTTGACCATGACCATCCCGGCCTGGGAGTGACGCTTGAAGTGGTTGGCGTACTTCAACGACGTGGTGGCGATACCTGCCGACAGGCCGAACTCGGTGTCGTTGGCCATGGCCAGCGCTGCCTCGTAATCGGCCACCCGCACCACGTTGGCCACCGGGCCGAAGATCTCTTCACGGCTGATGCGCATGGCGGCTTCGCTGTCGGCAAACAGCGTCGGCGCCAGGTAGTAGCCCTCGGTGTCGCAGGTCACCAGACCGCCACCGCTGACCAGCCGCGCACCTTCGCTTTGGCCGATGTCGATGTACTTCATGTCCTGGTCCAACTGGGCCTGGGAAACCACCGGGCCAATGTCGGTACCGCTGGTGAGTGCGTGGCCGACCTTGATCGACTTCATGCGCTCGGCCATCGCCGCGACGAACTGGTCGTGGATGCCGGCGGTGACGATCAGGCGGCTCGACGCGGTGCAACGCTGGCCGGTGGAGTAGAACGCGCTCTGCACCGACAGCTCGACGGCTTGCTTGAGGTCGGCGTCGTCGAGAATGATCTGCGGGTTCTTGCCGCCCATTTCCAACTGCACCTTGGCCTGGCGCGACACGCAACTGACCGCGATCTGACGGCCCACGCCCACCGAGCCGGTGAAGCTGATGCCGTCGACTTTCGGGCTGTTGACCAACACATCGCCGACGACGCGGCCGCTGCCCATCACCAGGTTGAACACCCCGGCCGGGAAACCGGCGCGGGAGATGATTTCAGCCAGGGCCCAGGCACAGCCGGGTACCAGTTCGGCCGGCTTGATCACCACACAGTTGCCGTAGGCCAAGGCCGGGGCGATTTTCCAGGCCGGGATGGCGATCGGGAAGTTCCAGGGGGTGATCAAGCCGACCACACCGAGGGCTTCACGGGTGACTTCCACGTTGACGCCCGGACGCACCGACGGCACATAGTCGCCAGACAGGCGCAGACATTCGCCAGCGAAGAACTTGAAAATGTTACCGGCGCGGGTCACTTCGCCGATGGCTTCGGGCAGGGTCTTGCCCTCTTCCCGGGCCAGCAGCGTGCCGAGTTCTTCGCGACGGGCGAGGATTTCGCTGCCGACTTTATCCAACGCATCGTGGCGCGCCTGGATGCCGGAAGTGGACCAGGCCGGGAAGGCGGCGCGGGCAGCCTCGATAGCGGCGTTGACTTGGGCGACGTCTGCCTTGGCGTATTCGCCAATCACATCGGAAAGATCCGACGGGTTGATATTGCTGCAGTAGTCAGCGCCGGTTACCCATTCGCCGTTGATGTAGTTCTCGAAACGCTTTGCTTGGGACACGAATCTTCTCCTGACGCAAAAGGCCGCTGATTGCTCAGCGGCCTTGTTGATAAGTTATTGCGCGCCTTGCTTGTCGATCAGCGCGGCCAGGGCTTCGTATTCTTCCGGCAGCAGGTCGGTCAGCGGGGTGCGCACCGGGCCGGCGTCGTAGCCGGCGATCTTCGCACCTGCCTTGACGATGCTCACCGCGTAGCCGGCCTTGCGGTTACGGATGTCCAGGTAAGGCAGGAAGAAATCGTCGATGATCTTGGAGACGGTGGCGTGATCATCCTTGGCAATCGCGTGGTAGAAATCCATCGCGGTTTTCGGGATGAAGTTGAACACCGCCGAGGAGTACACCGGCACGCCCAGGGCCTTGTAGGCAGCAGCGTAAACTTCTGCAGTCGGCAGGCCGCCGAGGTAGCTGAAACGGTCGCCAAGGCGACGGCGGATCGACACCATCAGTTCGATGTCACCCAGGCCGTCCTTGTAGCCGATCAGGTTCGGGCAGCGCTCGGCGAGGCGTTCGAGCAGCGGCGCGGTCAGGCGGCAGACATTGCGGTTGTACACCACCACGCCGATCTTGACCGATTTGCACACGGCTTCAACGTGGGCGGCAACGCCGTCCTGGCTGGCTTCAGTCAGGTAGTGCGGCAGCAGCAGCAGGCCTTTGGCCCCCAGGCGCTCGGCTTCTTGAGCGTACTCGATAGCCTGGCGGGTGGCCCCACCGACACCGGCAAGGATCGGCACGCTGGTGGCGCAGGTATCAACAGCGGTCTTCACCACCTGGGAATATTCGCTGGCGGCCAGGGAGAAAAACTCACCGGTGCCGCCTGCAGCGAACAGCGCAGTGGCGCCATACGGGGCAAGCCATTCCAGACGCTTGATATAGCCCGCCTGGTGAAAGTCACCCTGGGCGTTGAAATCGGTCACCGGGAAAGACAGCAGACCGTGGGAGAGGATGGACTTCAGTTCTTGTGGATTCATTATTCGAACACCCTGGGCGAAGACTTTCTTGAGAAAGCGTTGTTGTTGGTTTAGTTGATGTCGTACGTCATCGTACAACTATAAAAAGATTCGTCAACTGCAATTCATCAACCTTCCTCCAGGCTCGCCGTTTAAATGCGTTTCTTGACGTAAGAAATTTTCCCTCTATGCTCGCCTAAGCTGTATATGCATACAGCAATTAAGGAAGATTCTCACGACATAGCAAGGAGCTAACATGTCAGGTCTTGAATACGCCGTACCCACCAATCACCGCCCTACCCTGCGTTTCGAAGGGGGTGAACACACCGCTATCGGCGACGATACGCTGTTGCGTTTTGCCAAAGACGCCGCGGCGATCCCTGCGCGGCAAGTGGAACTGCATTTGCCCAACGGGCTGGCGCTGACCTATGGCCAGGTGATTGCCCTGGGAGGCGACTTTTATGGCATTCCCGGCCAACCTATCTGCGATGGCGCCTCCCCTGCCGACCGCGTGCAACGTTTCACCGCAGCCTTCCATTCACTGGCGGTACTGCCTGCTTCGCGAGAAGAAGCAGGCAAGATCCTGGCGGTCATGCAAAAAGAGATCAACGCGGTCAAACAGGCCATCAAGGACGGCAAGCAAGCGCACGAAGCGTATGACGCCCTGGGTGATACGTTGTCCGAGGAGTGGAACCGCATCACAGGCGGCGGCAGTGCGGTTTCGGCACTGATCCCGCTGGGGCGCTACCTGAAACTGGCGGCGGACAATGCCGACCATTTTGGCGAATGGGCATTGTCCGCCTACCTGGCGGGCCACACTGCGGCGTTGCAGCAGGCGGTCGTCGCGCACCAAACCGGCACCGACCAGGCACTGGAATTGGCGTATGCCATGAACAGCTTCGCCGATCACTTCCTCACCGACCTGTTTTCCGCCGGCCATTTGCGCGTCCCACGCAAGCAACTGGCGGCGGTGGTCACGCCTGGAGAGCTGGGCTCGCTGATCAGTCGCTTCATGCATGACGAAGACAGCAAGTTCGGCCTCAAGGTGCGCAATGCCATGGGGGCTCAATGGCACGCCTATGGCGATAAACGCTACTTCGATACGATCGATGCGGACAACCGGGCTCAGGTTAAGCAGGCGGTACAAGCCTCGGCCGATGAAATTTTCGAGACATTCCTCAGCGGCGTGGCGCCCTCACCGGCCGCCTTCAAGGCACCGCTGTATGTGCCGGACCTGAATGCCGTGCAGAACCCGGCGAATAACTTCTCGCCGCTGTTCAAGATGGAGGGGGACAAGGTGTTGCGTCGCAAGGAGGTGAATGATCTGAACGACAAGCGCTGGACGAATGACTGGTGGGGCTGGAGTACCTATTTGTTGCTCAAGGACTACACACCCAATCAACCCACCCGCTAACGGTTGAGATCTTCTGTAGGCGCGAGCTTGCTCGCGCCTACAGGTCGATGTTTCAGCCACGCTGCGCCTCTGCCTCTTCATGGGCATGACGCAGTCTCTCGCGACTGTTGGTCAAATGCAGCCGCATCGCCGCCCGCGCCGCGTCCGAATCCTGGCGTGCGATGGCCTCGTAAATTTCTTCATGCTCGCGGCTCAGGCGGCCCATGTAATGCTGCTGGTCATCATGGGCCAGGCGCGCTGAATTCAGGCGGGTACGCGGAATGATGCTGGTGCCCAGGTGGGTCATGATGTCGGTGAAATAACGGTTGCCGGTAGAGAGCGCAATTTCCAGGTGAAAGGCGAAGTCGGAGGCGACTGCATCGCCTGCGTGGGCCGCGCTTTCATTAAGCGCATCGAGGGCCGCACGCATCGCGCTGAGCTGCTCGTCGCTGCGGCGTAAAGCCGCCAGACCGGCAGACTCCACTTCCAGGCTGATACGCAGCTCCAGGATCGCCAGTACATCACGCAAGGTCACGACGGTGGCCGGATCGATTCGGAAACCGCTCGGGCTTGGCGTATCCAGCACAAAGGTGCCGATACCGTGCCGCGTCTCCACCTGCCCTGCCGCCTGCAAGCGCGAAATGGCTTCGCGCACCACGGTGCGGCTGACACCATGGGCATCCATGATCGCCGACTCGGTGGGCAGCTTGTCGCCACGCTTGAGCTGGCCGTCGCGAATCTGTTCGGACAACACCGTGACCAATTCCTGGGCAAGGCTGCGACGCTTGCGGGGCAGACGTGGGGCGGCGTTGGCGTTTTCCATGATGAATCATCTTTCTCGGCGAACTAAAGATGCATCATAGCCCATGGCGGTTGTACGATCACCGTTCCTGTGGTGACTTTCATCTCTGTGGGGCAGGCAAAAAAATGCCCCGGCAACCGCCGAGGCATTTTTCAGGCTTGCCCGAAGGCAACAGCCGCTTACTTCACCACTTTCAAGCTCGGCCGGCCGGTAGGGCGCGGCGGCTCATTGTCCGGTGGCAGATCATCGCCGCCTTCGTCTTCGATCGTTTCGTCGTCCTCGAAAGGCGACTCCAGATCGAACACCATGCCTTGGCCGTTTTCACGGGCATAAATCCCGAGGATGGCGCCGATCGGCACGAACAGCGTATGCGGCACGCCGCCGAAACGCCCTTCGAAGCTGACCGCTTCGTTGTCCATGTGCAGATGGCGCACGGCGCTGGGCGATACGTTCAAGACAATCTGCCCGTCACTGGCAAAACCCTGCGGGACCTGAACCGCAGGAAATTCGGAATTGACCAGCATGTGCGGGGTGCAATCGTTGTCCACAATCCACTCATAGAGCGCGCGGACCAGGTAGGGTCGACTGGAGTTCATCAGCGGCTCCTTAAGCCTTAGCGCATGTCGCGTTCGACACCAGACAGACTCGCCTGGAAAGCCTCACGCGCGAACTGGCGCTCCATGTAATCAAGCAACGGCTTGGCCGGCCGTGGCAGTTCAATGCCCAGAATCGGCAAGCGCCAGAGTATGGGTAATAGGCAGCAATCCACCAAGCTTTGTTCCTCGCTGAGGAAAAAAGGTTTATCGGCGAACAACGGCGAAACACCGGTCAGGCTCTCGCGCAATTCCTTACGCGCCTGTACCCGAGCAGCTTCTTTTGAACGCGAATCCAGAATCACATCCACCAGCCCGCACCAGTCACGCTGGATCCGATGGATCAGCAGGCGGCTGTTGGCACGCGCCACCGGGTACACCGGCAGCAGGGGCGGATGCGGGTAACGCTCATCCAAGTATTCCATCACCACGGTCGACTCCCACAACGCCAGGTCACGATCGACCAGGGTGGGCAAGCTGCCGTAAGGGTTCACTTCGATCAGTTTCGGCGGCTGACGGCCCGCCTCCACAGTGATGATCTCGGCGCTGACACCCTTCTCTGCGAGCACGATGCGTACTCGGTGGGAATAGTGGTCGGCGGGGTCGGAGTAACAGGCCAACCGATTGGTCACGCCCATGGCGGTCCTCCTCGCTTGTTGAAATTATCGAAAGCTCAAAAACGAGCGCGCCCAGAGAGCATCTCTGTAACGTGCGGTAAAACCGACGCTACGTGTTCAGAGATGCCGCTGGGCGCGCAAGATTAACAGCAATTGCTTACGGTTGGATCAATGCACGTCCTTCCAGTACTCGCGTTTGAGCAGATAGGCGAATACGAAGAAGAAAGCCAGGTACAGCAACACATAAGTACCGATGCGCTGGTGCTGCAGTTTGACCGGGTTGGCCGAGTAGGCCAGGAAGGTCACCAGATTCTTGACCTTCTCGTCGAACTGCTCTTCGTTCAGCGTACCGGTCTTGGGCACGATGGTCAGTTGGTCGCACGCTTCATGAGTCAGCGGCGTGCCGGTCAACGGATCATATTGCTTCTTGCCGTCTTCAACGACCTGAACCTGCTTGCATCCTACCACTTGGCGCCCTTGCAGGCCGACCAGAACGTTAGGCATGCCAACATTCGGGAACACTTTGTTGTTCACGCCCCAGGGGCGGGCCGGGTCTTCGTAGAAGGACTTGAGGTAGCCATACAGCCAGTCGGTGCCACGCACGCGCGCCACCAGGGTTAGATCAGGCGGTGCTGCACCGAACCAGGCCTTGGCGTCCGCCGGTTTCATGCCGATGTTCATGTGGTCGCCGATCTTGGCCCCGGTGAACACCAGTTTTTCCAGCATCAACTCATGGGGGATACCCAGGTCATCGGCAACCCGCTCATAGCGCTGGAACTTGGCGCTGTGGCAGCCCATGCAGTAGTTGGCGAAGGTGCGTGCGCCATCTTGCAGAGCGGCTTTATCGGAGACGTCGATGTCGACTTTTTCCAGTTCGGCGCCATGCTCGGCAGCCAGGGACAGTAGCGGCAGCGCCGCAAGCACGAGTGCAACAAATAATTTTTTCATCAGCCAGTCACCCTTTCCGGAACCGGTTTGGTCTTCTCGAGCCGGGTGTAGAACGGCATCAGAATGAAGTAGGCGAAGTACAGGAAGGTGCAGACCTGCGACAGCAACGTACGCTCAGGGGTCGGCGCCAAGACGCCCAGCACACCCAGGATCACGAAGGCGATGCAGAACACCCATAGCCAGATCTTGCTCAGCCAGCCCTTGTAGCGCATGGACTTGACTGGGCTGCGGTCCAGCCAAGGCAGCACGAACAGCACCGCAATCGCCGCGCCCATGGCGATCACGCCCATGAGTTTGTCGGGGATCGCCCGCAGGATCGCGTAGAACGGTGTGAAGTACCACACTGGCGCAATATGCTCGGGGGTCTTGAAGGCGTTGGCTTGTTCGAAGTTAGGCTTCTCCAGGAAATACCCACCCATCTCCGGGAAAAAGAACACGATCGAGCAGAACACGAACAGGAACACCACCACGCCGACAATGTCTTTCACGGTGTAGTAAGGGTGGAAGGGAATGCCATCCAATGGGATGCCGTTCTCATCCTTGTGCTTCTTGATATCCACACCATCCGGGTTGTTGGAACCCACTTCGTGCAGCGCCAGGATGTGCAACACCACCAGGCCCAGAATCACGATCGGCAACGCGACCACGTGCAAGGCGAAGAAGCGGTTCAGGGTGATGCCGGAGATCAGGTAGTCACCGCGGATCCACTGCGTCAGGTCATTGCCGATCACCGGGATTGCACCGAACAGCGAGATGATCACCTGCGCGCCCCAGTACGACATCTGGCCCCAGGGCAGCAGATACCCCATGAACGCTTCGGCCATCAGCGCCAGGTAGATCAGCATGCCGAACACCCACACCAGCTCGCGGGGCTTCTGGTAGGAGCCGTAGAGCAGACCACGGAACATGTGCAGGTAGACGACGATGAAGAACGCCGACGCGCCGGTGGAGTGCAGCAGGCGCAGGATCGAACCGTATTCGACGTCACGCATGATGTATTCGACGGAGGCGAACGCCTCTTCCGCCGACGGCGTGTAGCTCATCGTCAGCCACACACCGGTGACGATCTGGTTGACCAGCACCAGCAGCGCCAGGGAACCGAAGAAGTAGAAGAAATTGAAGTTTTTTGGCGCGTAATATTTGCTGAGATGGTCTTCCCACATTTTGGTCGCGGGGAAGCGCGCATCCACCCAATCCATGAACTTGCTCATCACGCGTTCTCCTTATCGAGGCCAATGACAATAAGGTCGTCAGTTTCGTAGGTATGCGGAGGAACCGGCAGGTTCAGGGGCGCGGGCTGGGATTTGTAGACACGGCCGGCGAGGTCGTAATGAGAACCGTGGCACGGGCAGAAATAACCGCCGACCCAATCCTTGCCCAAGTCGACGGGCGCGACTTCCGGGCGAAAGGTCGGAGAACAACCCAGGTGGGTACAGAGGCCAACCAGCAGCAGAATCTCTGGTTTGATGGAGCGCACTTCGTTCTTGGCGTAGGCGGGCTGGTCGGAATTTTCGGATTTCGGGTCAGACAACTGGCCTTCGATCTTCTTCAGATTCCCCAGGATTTCCTCGGTACGACGAACAATGAATACTGGCTGGCCGCGCCATTCAGCAATCATCTGCTGCCCTGGCTCGATCTTGCTGACATTCACCTTCACCGGTGCACCTGCGGCTTTCGCCTTGGCACTGGGAAACCATGACCCCACGAACGGGACCGCAGCCCCCACCGCTCCTGCAGCACCCACCACGGATGTGGCTGCTACCAAGAAGCGACGCCGGCCTGCATTCACGCCGTCATTGCTCATTCAGTCCTCTCCCATCAGCTTTTTGGCCTGTTAAATCAGGCGTCTACTAAGTATTGAATCTTTACTTATAAAAATTTTGACCGGATGGTAATGAAAAGCCCCACGTATGACAAGGGAATTGCCCGGGCCTCCACCCCTAGCCCTTGTAGTATAGGGGGTCTACGGATGTGGCAAGTTGTCACGGCGAAAAATGTGCATAAATCGCAGGCAATAAAAAACGCCCAGCTCCGTGAGGAGGCTGGGCGTTTTTGTGGAACGTAAAGCGAATTAACGCTTCGAGTACTGCGGACGCTTACGCGCTTTACGCAGACCGACTTTCTTACGTTCAACTTCACGAGCATCGCGAGTTACGAAGCCAGCTTTGCGCAGAGCGCCACGCAGGGTTTCGTCGTACTGCATCAGAGCGCGAGTGATACCGTGGCGGATTGCGCCAGCTTGACCACTTACACCGCCACCGATAACGGTGACGTAGATGTCGAACTTTTCAACGGTCTCGGTCAATTCCAGCGGCTGACGAACTACCATGCGGGCAGTTTCGCGGCCGAAGAAGTTGTCCAGGGAGCGGTTGTTGATCGAGATGTTACCAGTGCCCGGACGCAGGAAAACGCGTGCGGTTGCGGTTTTGCGACGGCCAGTGCCGTAATTTTGAGTCGCCGACATAATGAACTATTCCGTTAAAACTTCAGTTCTTGGGGCTGCTGAGCAGCATGAGGGTGTACAGCGCCCGCATAGACTTTCAGCTTGCGAAACATATCGCGACCCAGTGGGCCCTTAGGCAGCATGCCTTTGACCGCGATTTCGATCGGGGCTTCAGGCTTCTTGGCAATCAGGCCTTCGAAGTTGGAAGACTTGATACCGCCTGGGAAACCGGAGTGACGGTAGTACATTTTGTCGCTTGCTTTGTTGCCGGTCACACGAACCTGCTCAGCGTTGATGATGACAATGTAGTCACCGGTATCAACGTGCGGGGTGTATTCAGGCTTGTGCTTGCCACGCAGACGGCTGGCGACTTCAGTGGCCAGACGACCCAGGGTCTGACCAGCGGCGTCGACGACAAACCAGTCGCGCTGAACTGTTTCCGGTTTTGCAGTAAAAGTTGTCATTCTTTAATAGCCTCAGGGGCCGCCTGTAAATTTAGACGGCGGATCTTACTGAATAGTGCGTACTTTGACAAGGTCAAAGGCAGCCGGATACAGACGCTATCGGGGGCTCGGGTCAGCGCGTCCGTTCAACGGCAAGATTCTTCGGCAGGCGGCGCATCACTTCCACTGCAGAAAGAGGTGGGCAATTATGCAGATTGCGAAAAAAAATTCAACCTGCTTTTATGATTGTTTTCCCCTGAAGGAGTACCCGATGGATTATCGACAGCTGGGCCGGACCGATCTGAACGTAAGCGCGATTGCCTTGGGCACCATGACCTGGGGTGAGCAAAACAGCGAGGCAGAGGCCTTCGCACAGATCGAACGGGCCAAGGCCGCGGGGATCAACTTCCTCGACACGGCGGAAATGTACCCGGTACCGCCCAAGGCCGACACCTACGCCACCACCGAGCGATATATCGGCAATTACTTCAAGAGCCGTGGCGACCGCGCCGACTGGATCCTGGCCAGCAAGATCGCAGGCCCGGGCAACACCATCGATTACATCCGCGATGGCTACCTGCGTCATAACCGCAAGCACATCGTTCAGGCCCTGGACGCCAGCCTCAAGCGCCTGCAGACCGACTGGATCGACCTTTACCAGTTGCATTGGCCCGAGCGCAGCACCAACTTCTTTGGCCAATTGAGCTACAAGCACAAGGACGAAGACGACCTCACGCCACTTGAAGAAACCCTCCAAGCGCTGGACGAACAGGTCAAGGCCGGCAAGATCCGCCACATCGGCCTGTCCAATGAAACGCCGTGGGGCACCATGAAATTCCTCGCCCTGGCCGAAGCCCGTGGCTGGACCCGCGCGGTGTCTATCCAGAATCCCTACAACCTGCTCAACCGCAGCTTTGAAGTGGGCCTGGCAGAAATCGCGATTCGCGAACAATGCGGCTTGCTGGCCTACTCGCCACTGGCGTTCGGCATGCTCAGCGGCAAGTACGAGGGCGGTGCACGCCCGGCCAAGGCGCGCCTGACGCAATACAGCCGTTTCAGTCGCTACTTCAACCCGCAGTCGGAAGCAGCCTGCAGCCGTTATGTCGCGTTGGCGCGAGAACATGGCCTGGACCCGGCGCAGATGGCGTTGGCCTTCGTGACGCAACAGCCGTTCGTGACCAGCAATATCATTGGCGCCACGTCTCTTGAGCAGTTGGACAGCAACATTGCCAGTGCTGATCTGAAACTGTCCAAGGAAGTGCTGGATGGGATCGAGGCGATTCAGAAGGATCATCCGAATCCGGCGCCTTGATTGATCCTTAAGCCGCTATCGGGGGCAAGCCCCCTCCCACACTTGGACTTGTGAACACAGTCAAATGCGGGAGGGGGCTTGCCCCCGATGAGGCCCTCGGCAGCAGCAAAGATCAAAGCGCCCGCGCAATGATCTCCTTCATGATCTCATTGGTTCCCGCGTAAATGCGCTGCACCCGCGCATCCGCCCACGCCCGAGCAATCGGGTATTCCCACATGAATCCGTAACCGCCGTGCAGCTGCACGCACTCATCGAGCACCTTGCATTGCAGGTCTGTAGCCCAGTACTTGGCCATTGCCGCAGTGGGCACATCCAGCTTGCCTTCCAGGTGCAGCGCCATGCATTTATCCACGAACACACGGCCAATCTGAATCTCGGTGGCCATCTCGGCCAGCTTGAACCGGGTGTTCTGGAAGTCGGCAATTGCCTTGCCAAACGCCTTGCGCTCGCGGGTGTAATCCAGCGTCCATTGCAACGCCGCTTCAGCCGAAGACAGCGCGCCAATCGCCACGGTCAGCCGCTCCTGGGGCAGTTCCTGCATCAGGTACGCAAAGCCCATACCCGCCTGGCCCAGCAGGTTTTCCTTGGGCACGCGCACATCCTGGAAGAACAACTCCGAGGTGTCCTGAGCCTTCATGCCGACCTTCTCCAGGCGCTTGCCTTTGTCGAAGCCCGGCGTGGCCGCCTCGACCAGGAACAGGCTGGTGCCCTTGGCGCCGGCCTTGGGATCGGTCTTGGCCACCACGATGACCAACTCGGCCAGGTAACCGTTGGTGATAAACGTCTTGGAGCCGTTGATCACATACTCGTCACCGTCCAGGACCGCCGTGGTTTTCACCCCTTGCAGGTCGGAACCGGCCCCCGGCTCGGTCATGGCAATGGCCGTGACCATCTCGCCGGAGATCAACTTGGGCAGGTATTTGTGTTTCAGCGCTTCGCTGCCGTAATGCAGGATGTACGGCGCGACGATGTCCGAATGCAGTGAGAAACCGATGCCGGTCAAGCCCAGTCGGCTGATCTCCTCAATCACGACCGCGCTGTACAGGAAATCCGCGCCCAGCCCACCGTATTCTTCCGGCACGTGCGAACACAGCATCCCCGCCTCCCCCGCCCGGGTCCAGAGGCTACGGTCGATATAGCCCTGTTTCTCCCATTGCCCATGGAACGGCGCCGCGTCTTTTTCAAGGAAAGTGCGCACGCTTTCGCGGAAGAGTTCGTGCTCGGGGCTGAACAAGGTTCTGGGAATCATGAGTCACCTGCATGGATTGTCGGACAAGGACGAGCCCACAGAGCCTATGCCGCGAAGACGTCACGGGACACTGGACACATGCGACAAAAAATAAGACGATCCAGCCGTCTGGTGACCACTTTCCCCTATAAGAATAAATGAAATTATGTCTAACCAAATCTCCACGCCCTTGCGGCGCGTCAGCGTTCTGGCCATTGATCGGGTATTCGCTTCAACCCTCATGCAAGCCAAGGACTTCTTCCATCTCGCCAGCCTGCGTTACGGCAAACAACAAGGCCTGGGCCTGACCCCTGCGTTTGAAACCCGCCTGGTCAGCCCTGACGGGCAGTCGGTCTGCAGTTTCAGCGATGTGATCATGCCGGTGGACGGCGGCCTGGAAGACGCCGACATCATCGTATTACCGGCCTTCTGGGACGACTTCGACGCCTTGTGCACGCGCTACCCCCAGGTGCTGCCGTGGTTGCGTGAACAGCACGCACGCGGCGCCGTGCTGTGCGGTGAAGCCACCGGGGTGTTCTGGCTGGCCGAAGCCGGCCTGCTCGATGGCAAGGAGGCGACCACCTACTGGCGCTTCTTCAACGCCTTCAGCGAACGCTTCCCCAAGGTGCAGCTCAACCAGGACAAGCACCTGACCGACGCCGATAACCTGTATTGCGCCGGCGGCACCACTTCAGCCTGCGACCTCTACATTTATCTGATCGAACGCTTCTGCGGCGCCAACATCGCCCAGGCGGTGGCCCGCGACATTCTGTATGAAGTGCAACGCAGCTATTCGCCGGGGCGCATCGGTTTTGGCGGGCAGAAGCTGCACCAGGACGTGATCATCCTGCAGATCCAGCATTGGCTCGAAGAGCATTTTGCCGACAAGTTCCGCTTCGAAGACGTCGCGCGGGAACACGGCATGAGCATCCGTAACTTCATGCGCCGCTTCCAGACCGCCACGGGCGACAAGCCACTGCATTATCTGCAACGCTTGCGCATCGAGACGGCCAAGGGCCTGCTGTCGGGCAGCCGCAAGAGCATCAAGACCATCAGCTATGAGGTGGGTTACGACGATGCGAGTTTCTTTGCGCGGTTGTTCAGGCAGCACACGGAGTTGTCACCGAACCAGTACCGGCAGCAGTTCCAGCAGGCCGCGTAAGCAGGTTTTATACAGGACAAATGTGGGAGGGGGCTTGCCCCCGATAGCAGTGTGTCAGTCAATACATCTGATACTGACAGGCCGCTATCGGGGGCAAGCCCCCTCCCACATTTACTGTGTAGGTCTTAGGGCTTGTGCCCGCGGGACAGGAACTCGTGGGACTGCATTTCCAGCAGGCGGCTCAGGGTGCGCTGGAATTCAAAGTTCAAGCGACCACCGGTGTAGAGGTCCTTGAGCTCGACTTCCGCCGAGATGATCAGCTTCACGTTACGGTCATAGAACTCGTCGACCATGTTGATAAAACGCCGCGCGATGTCGTCGGTGGTCACGCCCATCTGCTCCACACCACTCAAGATCACGGCATGAAAGATCTTGCCCAATTCGATGTAGTCGTTCTGGCTACGCGGGCCGTCGCACAGTTGGCGGAAGTCGAACCAGGCCACGTCATCGCAGGTGCGCAAGGCAATGATTTCGCGGTTCTCGATCATCAACTTGTCGTTTTCCACCGCCTGAGTGCATTCCGGCGTCAACGCGCGGAAGCTTTTTTTCAGGCTGTCATGGGCCGCTTCGTTGAGCGGAAAGTGGAACAGCTCCGCTTGCTCAAGGTGGCGCAGACGGTAGTCGACACCGCTGTCGACGTTGACGATGTCGGTGTTCTGCTTGATCAGTGCAATGGCCGGCAGGAAGCGTGCACGCTGCAGGCCGTCCTTGTAGAGACCGTCAGGCACGATGTTCGAGGTGGCGACCAGGGTCACGCCGTTCTTGAACAGCTCTTCCATCAAGGTGCCCAGGATCATGGCATCGGTGATGTCGGAGACGAAGAACTCATCGAAGCAGATCACCCGCGCTTCTTCGGAGAAACGCTTGGCGATGATGGTCAGCGGGTTCTTTTCCCCCGGCAGGGTCTTCATCTCTTCGTGCACGCGCTTCATGAAGCGGTGGAAGTGAGTGCGGACCTTTTCCTTGAAGGGCAGCGCTTCGAAGAAGGTGTCCACCAGGTACGTCTTGCCCCGGCCGACGCCACCCCAGAAGTACAGGCCCTTGACCGGTGTGTGGTCTTTCTTGCCAAACAGCTTGCTGAACATCCCCGGCTTGGTTTGCGAGGCCGCGACCAGGTCTTCGTACAGGCGCTGCAAATGACGCACCGCATTTTCCTGGGCCGCGTCATGGAAGAAGTCAGGGCGTTTCAGATCAGCTTGATATCGTTCTAGGGGCGTCATAATTTCGTTAGCAAGGCAACAAAAACGGGCCGTCACTGTAACGACGGCCCTGGATAATGGCAATCAACCCTTGGTCGGGTTAATCCTGCGCAGGGGTCAGCGCGACGCGCAAGGCGGCGATAGCGGCATCACGGGAGGCGCTGTCGGCGAACTCGGCGCTGTCGGCCACGGCAGCGTCGTCCAGCCATACGCTGAAGCTCAGGGCCTCGGTGCGTACGTCCAACGCGTCGCCGTTTTGCAATTGCTTGGTCACCGCACCCGCCGCTTTGCCGTCGGCGAAGTTGCGCGACAACAGCAGTTGCTCGCCATCGGCCGCCAGCAGGCGGAAGCGGAAGCTGCCGTCGTCTTCGCGGAAACTCACGAAGCGGGCGGCCTTCGCGGCCTTTTTCTTGCTGGCGACCGGCGCCGCAGCCTGGTTGACGAACGAACGCAGACCCACTGCTTCGCGCAGCTGTGCCAGGAAGGGCGCCGCGACGGCACGGGCCTTCTTGGCGCCGACCAGCAGCAGGTCTTCCATGTCCGAGGGGCGTGACATCAGTTGATGGTAACGCTCACGTGCTTCACCCAACTGGCCATCCAGCAACTGGAACAGACGGTTCTTCGCCTCGCCCCAACCCAGGCCTTGCAACAGTTCACTGCGGAACGCTTCTGCCTGGTCCTTGCTCGCAAACGCCTGGTACAGGGTGAACAGGTGGGAGTTGTCCGGGTCCTTCGCCTCGCCGGGCGCGCGCGAGTCGGTGACGATCCGCGAGATCGCGTCTTTCATGTCCTTGGCGCTGGTGAACAACGGGATGGTGTTGTCATAGCTCTTGGACATCTTGCGGCCATCCAGGCCCGGCAAGGTGGCGACGCTTTCTTCGATCAACGCTTCGGGCATGGTGAAGAATTCTTTACCGTTGCCGAACAGGTGGTTGAAGCGCTGGCCGATGTCACGCGCCATCTCCACGTGCTGGATCTGGTCGCGACCCACCGGCACCTTGTGCGCGTTGAACATCAAAATGTCCGCCGCCATCAGCACCGGGTAGCTGTACAGGCCCATGCTGATGCCCGCATCCGGGTCTTCGCCGGCTTCGACGTTTTTGTCCACCGAGGCTTTGTAGGCGTGGGCGCGATTAAGCAAGCCCTTGGCGGCCACGCACGTCAGCAGCCAGGTCAGCTCGGGGATTTCCGGGATATCGGACTGGCGATAGAAGGTCACCCGGTTCACGTCCAGGCCACCGGCCAGCCAGGTCGCGGCGATTTCCATGCGCGAGCGCTGGATGCGCTGCGGGTCATCGCACTTGATCAGGGCGTGGTAGTCGGCCAGGAAGTAGAAGGAATCGGCGTTGGCGTCCTGGCTGGCAAGGATCGCCGGGCGGATCGCGCCAGCGTAGTTGCCCAGGTGCGGCGTGCCGGTGGTGGTGATGCCGGTGAGGATACGGGTACGCGTCGTCATGGGTAATCGCTTATCAGACTGCTATCAATTCGAGAGGCGCGGCAGCACCAGATCCTTCAGATCGGTGAGCTTGCCGTGAAAAAAGTGTCCGCATTCTGCCACTTTCAGCAGCTCATGGGGGCGTTTCAGGGCGGCGGACCAGTCGTAGACGACTTGCGGGTCGACCACTTCGTCGGTTTCCGGCTGGATCAGGGTCAAGGGGCAATCCTGTGGCAGAACATCCGAATCACGCAGACGCATCACCGCGGCAGCCACCATGAACAGGTGCGCCAACTTTTCACCCTTGGCTTCCAGGCGTCCACCGAGGCTGGCGGCCACATAGCCACCAAACGAGAAGCCCAGCAGCGTCATCGGTAGCTCAGGGTGTTTTTCCCGCAGCCAGGTGGCGGCGGCTTCGGCATCGTCGACTTCACCGGTAGCCATGTCATGGCTACCGGCACTCGCACCGACGCCACGATAGTTGAAACGCAATGTAATCAAACCGGCATCGCGGGCGGTGCGCTGCAGGGTCGATACCACTTTATTGAGCATGGTCCCACCCTGCACCGGGTTAGGGTGGCAGATCAGCGCCAGGCCACGTGGTTCGGGGTGATCCAGGTACAGGGCTTCCAGTTGACCCACCGGGCCATCGATCAAAACAGGGGTTTCACGCATGAGCAAGGATGAACTCCGTGACCTCTCAAGGGGTCGACTCGTCTAGCTAAAAGTCTGTGCATGGCATCATTGCGAGCTTAATCGCGGTATACAGCGCAGGTTTGAGCCGTTAACGTAAAGCAAAGCCGTTTATAGAGGAAGGACTCGTGGAACACTCGCTCTTAGTTTGGTTGTTGCCGACTCTTGCCCTGGTTGCCGGTGTCGCCATTGGTTTCCTGGTTGCCCGCCTGCTGCCCAATGCCGCGCCTAACCGCACGCAGCGTCAGCTGGATGACATTCAGGAACGTTTTGACAGTTATCAGAACGAGGTTGTTACCCACTTCAACAGCACCGCGACCCTGGTCAAGAAGCTCACCCAGAGCTACCAGGAAGTACAGGATCATCTCGCCGATGGCGCTAACCGCCTGGCCCTCGACGACATCACCCGCCAGCGCCTGCTGGCCGCGCTGCATTCCGATGCACCGCAAACACCCCGCGAACGCCTGACCCCGCCTCGGGAAAACCAGGAACCGCCACGGGACTACGCGCCAAAAACGCCGAACGCCCCAGGCATGCTGGATGAGCACTACGGCTTGAAAAAGTAAGTCAGTTTCCAGTAACACAAAGCCCGGCTGATCGATGATCAGCCGGGCTTTTTATTGGGCTCAGTTCGTCAGAAGCGCGCAGATCCCATTGTGGGAGGGGGCTTGCCCCCGATAGCAGGGTGTCAGCCGGCACAGGTATCAACTGGTCCACCGCCATCGGGGGCAAGCCCCCTCCCACATTGACCAATGTTTGTCCTCAGGCCAGCGGTTGCTCCTGCAACCGTCCAGCCTCGATCCGCACATGCCGCCCATGAAAGCGCTTGAGGCTGCTGCGATGCCCGACGCTGACGATGCTCAGCCCCGGCAGTTCATCGATCAGCGCCTGGTACAACGTTGCCTCATCCTCTTCATCCATCGCCGAGGTGGCTTCGTCCATGTACAGCCACTGCGGCGCGAACAACAGGGCGCGGGCGAAGGCCAGGCGCTGCTGTTCGCCCGGCGAGAGCATGCGCTGCCAATGGTTGGCTTCATCAAGACGGTTGACCAGATGCGGCAAGCGGCAGGTTTCCAGCACCTGTGCATAACGTTGTGCCGGATAGACGCTGTCCTCTTGTGGATAACTCAACACCGCTTTCAACGTGCCAATCGGCAAATAAGGCTTTTGCGGCAGAAACAGATAACGCGCCGCCGGCAGACGAATGCTGCCATGCCCCGCCGGCCACAAATGCCCCATTGCGCGCAGCAGCGTACTTTTACCACTGCCGGAACGCCCGCTGAGCATCACGCGTTGACCTGGCTCCACGCTCATGTCGGCGTCGGTGAGCAAGTGACGGCCGTCGGCCAGGTCCATGCCCAGGCCCTGCACCACCAGGCGCTCACCTTCGGGGCGCACATCGATGGCCGGCGCGCGCTGCTCATTGTCGGTCATGGCCTGACGGAAGCTCAGCAAACGATCGCTGGTGGCACGCCACGACGCCAGCTCCGAGTAGGCGTTGATGAACCAGCTGAAGTTTTCCTGCACATTGCCGAACGCCGAGTTGATTTGCATCAGCTCGCCCAGTTCGATCTTGCCGGTGAAGTAACGTGGCGCGGCGACGATAAACGGAAAGATGATCGCTATCTGGCTGTAGCCGGCGGTAAAGAACGTCAGGCGCTTGGACACTTTCATGATGTCCCAGAAGTTGTGCCAGACCTTGCCGAAACGCGAGCTCAGGCGCTGCTTTTCGTTCGGTTCGCCGTTGTACAGCGCGATGCTTTCGGCGTTTTCGCGCACCCGTACCATGGAAAAACGCAGGTCCGCTTCGAAGCGCTGTTGCTGGTTGCTCAAGCCGATCAAGCGACGCCCGATCAGGTGCGTCAGCCAGCTGCCCACCGCCGCATACAACAGCGCACACCAGAACATGTAGCCGGGAATGGTGATGCCAAACACCTCGATGCTGCCCGACACGCCCCACAGGATGATCGAGAACGATACCAGGCTGACCACGTTGCGCAGCAGCCCCAGGCCCAGGCTCAAGGTGCTGGAGGTGAACGTATTGAGGTCTTCGGAAATCCGCTGGTCAGGGTTATCGGTGTAACCGCCCTGCTCCAGCTGGTAATAGTTCTTGTGGGCGAGCCAGCGCGCAAAGTGCTTTTCGGTCAGCCACGCACGCCAGCGGATGGTGAGCATCTGGGTCAGGTACAGGCGGTACACCGCGCCGAGGATCGCCACGGCCGCAATGCCGCCGAAGTAACCGATCAACTGCCAGAAGGCGACCGTGTCCTTTTTCTGCAGGGCGTTGTAGAAATCCTTGTACCAGTGGTTTATCCACACGGAGATTGCCACGCTGAACAGCGATAAACCAATCACGGCAGCCAGCAGCAACCAGGCCCTGCCCTTCTCTTCACTGCGCCAATACGGCGTGATCATCGCCCAGGTTCGACGAAAGAATTGCCCGTGCACCGCATCGTTGACCGCGGAATATTCAGCGTTCTGATTCATTGTTCAGGCTCGTCAGGGAATTATGGCAGGCGTTTGAACCGATCATAGGCGATCGGTTCAGGGCTCCGTGCAGCCTGAAGCGGATTGTTCAGTGTTCGTTCAGCGCCGTACCGGACGCTTCTGCAGTTTGCGCTGCAACGTGCGCCGGTGCATGCCAAGGGCACGGGCGGTGGCGGAGATGTTGCCTTCGTGCTCCGTCAGTACGCGCTGGATGTGTTCCCACTGCAGGCGGTCAACCGACATCGGGTTTTCCGGCACCAGGGTGTCGAGGTCGGCATGCTCGGAGAGCAGCGCGGCGAGCACGTCATCGGCGTCCGCCGGCTTGCACAGGTAGTTGCAGGCACCGCGCTTGATAGCTTCGACCGCGGTGGCGATGCTGGAATAGCCGGTGAGGATCACCACGCGCATTTCCGGGTCGAGTTCGAGCAGCTTGGGCAACAGCACCAGGCCCGAGTCGCCGTCCATTTTCAGGTCGAGCGCGGCGTAGTCCGGCAGGTCGGCCTGGGCGATGGTCAGGCCTTCCTCGGCCGAGCCTGCGGTGCTGACGCGAAAGCCGCGACGGCTCATGGCGCGGGCCATCACGCGGGTAAAGGTGGCGTCGTCATCTACCAGCAACAAATGCGGCAGTTCTTCGCCTTCGACTTGGATCTCGTCACTCATCGATATCTCCTCGTGCGACACGGGGCAGGCGCAGCTCGGTAAGCGTGCCACCTTCCTCATGACTATAGAGCTTCACTGAGCCGCCCGCGCGGGTCACGCTGGCCTTGCTCAAAAACAGGCCCAGGCCGAAGCCTTTGCCCTTGGTGGTAAAGAACGGTTTGCCGATCTGCTCGGCAATGGCCAGCGGCACGCCCGCGCCGTGGTCACGAATGCTGATGGTGACGTTTTCCGCGTCCCAGTCCAACTGCACGCCCAGGCCTTCAGGGCAGGCGTCGGCCGCGTTGTTCAGCAGGTTGAGCAAGGCCTGGGTCAGGTCTGGCGGCGGCGCCATGCGCGGCACGCTGCCCTGGCCCAACAGGCTGAAGCGGTAACTGGCCTCGGGGCGCATCAGGTGCCAGCGGTTCAGCGCTTCGTCGAGCCACTGGGTGACATCCTGCATCTCTACGGCCAGACGCCGATTGGCCTCGGCGGCGCGAACCAACTGCTGCAGGGTCAGTTTGCACTGCTTGACCTGTTCCTGCAGCACGCTGAGGTCATCTTGCAACGCCGGATCGTGGTGGTCCTGAGTCATTTCCTTGAGCAGTACGCTCATGGTCGCCAGCGGCGTGCCCAGCTCATGGGCGGCACCGGCCGCCTGGGTGGCGACGGCCAGCAACTGCTGGTCACGCAGGCCTTCTTCACGGCGAATGGCGCGCAGTTCTTCCTGGCGGCGCAGTTCTTCGGCCATGCGCGCGGCAAAAAAGGTGATCACGGCGGCGGACAGCGCAAAGCTCAGCCACATTCCGTAGATCTGCAGGTTCTCCCGGGCGATGGGAAACGTCTGCAACGGATAGAACTGCGCCAGCAACAGGGTGTACAGCGTCAGCGCGATGCCCGAGAGCACCACCGAATAGCGCCACGGCAAGGTCACGGCGGCGATGGTCAGCGGCACCAGGTAATAAGAAACGAACGGGTTGGTGGACCCCCCGGAGAAATACAGCAGCACACTGTGGATAAACAGGTCGCAGGCCAATTGCAGGGCATATTCCAGCTCGGTGACCGGCCACGTGGTGCGCAAGCGGATGGCGGTAAACGCACAGAGCACGGTGGAGAACCCGAGGGTTACCGCCAGTTGCAGCCAGGGCAGCGGCAGCAGGTCGAACCAATAGGCGAGCCCGACGGAACCGGCCTGTGCGGCCAGTACCAGGGTGCGGATGAACGTCAGGCGCCAGAGGTTCTGGCGAGTGGCGGAAGTCAGTTTTACGGCGGCGAGCATGAGCTCTCCCGATGAGCGCTGCAGGCGGATCGGCACGAGTATAAACGAAGCAGCGCCTGGGCATTGGGTGTGTGGCTCTTTGACGCAGTGGGCGCTGCAGCCACGAGCCGCAAGCTCAAAGCCACAAGAAAGAGCCCCGCTTGCGGCTTGCAGCTTGAAACTTTTTTCTAATGCTTAAACCCGAAGAACCCGATGCCACCGTCTACAGTCATACCGAACACGACAATCTCAAGGAGCTTTCATGTCTCGTTTCACTCGCAGTGCCGCCGTTCTCACCCTCGGCGCCAGCGCCCTGGCCAGCCTGCCGGCCATGGCCGCCGACGAACTGCATTACAACCAGATCTCCCTGCGCGCCGAAGTCAGCCAGGAAGTGGCGCGCGACAAGATGATCGTCACCCTCTACACCGAATCGCAGAACTCGGACCCGGCCAAGCTTGCCGCCGAGATCACCAATACGATGAACACGGCGCTGGGTCAGGCGCGCGAAGTCAAGGCCGTGACCCTGAGCCAGGGCAGCCGCAACAGCTACCCGATCTACGACAGCAAGAACCAGAAAATCACCGGCTGGCGTGAGCGCGCCGAACTGCGCCTGGAAAGCGCGGACTTCCCGACGCTGTCCAAACTCACCGGCGAGCTGTTGAACTCGCTGAAAATGGACAACATGAACTTCGCCATCGCCGACAGCACGCGCAAGGCCAGCGAAGACGCGATGCTCAAGGACGCGGTTGCCGCGTTCAAGGCCCGCGCGCAACTGGCCACCGATGCGCTGGGCGGCAAGGGTTACAAGATCGTCAACCTGAACTTCAACACCAACGGCTACCCGATGCCCTACGAGCGCGGCAACACGATGATGATGAAAGCGGCGATGGCCGATTCAGCGCCAACACCTGAAGTGGAGGCCGGCACCAGCAAGGTCAACATGAGCGCAGACGGGGTAATTGAAGTACTTCAGTAAAGCTCGCTGGCGATATCAGAGACGGCGTGGCCTGAGGGCCTACGCCGTTTTTTACGCCTGCGTGAAGGTCCTGAAATCCTTTATCACTATTGCCGCTGGAATCGATAGCCGGTTTTTCGATACAGACACAGTGCCCCGAATGACAAGGAACGCGCTGCGGGTATGTCTAAACCACTACCGAGATCCGCACCCATGAGAATATCGCACACCCCCCCGACGGGCTTTCATCCCGGCAGCGTCAAATTGTCAGACGCTACCAGCACCCCCACCAGCCCGACCGCCAAAAGCGCCCAAGCGCCAGCTACCGACCTCCGCGCGGCGCCTCAGGAGGCGACACTGGTCGAGGCCTACATCGCCGCGTTGCAGGCCAAACTCCTGACGAACAAATCCAACCTGATCAAGGTTCCCGCTGAAACTACGCTGGGGCAATGGTTGGAGCTGTATCGCGAACAACTGGAGCATCCGGTTGTAAAGGAATGGATGCGCACGCAGCACATTGATCCGACCACCCTGTCAGTCATACCCACCACCGGCGTGATGACCGCCAAGGCAGACGGCGAATACAAAACCTTTTCACTCACCGACGATTCAGGCTGGGGCCAAGTATCGGGGCCCCTCTTGGCCGCGGGCAAAGTCATCGCCCCCGTGGCCGGCCAGAAGCTGCGAGGTCGCTTTGATACGCCGGTCATAGAAGTCAGCGCAACCGTGGTGACCAGTTTTCATGGTGAACCACTGCCTGCCAAGCGCGCCGATGGCGCATCCCAGGCCCGGCGCCTGGAGCGCAATAAAGCCTTCGATCCCATTCCCCCCAACGACCGCCTACGCCCGGCCAGCAGCCGCTCGGCCCAGGCCCTTGAGCAACAGCGACAAGCCGCAGCGACGTTTTACCTCGGAGCTCCGCAGGCCCTGGCGTATAAAAAACTGACGGTCGACGTCAGCAATGCCTTGCCAAACGTTCGCGACGAGGCAAAAAAATGGGCCGATGACTTGCTTCTGAAGCTGACCAAGACACCCATCGATTCCGATACTGTGTTTTTGAACCGGTTCAAGGAGGCACAGAGCGGCGCAACCGCGACCGGCTGGGAGCACATGAGAGAGGAACCTTCGTCCTCGCTCCGCTTGCCGGATGCCTTGCTGAACAATTTTCCAGAGCACGACTGGATACCAGGCAACCTGGACCTGGAGGCGGGCCTCTATAAAGACGGAACGGGACAAAGCCAAAAGGGCGGATACGGTGCCCATAATGAATTCCCCCTGGCGCCCTCTGCGGTCATGCACAAGAGTTGGAACACCGACTTCCAGTCGCAGATCACGGACAAGATCGATCAGTTCTGGAAAGACCAGGGGGCCAATTACCAAACCATGCTCAAGGGCGAATTCACCCGCCAGGCCCGTCAACAACTGAAGGCATTTGAGTCAAAAAGCCCGGCCGAGCAAGCACTGCAGGCACCCGAGCACACATTCACCCGTGAAGACTATCGAATCGTCATGGGCGCGGTCTGCAATTTGCCCCTCGACGAAAACGCACCGCTGACCGTCGCGCAACTCCAGGAGCAGGCACCCGTAAAAGGGGTTGTCCGGGCGCACGCCTTCGACATCAATGGTTTTAAATCCAGCGATATCGTGCGTTTTACTGCACAGGATGACGGCAAATATGAATACCTCAAGGGTCGAAGGGATGGCACTCAAATCCTCTATATCCCAGGCAACGTACCGGCCTTTCTGAAATTCGAGTCATTTGAAAAACTCGACCAGTGGGTGGCCGACCAAGGCAAGGACGCGAAAAAACGCGAAGCGCTGGCCTCGCATTTCGCCAAGGCAGATCGTCAGGACCATGACAGCGGCAGCTTCTGGAAATCCGTCCTGCACTTTGTTTCACCTCTCACGATGCTCGCCGGTGAGGGCCGCCCGAAAGAGGGGGTCGATACCTCGCTCAAGCAACTGGGCACAGGCGCCCGGGACAACCTGGAAGGCACAGTGATTGATCGCGGTAACTTCGCCATCAAAGGCGATGTTTTCAGCACCATGAAGGACGCCGCCCAGGCACGAATGAGCAGTGACGCAGACGTGGTCATCAAATCCAATAGCGAAGTCACCCGCGATACCTGGCTCAACGACCTAAGTGCCGCGGCAGGCCTGCTGGCCAAGTTTGCGCCCATTGCCGAACCCGCCGTAGTCGGATTGGCCGCAGTGACCGGCCTTGCAGAAACCGTCCTGGGCACTGAGAAGGCCGTCTCGGGCGACACTGAAAAAGAGCGCGCCGACGGGGGACGCAAGACCTTTGATGGAACACTCAATACCTTGTTCGCGGTAGTTGGGGCCAAAGGCGGCGCAGGCGAAGACCCGGTGGTGTCACCCCGTGAGAAGCCGTCAGACCCCGTGGGGGTCGTCGACACGCCCGAGCCACAGACCAGCACGGTTGATGAAGCGCAACCCGGTCCCTCATCCGGCAGCCCTGTGGGTAAAGGGTCACCCCTGCCTGCGCCAACATCAAAGCCACTCTTTCCCATGAGTCCCTACGCCACACCCGGAGGCGAGCAGCTGATCGCCGGCGTCTCACCCGATGCACTGGGCGTTTATCGAATCAAGGACAGTACTGGCCTATACCGTCAGTTTGTTCGGTACACCGACGAAACGGGCATCAGCAAGGTGTTTGAAATCGAAAGCCGTTACCGCACGGGCGCTGCCAGTGCCCGCATTATCAGCCCGCAGACCGGCAGAGGCATGATGACGATCAATCCTGGTCGCGGCGGGGAATGGGTAAGGGCTCCGGGCGATGGAGGCGGGTTTTCCTGGCCCTGGAAACGCCCTGCGTCGCCAACGGGCAGCGACACATCCTCGACCACGCCAAAGATTTCGGAGCGGTTCCTCGAATCGGATGGTTCAAAAACCGCGGGCGCCGAAAAATTCGACGACTACCTGAATTTAGAGGAAAACACCGACTATCTGTTCAACAACACGCTGTATCAGGACGGATCAGCCGTGAAGAGAAAGCTGACAACCTCCTGGAAAATTGATGACGGTAAGTTCGCTGTCACCCCAGGTGAAACAGCCGTACCGTGGGAAGCGTCCGCTTCCCAAAGTGAATACTCCACCAGCTTCCTGCCTGACTTGACTCGTGAACGCTACCGCGTGATCACCAGACAAGAAGGTGTAGAAATCAATACCGAATTGGATTACACCTCGGACTCTGAATTTGAAAAAAGATTAAAAAGAGTAGAGCAGTTTGAGGACGCCATTCCCGACATGGCGCTGCGTGCACGGATCTCGGAAGTCGCCCATCAAGGCTCTTCGTTTCCAGCACTCATGGAGCTAAGTCCGCCTGTATTGAAAGAAGGCTATAGCGTTGCCGCCGGCAACAAGACGTTTACCATCAACTATAACCCCGCCGGTGACACACACACGGTCATCGCCGAGACCAACTGGCGCCTGAGGCATGAAACGGAAGATGGCCTGATCACCAGCCGGGATATGGACATAAAGAGTTCAAGGACTTTCACGATACGTAGAAGTAATGAGTTGAACAGCGACGGCTACGAGATCGATAAATCGGCCCCCACCAAAATGGAAGTATCGACGCCAACCGTTGTGTGATTGAGACGATCTTCGCAGTGAAGTGACTCTCCCCTACCTGACAAACCTGAACGGCGGTAACCTCGGTCACCGCCGTTTTCGTTCCCAGGGGTCTCCATGGACAGAATCACCTTCAAACCAATGCTCCTCGCCGCCGGCCTGCTGGCTTTCATGCCGATGGCCCACGCCGCCAGCACCCTGGTCTACTGCTCCGAAGCCAGCCCCGCCGGCTTCGACCCCAGCCAGTACACCAGCGGCACCGATTTTGACGCCTCCGCCGAAACCGTGTTCAACCGTTTGACCCAGTTCAAACGCGGCGGCACCGAAGTCGAGCCCGGCCTCGCCACCCGCTGGGAGGTGTCCGACGACGGTCTGACCTATACCTTCCACCTGCGCGACGGGGTGAAGTTTCACACCACCGATTACTTCACCCCGACCCGCGACTTCAACGCCGATGACGTGCTGTTTACCTTCAATCGCCTGCTGGATGCCGAGAGTCCGTTTCGCAAGGCCTACCCTTCCGAATCGCCCTACTTCACCGACATGGGCCTGAACACCACGATCAAGCACATCGACAAGCTCGACGACCACACCGTGCGTTTCAACCTGAACAACGTTGACGCCTCGTTCGTGCAGAACCTGGCGATGAGTTTCGCTTCGGTGCAATCGGCCGAATATGCCGACCAGCTCCTCAAGCAAGGCAAGGCCGAGGACATTAACCAGAAGCCGGTCGGCACCGGCCCGTTCGTGTTCAAGCGCTACCAGAAAGACGCGCAGATCCGCTACGTCGCCAATCAGCAGTACTGGAAACCCGAGGACGTGAAACTCGACAACCTGGTGTTCGCCATCACCCCTGACGCCGCTGCGCGCCTGCAGAAACTCAAGGCGGGTGAATGCCAGGTCAGCGGCTACCCGCGCCCCTCCGACATCGAAGTGATGAAGCAGGACCCAAACCTGCGCGTGTTGCAGCAGGCCGGTTTCAACCTGGGTTTCCTGGCGTACAACGTCACCCATCCGCCGCTGGACCAGCTCAAGGTGCGCCAGGCCTTGGACATGGCCATCGACAAACCGGCCATCATCAAGGCGGTCTACCAGAGTGCCGGACAATTGGCGCAGAACGCGCTGCCGCCTGCACAGTGGTCTTATGATCCGAACATCAAGGACGCCCCCCATGACCCGACCAAGGCCAGGGCGCTACTAAAAGAAGCAGGGGTTGCACCAGGTAGCACCATCAACCTGTGGGCAATGACCGTGCAGCGCGCCTCCAACCCGAACGCGCGCATGTCCGCGCAGATGATTCAGCAGGACTGGGCCAAGGTCGGCATCAAGGCCAATATCGTCAGCTATGAGTGGGGCGAATACATCAAGCGCGCCAAAAATGGCGAACATGACGCGATGATCTACGGCTGGACCGGCGACAACGGCGACCCGGATAACTGGCTCGGCGTGCTCTACAGTTGTGCCGCGGTCAAGGGCAGCAACTACGCCAAATGGTGTAACCCGGCGTATGACAAGCTGGTGCAGCAGGCCAAGGTCAGCAACGACCGCGAGCAGCGCATCAAGTGGTATCAGCAAGCGCAACAAATCCTTAAGGAACAAGTACCTATAACGCCTATTGCGAACTCGACGGTTTTCCAACCCCTGCGCAAGGAAGTTCGCGATTTCAGGATCAGCCCGTTTGGGCTCACACCGTTCTACGGCGTAAGTCTAGATAAGTAACAACCATGCCCCAATCGAGTGCGCTAGACACCTCGATTGGGCTTTTTCGGTGCGCGCCGCGCACCGAAAAAACCCGCCAAACTGACGCATTTATGTCCAAACTTTCATAAATGCGACATTCTTGTACGCCCGTCCCACTGTTTGGCGCTCGCGACCGTTCAACATCTTGCAATGGGTATGGCGCCTGCATAAGTATCCGCAGGCCGACTCACGAGGTCGCCCTCACCACCAAAAATGACAACAAATCATGAGGCCAACATGCTTAAACACGCAGTCCTTCCGTTATTAGTGAGCGCTGGCCTTATGGCCGCAGCCCCTTTTGCCCAAGCGGCAACTAACCTGGTGTTCTGCTCCGAAGGGAGCCCGGCCGGTTTTGACCCAGGCCAGTACACCACCGGAACAGACTTCGATGCCTCGGCCGAAACCATGTTCAACCGCCTGAGCCAGTTCGAACGTGGCGGCACCGCCGTGGTTCCTGGCCTCGCCACCAGCTGGGACGTGTCCCCGGACGGCCTGACCTACACCTTCCACCTTCGCGAAGGCGTCAAGTTCCACACCACCCCGTACTTCAAGCCGACTCGTGAATTCTCGGCCGACGACGTACTGTTCACGTTTAACCGGATGATCAATAAAGACGATCCATTCCGTAAGGCCTACCCCACCGAGTTCCCGTATTTCACGGACATGGGGATGGACACCAACATCAAGAACATCGAAAAACTCGATGACCACACCGTCAAGTTCACCCTTGGCACCGTGGACGCCGCTTTCATCCAGAACCTGGCGATGAGCTTCGCCTCGATCCAGTCCGCCGAATACGCAGCCCAACTGTTGAAGGAAGGCAAACCCGCCGACATCAACCAGAAACCGGTCGGCACTGGCCCGTTCGTATTCAAGAGCTATCAGAAAGACTCGAACATCCGTTACACCGGCAACAAGGACTACTGGAAACCTGAAGACGTGAAGATCGATAACCTGATCTTCGCCATCACCACCGACCCGTCGGTACGTATCCAGAAGCTCAAGAAAAACGAATGCCAGGTCACCCTGTTCCCACGTCCGGCCGACCTGAAGGCGCTGGGCGAAGACAAAGACCTGAAGCTGCCCCACCAGGCCGGCTTCAACCTCGGTTACGTTGCCTACAACGTGATGGACAAGGTCAAGGGCAGCGATCAGCCGAATCCTCTGGCTGACCTGCGCGTCCGTCAGGCGCTGGACATGTCGGTGAACAAGCAGCAGATCATCGACTCCGTGTACCAGGGCGCCGGTCAGCTGGCCGTCAACGCCATGCCGCCGACCCAGTGGTCCTACGACACCACGATCAAGGACGCGGCGTACAACCCTGAAAAAGCCAAGGCGCTGCTCAAGGAAGCCGGCGTCAAGGAAGGTACCGAGATCGTCTTATGGGCCATGCCGGTTCAGCGTCCGTACAACCCGAACGCCAAGCTGATGGCCGAGATGCTGCAGAACGACTGGTCCAAGATCGGCCTGAAGGTCAAGATCACCAGCTACGAGTGGGGCGAGTACATCAAGCGCTCCAAGGGCGGCGAGAACCAGGCCATGATCATTGGCTGGAGCGGCGACAATGGTGACCCGGACAACTGGCTGAACGTGCTGTTCGGCTGCGACTCGCTGTCGGGTAACAACTTCTCCAAATGGTGTGACAAGAAATTCGACGGCATCGTGAAAGAAGCCAAGGCCACTTCGGATGTCGCCAAACGCACCGAGCTGTACAAGCAGGCGCAACATGTACTCAAAGATGCAGTTCCGATGACACCTATCGCGCACTCGACGGTGTATCAACCCATGCGCAACACCGTGCAGGACTTCAAGATCAGCCCGTTTGGCTTGAACTCCTTCTACGGCGTCAGCGTAAGCGGCAAGTAAGAGTCACTGACGGCGACGTTTCACAACGTCGCCGTTATTGCATCTGCCCGGCCCGTAGGAAACAGACCACATTCGTAAGCATTGCCGTCCTACAGCAATGAACTGCGCTTCGTGGCTCCGTTGCCTACAGGGTCAGTCTGATTTGGCGCATTTACTGCGAAGTCCGCGACCCATAACGTCGTAGGACTGCAGAGGCGCCAAGTTGGGAAAGGCACTTACCGCATGTGGGAACCAGCGTTGTCCCCCTGGCTACACGCCTGAGGGATTGCTCGCTGTTGATAACTACAGACAAGGATCGGAATCGTCATGCGCCATACCCTCGTTCTATCCGCAATGTTTGCCACCAGCCTGCTGGCTGTGGCCACGACCGCTCAGGCCGCCGACAAGAAGAGCCTGGTGTTCTGCTCCGAAGGCAGCCCGGCAGGCTTCGACACAGCGCAATACACCACCGCCACCGACAACGATGCCGCGGAGCCGCTGTACAACCGCCTGGTCGAGTTCGAAAAAGGTGCGACTGACGTAGTGCCTGGGCTGGCGACCAAGTGGGATATCTCCGAAGACGGCCTGACGTACACCTTCCACCTGCGTGAAGGGGTGAAGTTCCACAGCAGCAAGGAGTTCAAGCCCACGCGCGACTTCAATGCCGACGACGTGCTGTTCACCTTCAACCGCATGCTTGACCCCGAGCATCCGTTTCGCAAGGCCTACCCCACCGAATTTCCGTACTTCAACGGCATGAGCCTGAACAAGAACATTGCCAAGGTCGAAAAAACCGGCCCGTACACCGTGGTAATGACCTTGAACACGGTCGACGCCGCGTTCGTGCAAAACATCGCCATGAGCTTCGCAGCGATCCTCTCGGCCGAATATGCCGAGCAGTTGCTCAAGGAAGGCAAACCCAGCGATATCAACCAGAAGCCAATCGGCACTGGCCCGTTTGTGTTCCAGCGTTATCAGAAAGACTCGCAGATCCGTTACGTGGCGAACAAACAGTACTGGGACCCGAGCCGGGTCAAGCTCGACCAGTTGATCTTCGCCATCAACACCGACGCTTCCGTACGTGTGCAGAAGCTCAAGGCCGGCGAATGCCAGGTCACCCTGCACCCGCGCCCTGCCGACGTGGACGCGCTCAAGGCCGACCCGAACCTGCAACTGCTGACCAAGCCCGGCTTCAACCTCGGCTACATCGCCTACAACGTGCGCCACAAGCCGTTCGACCAGCTCGAAGTGCGCCAGGCGCTGGACATGGCGGTCAACAAGCAGAGCATTCTCAATGCGGTGTACCAGGGCGCCGGGCAACTGGCGGTCAACGCCATGCCGCCGACCCAGTGGTCCTACGACGACAGCATCAAGGACGCCGCCTACAACCCGGAAAAAGCCAAGGAACTGCTCAAGGCCGCCGGTGTGAAGGAAGGCACCGAGATCACCCTCTGGGCGATGCCGGTACAACGTCCGTACAACCCCAACGCCAAGCTGATGGCCGAAATGCTGCAGAACGATTGGGCCAAGATCGGCCTGAAAGTGAAGATCGTCAGTTACGAATGGGGCGAGTACATCAAGCGCACCAAGAACGGTGAACACGATGTCAGCCTGATCGGCTGGACCGGTGACAACGGTGACCCGGACAACTGGCTGGGCACCCTCTACAGCTGCGACGCCATCGGCGGGAACAACTACTCCATGTGGTGCGACCCGGCGTACGACAAGCTGATCAAGCAAGCCAAGGTCGTGACCGACCGTGAACAAAGGACTGTTCTGTACAAACAGGCGCAGCAACTGCTCAAGCAGCAGGTGCCGATCACGCCAGTCGCCCACTCGACGGTCAACCAGCCGTTAAGCGCCAAAGTCGAAGGCTTCAAGGTGAGCCCCTTCGGCCGCAACGTGTTTTCGGGCGTCAGTATCACCCCATAAGAAAAAATAACCGGATTGCAGGGAGCGAAGTTGGCTCCCGGGCAAACGTGCAGCCTTTTGTTGGGATTTTTCCTACGCCAAACGTTTGCAACAGCTTGAACGAGTTACACACCCAATAGCCGGTTCACCTAAAAAAGGCCGGCATAAAAAAGAGAACCAAAGGAGCTTCACCCATGAAACTGAGCAGCAAAGCGCTTCTGGCCTTGGCCATCAGCAGCATCACGGCCACCGCCTACGCTGAAACGCAGAGCCAGGACTTCGTTCCGACTACCCTGGCCGGCACCAGCGCCCAAAGCGAGGCCAAAGGCTTTATCGAAGATTTCAGCCTGGGCGGCACCACGCGTAACTGGTACGGCCACGAAAGCAAGTACCGTGGGGGCACCTTCTCGTACCAGAAGCACGGCGAAACCCGTACCGACCGCAACCGTACCAACTGGGTACAGGGCACCATCCTCAACGCCAGCTCGGGTTTCACCCAGGGCACCGTTGGCGTGAAGACCGAAGTGGCGGTGTACAACGCACTGGTGCTGGACCGCAGCAAGCGTGATATCAAGGGCGGCTCCAACCGCACCCTGGCCGATTCCGACGGCAACGCCGTAGACCAGTGGAGCAAACTGGGCCTGGCCAACGTGCAGTTCCGCGTGTCCAACACCACGCTGACCGCCGGTCGCCAGAACTTCAGCAGCGGCATCGTCGACACCATCGGCAACCGTGCGCTGCCTTCCAGCTTCCAGGGTGTGAGCTTCAACAGCGAAGAGTTCAGCAACCTGTCCTTCCAGGGCGGTATCTTCGACCGCGTTTCGCCGCGTACCGAACAGAGCCTGTCGAAATTCCGCACTGAGTACGGCAATGGCGCAGAAACCGACAAAGTGTCGACCCTGGGTGTGAACTACCAGCCGCTGAAAAGCCTGAAGACCAGCTTCTTCGCCGCCAACGTGAAGGACTTCTGGAACCAGTACTACTTCGGCGCAACCCACGAGCTGGGCGATGCTCAGCAGCTGGGCCTGACCACCGGCTTCAACTATTACAAAACCGTCGATGAAGGCAAAAAAGAGATGGGGGAAATCGACAACGATACCTTCTCCCTCTCCCTGGGCCTGACTCACCAGGCACACAGCCTGACCTTCGCTTACCAGCAAGTGAACGGTAACGAGTACTTCGACTACCTGCACGAAACCAACGGCATCTACCTGGCCAACTCCCTGACTTCGGACTTCAACGGCCCGAACGAGAAGTCCTTCCAGATCGCCTATGCCATCAACATGGCTGAATACGGCGTGCCAGGCCTGAAGTTCAACGCCTACTCGGCGCGCGGCTGGGACATCGACGGTACCCACTACACCGGCAACAATGGCCGGGCCAAGTTCGCCTACGACGGTATCCAGTCCCAGGACGGCGAGAAGCACCAGGAATACGGTGTAGGCGCCTCTTACGCGCTGCAAAGCGGCCCACTCAAAGCCACCACCGTGCGCGCAACCTATGTTGAGCACCGTGGCAGCGAGTTCCAGTCCGACGGCAGCATCAAAGAGTTCCGTCTGGTCACCACCATCCCGTTCAACATTCTTTAATTAGCGCCAGGCAGACGGCGGGCTCAGGACGAGCCCGCCGTCTACGTGTTTCTGGCTCCATCGATTGCAGAGGGCTCTGAATGAAAATGCTCCCGTTACAAGCTGCCATGGCCGCTGCGCTGCTGAGCGTGGCGATCGGCGTTTCGGCCAAACCGCTGGTGGTCTGCACCGAAGCCAGTCCCGAGGGTTTTGACCCGGTCCTGTACACCACCGCCGTGACCGCTGACGCCGCTGCGGAAACCATGTTCAACCGCCTGGTGGATTTCAAGCCCGGCACCACCGAAGTGGTCCCGGCCCTGGCCAAGGACCTGCCGCAAATCAGCGCCGATGGCCTGACCTACACGTTCCACCTGCGTGAAGACATCAAGTTCCACACCACCGACTATTTCAAACCCACGCGCAACATGAATGCCGACGACGTGCTTTGGAGTTTCCAGCGTCAGCTGGACCCGAATCACCCTTGGCATAAAAAGTCCCTCGTGGGCTACCCGTACTTCGAAAGCATGGGCTTCAAGGAACTGCTCAAGAGCGTAGAGAAGATCGACGATCACACCGTCGTCTTTACCCTGACCCGTCCTGAAGCACCGTTCCTGGCCGACCTGGGCATGGCATTCTCTTCAATCCATTCGAAGGAATACGCCGACCAGTTGCTCAAGTCCGGCAAGACCGAGGATCTGAACGCCAAGCCTATCGGCACTGGCCCGTTCATCTTCACCCGTTATCAGAAAGACGCCCAGGCGCGCTTCAAGGCCAACCCCGACTACTTCCGCGGCAAACCGGCAGTCGACCCGCTGATCCTGGCGATCAGCACCGACAACAACGTGCGCCTGCAGAAGCTCAAGGCCAATGAATGTCAGATCGCGTTGTTCCCCAAGCCGGATGACATTCCCAGCATCAAGAAAGACCCTAACCTGAAAGTCGATGAACTGGCGGCGATGACCACCAGTTACACCGCGCTGAACACGACCCACAAATACATGAGCGACGCGCGGGTGCGTCACGCGATCAACATCGCGTTCGACAAGGCAGGCTATACCGAAGCCCTGTTCGGCAAAGGCAACGCGGTGGTGGGTACCGGCCCGTATCCGCCGACCTTGCTGGGTTTCAGCGACAAGCTGAAGAACCCACCGCGCGACCTGGACAAGGCCCGCGCCCTGCTCAAGGAAGCCGGCGTACCGGAAGGCACCGAATTCACCCTGTTCACCCGTAACGGCGGCGGCCCGACCAACCCCAACCCGATGCTCGGCGCCCAGCGCATGCAGGCGGATCTGGCGCAGATTGGCCTGAAGATCAATATCAAGGTCATGGAATGGGGCGAAATGCTCAAGCGTGCGAAAAACGGCGAGCACGACATGGTTTCGGCGGGCTGGGTCGGTGATAACGGCGACCCTGACAACTTCCTGACGCCAAACCTGAGTTGCGATGCAGCGAAAAACGGCGAAAACTACGCGCGCTGGTGTAACAAGGAGTTCCAGGACTTGATCGACAAAGCCCGCGCCATCGCTGAACCGGCCGAGCGCGCTGCACTCTATGAACAAGCACAGGATGTTTTCGATAAGGACCAACCATGGCTGCCCATGGCTTATCCGAAACTGTTCACCGCCATGCGCAAGAACGTAGAAGGCTTCACCCAAAGCCCTCTGGGGACCAATAACTTCGCCACCACCCAGGTGAAGTAATAAGAAAAACGCTCGGCGCCGTCGATCCTGACGGCGCCGAACCTGCCTAACCGGCTGATTGAGGTACACACCAAGATGTTTAGTTTTATTGCCCGCCGACTGGGGTTGTTGATCCCCACGTTCTTCGGCATCACGTTGCTGACGTTTGCGTTGATTCGCATGATCCCCGGCGACCCCGTAGAAGTCATGATGGGCGAACGCCGCGTCGACCCCGAGATGCACGCACAGGCAATGGAGCGCCTTGGCCTTAACAAGCCGCTGTATGCGCAATACCTGGATTACGTCGGCAAGCTCGCCCAGGGCGACCTTGGCGAATCGCTGCGTACCCGCACCAGCGTGTGGACCGAGTTCACCGCACTCTTCCCGGCGACCCTGGAACTGTCCATGGCCGCCCTGCTGTTCGCCGGTATCCTGGGCCTGCTGGCCGGGGTGATCGCGGCCTTGAAACGAGGATCCCTGTTCGACCACGGGGTGATGGGCATCTCCCTGGCGGGATATTCGATGCCGATCTTCTGGTGGGGCCTGATCCTGATCATGTTCTTCTCGGTGAGCCTGGGCTGGACCCCGGTTTCCGGGCGTATCGACCTGCTCTACGACATCGAGCCGCGCACCGGCTTCATGCTGATCGACACGCTGCTGGCCGACGAGCCGGACGCGTTCTGGGACGCCCTGCACCACCTGATCCTGCCGGCCATCGTGCTCGGCACCATCCCGCTGGCGGTGATTGCGCGGATGACCCGTTCTTCAATGCTCGAAGTATTGCGTGAAGACTACATCCGTACCGCCAAGGCCAAAGGCCTGTCGCCGGCACGCGTGGTCTTCGTTCACGGCCTGCGCAACGCGTTGATTCCGGTGCTCACCGTGGTCGGCCTGCAAGTCGGCACCCTGCTGGCCGGTGCGGTACTGACCGAAACCATCTTCTCGTGGCCCGGCATCGGCAAATGGCTGATCGAAGCCATTGGCGCGCGGGACTATCCGGTGGTGCAGAACGGCATCCTGTTGATCGCCTGCCTGGTGATCCTGGTGAACTTCGTCGTGGATGTCCTCTACGGCTTCGCCAACCCACGCATCCGTCACCAGCGCTGAGATCATGACCATGACCACACCTACTCAAGTGTCAGCAGTCGATCAAAGCCTGCTGTACCCGTCCCCGTACAAAGAATTCTGGCAAGCCTTCTCCAAGAACAAAGGCGCGGTTGCCGGCCTGCTGTTCATGCTGGTAATCGTGTTCTGCGCGATCTTCGCCCCGTGGGTGACCCCGCATAACCCCAGCGAGCAGTACCGCGACTTCCTGCTGACCCCTCCGGCCTGGCTGGAAGGTGGGCAACTGCAGTTCCTGCTGGGCACCGACGAACTGGGCCGCGACCTGCTCTCGCGCCTGATCCAGGGCTCGCGCCTGTCGCTGCTGATCGGTTTGTCGTCGGTGGTGATGTCGCTGATCCCGGGCATCCTGCTGGGTCTGTTCGCCGGGTTCTTCCCGCGCGTGCTGGGCCCGACCATCATGCGCCTGATGGACATCATGCTGGCCCTGCCGTCGCTGCTGCTGGCTGTAGCCATCGTCGCAATCCTCGGCCCTGGCCTGATCAACACCGTGATCGCCATCGCCATCGTGTCGCTGCCGTCCTACGTGCGTCTGACCCGCGCCGCGGTGATGGGCGAACTGAACCGAGACTACGTGACCGCTGCGCGCCTGGCCGGTGCCGGCCTGCCGCGCCTGATGTTCATCACCGTGCTGCCCAACTGCATGGCGCCGCTGATCGTCCAAGCGACCTTGAGCTTTTCGTCGGCAATTCTCGATGCCGCCGCCCTGGGCTTCCTCGGCCTTGGCGTACAACCGCCAACCCCGGAGTGGGGCACCATGCTGGCTTCGGCCCGCGACTACATCGAACGCGCCTGGTGGGTAGTGAGCCTGCCTGGCTTGACCATTTTGCTCAGCGTGCTGGCAATCAACTTGATGGGTGACGGCCTGCGCGACGCGCTGGACCCGAAACTCAAGAACGCCGCCTGAGGAGATTCCCATGTCACTGTTAGAAATCAAGAATCTCAACGTTCGCTTCGGCGACAAGACCGCCGTGCCGGTGGTCGATGGCCTCGACCTCTCCGTCGACAAGGGCGAAGTGCTGGCGATCGTTGGCGAGTCGGGCTCGGGTAAATCCGTGACCATGATGGCGCTGATGGGCCTGATCGAACACCCCGGCATCGTCACCGCCGATGCGCTGACCTTTGACGGCAAGGACATGCTCAAGCTGAGCAACCGTCAGCGCCGCCAGATCGTCGGCAAAGACCTGGCGATGGTGTTCCAGGACCCGATGACCGCGCTGAACCCCAGCTACACCGTGGGTTTCCAGATCGAAGAAGTGCTGCGCCTGCACCTGAAAATGTCCGGCAAGCAAGCACGCAAGCGCGCCATCGAACTGCTGGAAAAGGTGGAAATCCCTGGCGCCGCCAGCCGTATGGATGCCTACCCGCACCAGCTGTCCGGCGGTATGAGCCAGCGCGTGGCCATCGCCATGGCGATTGCCGGCGAGCCGAAACTGCTGATCGCCGACGAACCGACCACTGCCCTGGACGTGACCATCCAGGCGCAGATCATGGAACTGCTGCTGGCCTTGCAGAAAGAACAGAACATGGGCCTGGTGCTGATCACTCACGACCTCGCGGTGGTGGCTGAAACCGCCCAGCGCGTCTGCGTGATGTACGCCGGCCAAGCCGTGGAAGTGGGCCAGGTGCCGCAACTGTTCGACATCCCGGCGCACCCTTACAGCGAAGCGCTGCTCAAGGCGATTCCGGAACACAGCCTGGGCGCCACGCGGCTGGCCACGCTGCCGGGCATCGTGCCGGGCCGCTATGACCGCCCGCAAGGTTGCCTGCTGTCGCCGCGCTGCCCGTACGTGCAGGACAACTGCCGCACCCAGCGTCCAGGCCTTGATCCGAAAACCAACAGCCTCGCGCGCTGCTTCTACCCCTTGAACCAGGAGGTGGCGTAATGGCCGTCGTTCTTACCGCCCGCGACCTGACCCGTCACTACGAAGTGTCCCGTGGCCTGTTCAAGGGCCACGCCACCGTGCGTGCCCTCAATGGTGTGTCCTTCGAACTGGAAGCCGGCAAGACCCTCGCTGTTGTGGGCGAGTCGGGTTGCGGCAAGTCCACCCTGGCCCGCGCCCTGACACTGATCGAAGAACCGTCCTCAGGCTCCCTGAAAATCGCCGGCCAGGAAGTGGCCGGCGCCGACAAGGCCCAGCGCAAGCAATTGCGCAAAGACGTGCAGATGGTGTTCCAGAGCCCGTACGCTTCGTTGAACCCACGGCAGAAGGTCGGTGACCAGCTCGGCGAACCGTTGCTGATCAACACCAACCTGTCCGCCGCCGAACGCCGCGAGAAAGTGCAGGCAATGATGAAGCAAGTGGGCCTGCGCCCCGAGCACTATCAGCGCTACCCGCACATGTTCTCCGGTGGCCAGCGTCAGCGTATCGCCCTGGCACGGGCAATGATGCTGCAACCCAAAGTGCTGGTGGCGGATGAACCGACCTCGGCGCTGGACGTTTCGATTCAGGCCCAGGTGCTCAACCTGTTCATGGACCTGCAGCAGGAATTCAATACGGCCTACGTGTTCATCTCCCACAACCTGGCGGTGGTGCAGCACGTTGCCGACGACGTGATGGTGATGTACCTCGGCCGCCCGGTGGAAGTGGGTCCCAAGGAAGACATCTACGCCCGCCCCCTGCACCCGTACACCCAGGCGCTGCTGTCGGCCACCCCGACCATCCACCCGGACCCGAACAAGCCGAAGATCAAGATCGTCGGCGAGTTGCCCAACCCGCTGAACCCGCCGTCTGGCTGTGCTTTCCACAAGCGCTGCCCGTATGCAACGGCACGCTGCAGCACCGAGGAGCCGCTGTTGCGACCGCTGGATAACCGCCAGGTGGCTTGCCACTACGCGGAGCAATTTGTGGCCTGAGATCGTTCCCGCGCTCTGCGTGGGAATGCCGCCAGGGACGCTCCGCGTCCCGCCCTTCAGGTGACGCGGAGCGTCAGGGGATGCATTCCCACGCGGAGCGCGGGAACGATCACCGAGGTCATCCGAGTTCTACAGCCCTTCCCGCCAGGTTGCGCATCAGCCGGGTGGGAGGGGCTTCTTTTTTTGCGCACTCATCAGGTTTCGCCGTCATCGAAGGTCACACTGTCTTCCCCTTCGTTGATGGGGTTTTCCGGGTCTTTGACATCGGTGGGCTGGGGCTGGGGTTGCCAACTGCCCGAGTTGACCTCGTTCTGCTTTCTCTTGGTGACCGGGCCGGTGTCCTTCCACTGGGGCGCTCCGGCGTCGGCCCATGCCGGAAAGCTTGTCAGCCCCAGGGCGGCCAGCAACACCAGGATGATGGCACTTTGAGCGTTTCGCACGGTAGTCTCCTTTACGGTCGGTGGGTAAACGCTAGACCCGAAGCCGAGTTCTCGCCAATTCATGGCGTAATGAAGACCCAAATGTGGGAGGGGGCTTGCCCCCGATAGCGGTGGGCCAGTCCATTCATCTGTCGACTGGCACGCTGCCATCGGGGGCAAGCCCCCTCCCACATTTTTAGTATTGCGACGCTCTGTTCTTTACCGCTCAGCGCTTAATGGTGCTCACGGGTCGCCCGGAATTTCACATCCGGCCAGCGCTCTTCCATCAGCGCCAGGTTGACCCGCGTCGGGGCCAGGTAGGTCAGGTGACCGCCGCCGTCCACGGCCAGGTTTTCCACGGCCTTGTTGGAGAACTCTTCGAGCTTTTTCTTATCGCTGCAATCGATCCAACGCGCTGAATACACGGTGATCGGCTCGTAGGAGCATTCCACTTTGTATTCTTCCTTCAAACGGCTGGCGACCACGTCGAACTGCAGCACACCCACGGCGCCGAGGATGATGTCGTTGCTGCGCTCGGGGAAGAACACCTGGGTGGCCCCCTCTTCCGCCAATTGCTGCAAGCCCTGGCGCAGTTGCTTGGATTTCAGCGGATCGCGCAGGCGTACGCGGCGGAACAGTTCCGGGGCGAAGTGCGGGATACCGGTAAAGCCCAGCGCTTCGCCTTCAGTGAAGGTGTCGCCGATCTGGATGGTGCCGTGGTTGTGCAGGCCGATGATGTCGCCGGCGTAGGCTTCTTCGAGCTGTTCACGCTCGGAGGAGAAGAACGTCAGCGCGTCGCCGATGCGCACGTCCTTGCCGGTGCGCACGTGGCGCATCTTCATGCCTTTCTCGTATTTGCCGGAGCAGATGCGCATAAAGGCGATACGGTCGCGGTGTTTTGGGTCCATGTTCGCCTGGATCTTGAACACGAAGCCGGTGAATTTCTCTTCGACCGGTTCGACGGTGCGCTCATTGGCGACACGGGCAAGGGGCTTTGGCGCCCAGTTCACGACGGCGTCGAGCACATGGTCAACACCGAAGTTGCCCAGGGCAGTACCGAAGAATACCGGGGTCAACTGGCCGTCGAGGAATTCCTGCTGATTGAACTCATGGCAGGCGCCCTGCACCAGTTCCAGCTGATCGACAAAACGGTCGTACTCGTCGCCCAGGTGCGCACGCGCTTCGTCGGAGTCGAGCTTTTCGATGATTTTCACATCGGTGCGTTCGTGGCCGTGGCCGGCGGTGTAGACAATGATGTAGTCATCGGCCAGGTGGTACACGCCCTTGAAGTCGCGGTAGCAACCGATCGGCCAGGTTATCGGCGCGGCCTTGATCTTCAGGACGGCTTCGATTTCATCCAGCAGCTCGATGGGGTCGCGGATATCGCGGTCGAGTTTGTTGATGAAGCTGACAATCGGCGTGTCGCGCAGACGGCACACGTCCATCAGCGCGATGGTGCGTGGCTCGACGCCTTTACCGCCGTCCAGGACCATCAACGCCGAGTCCACCGCGGTCAGGGTGCGGTAGGTGTCTTCGGAGAAGTCTTCGTGGCCCGGGGTGTCGAGCAGGTTGATCATGTGGTCGCGATACGGGAACTGCATGACCGACGTGGTAATGGAAATACCCCGTTGCTTCTCCATCTCCATCCAGTCGGACGTGGCATGGCGGTCGGACTTGCGGGACTTCACCGTGCCGGCCACCGCGATTGCCTTGCCCATCAGCAGGAGCTTTTCGGTGATGGTGGTTTTACCGGCATCGGGGTGGGAAATAATGGCGAAAGTGCGGCGTTTCGCGACTTCGGCGGCCTGGTGGGTCATGGGAAATCGCCTGGCAGGTGAGTCAAAAAAGGGCGGCGAGTATAGCGCAAACCCCAGGCGCCGGACCACCGTTCACCCGATTGGGGGTGGCTAAATGGTGCCAAGTGTGGAACCTTTTAAAAGGTCGAGACGTCCACTCCCCTGCTAACGCACTCGGAACAGGGGCTGAAAAATCAGCAAGTTAGCCTGACGAGGCTGCGCTCATGGCTCGATCGCATACTGCATTTGCCAGTATCGGCGAGCTGCTTTTCGCGAACTCATTGCCGACAGCCAGGAATGGCATTGCCGCTCGGAAATGTGTTCGCCGACAAAAGAAAAAAGGAGTCCGCCTGTGGCTATTCGCTATGGCAAAGGGCTGATAGGAGGCGCGGTTGTCGTCGCGCTCCTGGCCCTGCTGGTCCACTGGATCGGCATCAACACGATCGAACTGTACCGCGACGATTTGTTGTTTTACCTGCAAGCTCATCTGATTCTGGTTTTAGTGTCCATGCTGGCCGCCCTGATTGTGGGCCTCCCCGCTGGCATCCTGCTCAGCCGACCGAACATGGTCGGGCGCGCAGAACGTTTCATGCAGATCTTCAACATCGGCAACACCGTCCCTCCCCTGGCCGTACTGGCCATCGCCCTCGGCGTCCTCGGCATCGGCAGCGGCCCGGCGATTTTCGCGCTGTTCCTCGCCTCCCTCCTGCCCATCGTGCGTAACACCTACGAGGGCCTGAAAAATGTGCAGGGCTCACTCAAGGAAGCCGCCACCGGCATTGGCATGACGCCGCGCCAGGTGCTGTTTCGCGTGGAATTGCCCAACGCCGTGCCGATCATTATCGGTGGCGTGCGTGTGGCCCTGGCGATCAACGTCGGTACCGCACCGCTGGCATTCCTGATCGGCGCCAACAGCCTCGGCAGCCTGATCTTCCCCGGCATCGCCCTGAACAATCAGCCGCAACTGCTGCTCGGCGCCGCGTGCACCGCACTGCTGGCACTGCTGCTCGATGGCCTGGTGACCCTGGCCAGCCGCCTCTGGCTGGAACGCGGGTTGCGCCCGTCTTAAGGCCTGGTAAGGAATCGACATGAAAAAACTAAGCTTGGTACTCGGCTGCGTCCTGCTGTTTGCAGGTATTGCGCAAGCCGCTGAAAAACCGCTGATCCGCATCGGCGCCCGGGTGTTCACCGAACAGACCCTGCTGGCCGAAATCACCTCCCAGTACCTGCGCACCAAGGGCTACGACGCCCAGGTGACCGGTGGCCTGGGCAGTAACCTGGCGCGCAGTGCTCAGGAAAGCGGTCAGCTGGACCTGATCTGGGAATACACCGGCGTGTCGCTGGTGGCGTACAACCACATCGACGAGAAACTCGACAGCGCCCAGTCCTACGCGCGGGTGAAGGAACTCGACGCGAAAAAAGGCCTGGTCTGGCTGTCGCCGTCGCGCTTCAGCAACACCTACGCCCTGGCATTGCCGGAGAAAGTCGCGCAGGAACATCCCGAGATCAACAGCATCAGTGACCTCACCCGCGCCATGGCCGCCGATACCCAGGAACATCGCCTGGTCGCCCTGGACACCGAGTTCGCCAACCGTTCCGACGGCCTGGCCGGCATGGTCAAGCTGTATGACATGAACCTTACGCGCAAAAACACCCGGCAGATGGACGCGGGGCTGGTCTACACCGCGCTGCGCAATGGCCAAGTGTTTGCCGGTTTGGTCTACACCACCGACGGTCGCCTGAACGCCTTCAAGTTGAAGTTGCTGGAAGACGACAAGCACTACTTCCCGGACTACACCGCCGCCCCGGTGATCCGCCAGGAATACCTCGACCAGCACCCGCAACTGGCTGCCGAGCTCAAGCCGCTGGCCGCGCTGTTCGATGACGAAACCATGCGCCAGCTGAATGCGCGGGTCGACGTTGACCATGAAAGCCCGTCCGCTGTTGCCGCAGATTTCCTGCGCCAGCATCCGATCAATCAATAAGAGGAAAAGACATGGAATTTTTGAACGCCTTTTCCCACCTTGATTGGGCCCAAGTCCTGCACCTGACCTGGCAGCACATCACCCTGGTTGGCATCGCGGTCATCCTCGCGATCCTGATCGGCGTGCCCCTGGGCATCCTGATGACGCGTTTCCCCACCCTGGCCGGCCCGCTGCAGGCCAGTGCCACGGTGCTGCTGACCGTACCGTCCATCGCGCTGTTCGGCCTGCTGCTGCCGTTCTATTCCAAGTTCGGCCAGGGCCTGGGACCGATGCCGGCGATCACCGCCGTGTTTCTCTACTCGCTGTTGCCAATCATGCGTAACACCTACCTGGCGCTCACCGGTGTCGAACCGGGTATTCGCGAGGCCGCCAAGGGCATCGGCATGACCTTTGGCCAGCGCCTGCGCATGGTCGAACTGCCGATTGCCGTGCCGGTGATCCTCGCCGGCGTGCGCACCGCCGTCGTGATGAACATCGGTGTGATGACCATCGCCGCCACCATCGGCGCCGGTGGCCTGGGTGTACTTATTCTGGCTTCCATCAGCCGCAGCGACATGTCGATGCTGATCGTCGGCGCCGTGCTGGTCAGTCTCCTGGCCATTTTCGCCGACCTGCTCCTGCAATGGCTGCAACGCTCGCTGACTCCAAAAGGATTGCTCAAATGATCGAACTTCAAAACCTGTCCAAGACTTTTCAAAGCAACGGCAAGACTGTCACCGCCGTCAACGATGTAAGCCTGACCGTCAACGAAGGCGAAATTTGCGTATTCCTCGGCCCTTCGGGTTGCGGCAAGAGTACGACGTTGAAAATGATCAACCGCCTGATCAAGCCAAGCTCGGGCAAGATCCTGATCAACGGCGAAGACACCACCGACCTCGACGAAGTGACCCTGCGCCGCAATATCGGCTACGTGATCCAGCAAATCGGCCTGTTCCCGAACATGACCATCGAAGAGAACATCGTGGTGGTGCCCAAGCTGCTCGGTTGGGACAAGCAGAAATGCCACGACCGCGCTCGCGAACTGATGAGCATGATCAAGCTGGAGCCCAAGCAGTACCTGCACCGTTATCCGCGTGAACTGTCCGGTGGCCAGCAACAGCGCATCGGCGTGATCCGCGCCCTGGCGGCGGATGCCCCCTTGCTGCTGATGGACGAACCGTTCGGCGCGGTCGACCCGATCAACCGCGAGATGATCCAGAACGAGTTCTTCGAGATGCAGCGTGCGCTGAACAAGACCGTGATCATGGTCAGCCACGACATCGACGAGGCCATCAAGCTGGGCGACAAGATTGCGATCTTCCGCGCCGGCAAGCTGCTGCAGATCGACCATCCCGATACGCTGCTGGCCCACCCGGCGGATGAGTTTGTGAGCAACTTCGTCGGCCAGGACAGCACCCTCAAACGCCTGCTGCTGGTGAAGGCCGAAGATGCGGCAGACAACGCGCCGTCGGTGAGCCCGGAAACGCCGGTGGCCGATGCACTGGAGTTGATGGACGAGCACGACCGCCGCTATGTGGTGGTCACCTGCGCCGAGAACAAGGCGCTGGGCTATGTACGCCGTCGTGACTTGCACCGTCAGACCGGTACCTGCGGCCAGTATCTGCGTGAGTTCAACGCCACGGCGGCGTATGACGAACACCTGCGCATCCTGTTGTCGCGCATGTACGAGTTCAACCGTTCGTGGTTGCCGGTGATGGATGCCGAGCGGGTGTTTCTGGGTGAAGTGACCCAGGAGTCGATTGCCGAGTACTTGAGCTCCGGCAAGTCGCGTGGGGGCAAGACCAGTATCGTTTCGCCTGCCGAGACCGCCCTGGCCTGACCTGACACCCAGAGGTTAAAAATGTGGGAGGGGGCTCGCCCCCGATTGCGGCGGGCCAGTCACTGAAGTATTGGCTGACACACCGCTATCGGGGGCAAGCCCCCTCCCACATTTGCCCTGTGGTGAATCAAGTAGGTACTCCCAATTTCCCCCCTGCGGGGAACATCAATCCGTCACACCGGTCGGTTACATAAGGAGCTGCACGCGGTCGCGCGACGAACGCGTGCAAAAACGCGACATTTTTAGTTGATCCCACGCCCGTCAAGCCCTAAAGTTCGCGCCGAACGTCCATGCTGGAAACGATCCATCCGGCTCAAGTACTGACGACGAGACAGCAAGGCCAAGGGCAGCGTAGCCCATGGCCTTTTTGCTTTCGGCGACATGCCTTGGGAAGTAGGCGAACCAAAGTGGGGATACGGAGGACGTTCATTTGCACCCATTGCTAATTACAGTTTGCCCTTAGGAGTTCCCAGCATGTCGATCAACGTCGAAGACTACTTCGCACGCGCCACTTTTGACAAAATGAAGGCGTTCGCCGACAAACAGGAAACCCCGTTCGTGGTGATCGACACCGCGATGATCAGCCAGGCTTATGATGACCTGCGCGCCGGTTTCGAATTCGCCAAGGTGTATTACGCGGTCAAGGCCAACCCGGCCGTCGAGATCATCGACCTGTTGAAAGACAAGGGTTCGAGCTTCGACATCGCGTCGATCTACGAGCTGGACAAGGTCATGGACCGCGGCGTCAGCGCCGACCGTATCAGCTACGGCAACACCATCAAGAAATCCAAGGACATCCGCTACTTCTACGAGAAAGGCGTGCGCCTGTTCTCCACCGACTCCGAAGCCGACCTGCGCAACATCGCCAAGGCCGCGCCGGGCTCGAAAGTCTATGTGCGCATCCTCACCGAAGGCTCGACCACGGCTGACTGGCCTTTGTCGCGCAAGTTCGGCTGCCAGACCGACATGGCCATGGACCTGCTGATCCTTGCCCGTGACCTGGGTCTGGTGCCTTACGGCATCTCGTTCCACGTCGGTTCCCAGCAGCGCGACATCAGCGTGTGGGACGCGGCGATCGCCAAGGTCAAAGTGATCTTCGAACGCCTGAAGGAAGAAGACGGCATCCACCTGAAGCTGATCAACATGGGCGGTGGCTTCCCGGCCAACTACATCACCCGCACCAACAGCCTGGAAACCTACGCGGAAGAAATCATCCGTTTCCTCAAGGAAGACTTCGGTGACGACCTGCCGGAAATCATCCTGGAACCCGGCCGCTCGCTGATCGCCAACGCCGGCATCCTGGTCAGCGAAGTGGTGCTGGTGGCGCGTAAGTCGCGCACCGCCGTCGAGCGCTGGGTGTACACGGATGTGGGCAAGTTCTCCGGCCTGATCGAAACCATGGACGAAGCCATCAAGTTCCCGATCTGGACCGAGAAGAAAGGCGAGATGGAAGAAGTGGTCATCGCCGGCCCGACCTGCGACAGCGCCGACATCATGTACGAAAACTACAAGTACGGCCTGCCGCTGAACCTGGCGATCGGTGACCGTTTGTACTGGCTGTCGACCGGTGCCTACACCACCAGCTATAGCGCGGTTGAGTTCAACGGGTTTCCGCCGTTGAAATCGTTTTATGTTTAAGAGCAGCGCTAAGTTTTAAGCTGCAAGCTGCAAGAAAAAGCCCATGACCTGTCATGGGCTTTTTTATGGCTCAGGAAAAGGCCGCGGCTCGTTGTTGGTAGGCCTGGGCCATGGCGCGAATTCGCGGATCATCCGCCAGTGCCAACGCCTTGTGTGCCGTTCGCAGGAATGTGCGATTCCCGCCTGCCAGCGCCTTGTGCAACCACTCCAGCGCCGCGTCGATCTGGCCGCTGTCGGCCAGCACCGCCGCATGGCTGAATTGCCCGCGGAAATCCCCAGCGTGGGCTGAACGGCGATACCACTCGACAGCCGCCTCGAGGTCTTTGGCGCAATGCTGTCCGTCTTCCAGGTAACGCCCAAGCAGGTTCATCGACTTGGCGTGGCCCTGCTCGGCGGCCTGGCGATACAGCGCCAGTGCCTGAACTTGGTCCTCAGCGACTCCGCGACCGGTTGCCAGCAGATTGGCATAGTTGTACTGCCCCCAATCCAACCCGGCCGTTGCTGCCAGCCGATATTCCCGCGCAGCCGCCGCTTCATCGGCCGCGCAGCCCCAACCGTGCTCCAGGCAACGCCCAGCCATATTGCGCGCCATCAAGTGCCCGCCCTGCGCGGCAATACGAAACCAGCGCAGCGCCAGCGCTTCATCGCGGGCGATGCCACGTCCTTCCAGCAGGATCTGCCCGAGCAGGGCCTGGGCGTCCACCACACCTTCCCGCGCCGCGATCAGGATCGCCTGGGCAGCGCGCACCGGGGAATCGTCGAGCATCGATTGCAGCTGCTCGACATTGAGCACTTCCTGGCGACGCAGCAGGAACCCCATCTCAGACCTCGACCCAGCGACGCAACAGGTTGTGATAGGTGCCGGTGAGCTGGATCAGCGCCGGGTGGTCGGGCACGTCGCGGCTCAGTTGCTGGATGGCGCCGTCCATTTCGAACAGCAGGGTGCGCTGGCTGTCTTCACGCACCAGGCTTTGGGTCCAGAAGAACGAGGCGTAGCGCGCACCGCGGGTCACCGCATTGACCTTGTGCAGGCTGGAACCGGGATACAGCACCAGGTCGCCAGCGGGCAGCTTGACGCGCTGCAGACCGAAGGTGTCCTGGATCTCCAGTTCGCCGCCGTCGTATTCGTCGGGGTCGCTGAAGAACAGCGTGGATGACAGGTCGGTGCGCACGCGCTCGTGGCTGCCTTTGGGTTGGCGCACGGCGTTGTCGATATGAAAGTCGAAACTCCCCCCCGCGGTGTAACAGTTGAGCAATGGCGGAAACACCTTGTGCGGTAACGCCGCTGACATAAACAGCGGGTTGCTCCACAGGCGCTCGAGCATCGCCGCGCCGATTTCCTTGGCCAACGGATGGCCCTCGGGCAATTGCAGGTTGTGTTTGGCTTTGGCCGATTGGTGCCCGGCGGTGACTTTGCCGTCGGCCCATTCGGCTTCTTCCAGGGCTTGGCGAATGCGCTGCACCTCCTCGCGAGAGAACAGGCCGGGAATGTGCAGCAACATGGGGGCAATACCTGAGATCGGAGAGGCGCCAATGGTATTGATTCTTATCCTCCCTGTAAAACGCCGGGACGAACCAGCGCGCAAAAACCGTAAGCCAAAAGTGTAAAGAATGTAAATTCAATGCGAATAGCAATGTATCGCAATTGATAGAAAGTCTTGTTACCCCTATATTCCGCGACCTCACATCCTTGGGGAAAGGACACGTCATGTCGCGCACTAAACCAACAACAACCGCCAGTTCACCACGCATGCTGGCTTCGGCCATCGGCGTTGCCCTCAGCGCCAGCTCTGCCGCCCATTTGGCGCAGGCGGCTGAAAATACCGAACCACAAGGCGAGCGCACTCCTATTTCCCTCGGCGCCACCAACATTACCGGTCAGGAGCAGGAAACCCCCTCCTACCAAGTGGAAAAAGCCTCTTCGCAGAAATACACCGCACCGCTGGTAGACACACCGCGCTCGGTCACCGTTGTCCCGCAGCAAGTGCTCAAGGACACCGCCGCCACCTCGCTGCAGGATGCCTTGCGCACCGTACCGGGCATTACCTTCGGCGCCGGTGAAGGCGGCAACCCCCAGGGCGACCGTCCGTTCATCCGCGGTTTCGACGCCCAGGGCGACACCTACCTGGACGGCGTGCGCGATACTGGCGGCCAGAGCCGTGAGATCTTCGACATCGAGTCCATCGAAGTGAGCAAGGGCCCGAACTCGTCCTTCGGCGGGCGTGGCTCAGCCGGTGGCAGCCTCAACCTGGTGAGCAAAACCCCGCAAGCGCGGGACTTCACCAATGGCGGCTTCACCTACGGTTCCGACCAGACCCGCCGCTATGTGCTGGACGTTAACCGCCAGTTCCTCGACGACAGCGCCGCGTTCCGCCTGAACCTGATGAGCCACGAACAGAACGTGGCCGGCCGCGACGCGGTGAACTATGACCGTTGGGGTGTGGCGCCGTCGCTGACCTTCGGCCTGGGCACACCGACCCGCGTCAACCTCAGCTACTACCACATGGAAAGCGACGACCTGCCGGACTCCGGTGTTCCCTATGGCTACGGTTCGGCGACCGCCACCGCCCACGTGCACGACAAACCCAACGACGGCGGCGACAGCAACAATTTCTACGGGTTGAAGAGCCGCGACTTCCGCAAGACCCGCGCCGACATCAGCACCTTCTCCATCGAGCATGACCTGAACGACAACATGACGCTGAAGAACACCCTGCGCCACGGCAGCACCGGCCAAGACTACGTGCTCACCCAGCCCGATGACAGCAAGCTCAACGTCAACAAGTTCGGCACCGTGTGGCGCCGCGCCAACAGCCGTGTATCCACCACCACCACGACCACCAACCAGACCGACCTGTTCGGCAGCTTCCAGGCGCTGGGTTTCAAGAACACCTATTCCACCGGCCTGGAATTCACCGGTGAAGAAACCCGTGTCAGCGGCTACACCGTCAGCCCCAACGCCAACCCGGTTTGCACCGTGGCCAAGGGCAGCCTGGGCGGCCAGTGCACCTCGCTGAGCAACCCGAACCCGGACGATGCCTGGAACGGCAGCGTCGCGCGCAACTACAACGGCACCAACACCAAGGCCACCAGCCGCGCGGCCTATGTGTTCGACACCATCGAGCTGGACCCGAAATGGCTGTTGAACGTGGGCCTGCGCTACGACACCTTCGACACCGAAGCCAACACCAACGCCGCCACCGGGCGCAGCAAAATCAAGGATGACAGCCAGTTCTTCAACTGGCAGGCAGGCCTGGTGTGGAAGCCTTTGGACAATGGCAGCATCTACGCCTCCTACGCGACATCAGCCACGCCAGCTGGCGGCCTGGTGGGCGAAGGTTCCGACGGCAACCCGCTGTCTGCCGGTGCCGCCACCAGCGACCTGCAGCCTGAAGAAACCGTCAACTACGAATTGGGCACCAAGTGGGACCTGTTCCACGACCGCCTGTCCCTGACCGCTGCCGTGTTCCGTACCGAGAAGAAAAACACCCGCGTGCTGGTCGATGCCCTCACCTACGAGAACGCCGGTGAATCCCAGGTCGATGGCGTTGAGTTGTCCGCCAGCGGCAAGCTGACCGAGCACTGGCAAGTGTTCGCCGGGTACACCTACCTGGACAGCGAACTGGTCAAATCCGGTCTCAACGGGCGTAACGGTGTAGTGAGCGCCGGTTCCAACAAAGGCAACCAGATGCCCAACACGCCGAAGAACTCCTTCAGCCTGTGGACCACCTACGACCTCACGCCCAAGCTGACCATCGGCGGCGGCGCCTTCTATGTCGACGAGGTTTACGGCGATGCGGGCAACACCGTGTACGTGCCGTCCTACACCCGCTACGACGCCATGGCCAGCTACAAGCTGACCAAGAACGTCGACCTGCAGTTGAACGTGCAGAACCTGACCGACAAAACCTACTACGACAAGGCCTTCTCCACGCACTTCGCCAACCAGGCGGCCGGTCGCACGGCGCTGTTGACCACCAGCTTCCACTTCTAAAAGCAGTCAATGCTCGCCAGGCCCCACGCATCGGATGCGTGGGGCTTTTGTGTGTAAAACAGAATTTTTCTTGATAACCCACGGCATAATGCGCGCCGTGACCCAGATATCAGCTAAGCGAGGCGCTCCGACGTGTTGAAGAAAACCCTGTTCCAGTTGCATTGGTTCTTCGGCATCACGGCCGGGCTGGTGCTGGCCTTGATGGGGGTCACCGGGGCTGCGTACTCGTTCCAGGATGAAATCCTGCGGGCGCTCAACCCCACGGTCTTGAACGTGCAAAAACGTGAGGCGGGTGTACTGCCGCCCGCCGAGCTGGTACGTAAGCTGGAAGCTACCGAAGGCAAGACCGTCGCGATGCTGTGGGTGGAAAGCGAAAGCGGCAACGCCGGCCGTGTGTCCTTCACCCCGCCACCGGGCGAGCGCCGTGGCCAGATGCGCTACTTCGACCCGTATACCGGCGATTACATGGGCGACGCCGTCGGCCAGGATGTCTTCGGCTTTATCCTGCAGTTGCACCGCTTCCTCGCCATGGGCGACACCGGCCGCAACATCACCGGCGCCTGCACCCTGATCCTGCTGTTCTTCTGCCTTTCCGGCCTGTACCTGCGCTGGCCGCGCCAGGTCACCAACTGGCGCGTGTGGTTGACCCTGGACTGGCGCAAAAAGGGCCGCAGCTTCAATTGGGACCTGCACTCGGTGTTCGGCACCTGGTGCCTGCTGTTCTACGTGCTGGCCGCGCTGACCGGGCTGTATTGGTCCTATGACTGGTTCAACCGTGGCGTGACCCAACTGCTCTCCGATGCGCCGCAGAACGAGCGCATGCGCAAGCGCGGCCCGCCGCCCGCAGGCCCGGCACCCGTGGCCAACTACGAAGCGATGTGGAGCAGCATCTACAGCAACGCCGGCCCGGGCTTGAGCGCCTACAACATCCGCATGCCGGCCGTCGCCGGGCAACCGGCCACGGTGTTTTACCTGCTGGAAGACTCGCCCCATGACCGTGCGCTGAACCAGATCAACCTGGACCCGGCCACCGGCGAGGTCAAATCCCATGAACGCTACGCCAGCAAAAGCTACAAGGCGCAGTTGCTGACCAGCGTCTATGCCCTGCACACCGGCAGCTACTGGGGCCTGGTGGGACGGATTGTGCTCACCGTGAGCGCGTTGTGCATGCCGCTGTTCTTCATTACCGGCTGGTTGCTCTACCTTGATCGACGCCGCAAGAAACGCCAGGTCAGGGACGCGCGCAAGGGTCTTGAAGCCCACGCAAGCGATGCCCCGGCCTGGTTGATCGGCTTTGCCAGCCAGAGCGGTTTCGCCGAACAATTGGCCTGGCAGACGGCCGGACAGTTGCAGGCGGCAGGATTGCCCGTGAAGGTTCAGCCCCTGGGCAGTCTTAGCCAGCACGACCTGAGCCAGTCGGAAAATGCGCTGTTCGTGGTCAGCACGTTCGGCGACGGTGAAGCGCCGGACAGCGCCCGTGGCTTTGAACGCAGCGTGCTGGGTCAGGATGTGTCGCTCAAGGGTTTGAACTACTCGGTGCTGGCCTTGGGTGACCGGCAGTACGAGCACTTTTGCGGCTTTGCCCGGCGCCTGCATTTCTGGCTGACCCACCAGGGTGGCAACCCGCTGTTTGCGCCAGTGGAGGTCGACAGCGGCGATACCGACGCCTTGCTGACCTGGCAACAACAGCTCGGCCAGCTTACCGGTCACGCGCCGGCTGCGGCCTGGCAAGCGGCCCGGTTTGAAACCTGGACCCTGAGCCAACGCAGCCTGCTCAACCCTGGCAGCGTCGGCGCCCCCGTGTACCTGCTGGGCCTCACGCCGCCCGCACCGGTCAGTTGGCTGGCCGGCGACCTGGTGGAAATCCTGCCGCGCAATGGCCCGCAGGCCGTCGAACACTTCCTGGAAGGGCTTGGCCTTGCGGGCAGCGACGGCGTATTGATCGAAGGCCTTTCGCAAACGCTCAACCAGGCCCTGGCCACGCGCCAACTGCCGGAGAACCGTACGCACCTGGTCGGCCTGCACGCCCAGGCCCTGGTCGATGCGCTGATACCGCTGAGCCAGCGGGAATACTCCATCGCCTCGATTGCCAGCGACGGCGTGCTGGAGCTGATCGTGCGTCAGGAGCGGCACGCGGACGGCAGCCTCGGCCTGGGTTCCGGCTGGCTGACCGAACACGCCGCCATCGGCGCGGGCATCAGCCTGCGCCTGCGCCGCAACAGCGGCTTCCACCTGCCCGACGCGCCGGTGCCGCTGATCCTGCTGGGCAACGGCACTGGCCTGGCCGGCCTGCGCAGCTTGCTCAAGGCGCGCATTGCCGACGGTCAGCAGCGTAACTGGCTGCTGTTCGGCGAGCGACATATCGCCCACGACTACCTGTGCCAGGCAGAGCTGCAAGGCTGGCTGGCCAGCGGTGACCTGGCCCTGCTGGACCTGGCGTTCTCGCGGGATCAGGCCGAAAAAATCTACGTGCAGGATCGCCTGCGTGAGTCAGCGGATGTGTTGCGCAAATGGCTGGCCGAGGGTGCGGCGATTTATGTGTGCGGCAGTTTGCAGGGAATGGCCACCGGTGTGGACCAGGCGCTGATGGATATCCTCGGCAGTGAAGCGGTGGAGCGCCTGATCGAACAAGGCCGCTATCGCCGGGATGTGTACTGATCCCTCACAGCCACTGAAGATCAAATGTGGGAGGGGGCAAGCCCCCTCCCACAGTTTTTACAGTGTTCCAAGTCAGACGGGCTGCAGTTTTTGTTCGAACACCGAGACGCCGTCCAAGTCTCGGAGGATCACCGTCAACTCCGCCGTCTGCCCATCAATCTGCACCTCGCCAAAAAACTGAAACCCGGCAAACGGCGAGGTGTTTTGCGCAGGCGGCGCTTTCTCGAACATCACCTGCGGCCCAAAGGTCTTGTCCAGCGAATTGGGCCCGAAGCTGCCGGCATTCAAGGGCCCCGCGACAAACTCCCAGAACGGTTCGAAATCCTGGAACGCCGCCCGATCCGGGTGGTAGTGATGCGCGGCGCAATAGTGCACGTCAGCGGTCAGCCACACATGGTTACGCACCTTGTGCACCCGCAGGAACCCCAGCAGCTCGGCGATTTCCAGCTCACGCCCCTGGGCCGCGCCGGGGTCGCCGTTGGCGATGGCTTCCCAGCGTGGCACGCCAGGGCTGACCTCACCGTCCGGCACACCCAGCCCGATCGGCATGTCGGCCGCGACCACCTTCCACTGCGCCTGGGAGGCCTTGAGTTCGCGCTTGAGCCAGTCCAGTTGCTCGCGTCCAAGGAAGGGTTTTTCGCCGCCCAGGTTGTCGTCGTTAGGCCCGCGATAGCTGCGCATGTCCAGCACGAACACATCCAGCAGCGGCCCATAGCTGAGCTTGCGATAAATCCGCCCGCCTCCGTCGGCGCTTTGTCGGCGCATCGGCGAATATTCCAACCAGGCCTGGCGTGCCCGGCCGACCAGGGTATTGATGTCGCGGGTCTGGTAACGCTCGTCCAACTGTTTGCTCGATGACCAGTTATTGATCACCTCGTGGTCGTCCCACTGCCAGATCTGCGGCACCTCGGCATTGAAGCGCCGCACGTTTTCGTCCAGCAGGTTGTAACGGTAGTTGCCACGATACTCATCGAGGGTTTCGGCGACCTTGCTCTTGGCTTCGGTGGTGATATTGCGCCAGATGCGCCCGCCCTCGGTGGTCAGTTGCGCCGGCACCGGGCCGTCGGCGTAGATGGTGTCGCCACTGTGGATAAAGAAGTCCGGCAGGCGCAGGCGCATGGCCTCATAGATGCGCATGCCGCCGATGTCCGGGTTGATGCCGAAGCCCTGGCCGACGGTGTCGCCACTCCACACAAAGCGAATGTCGCGACGCTGTTGCGGCACGCTGCGCAGGTGGCCGAACCATGGCTCGCTGGCGATGCCGGTCTGGGCGTCTTCGAAATGCACACGATAGAAAATCGCTTGGTCGGCGGGCAGCCCGGTGAGTTCGACGCGGGCCGTGAAATCACTGCGGTTATCGGCCAGGGGCGAGACGAATCGGCGCGGGTTGCTGAACACACTGCGGGTGTCCCACTCCACCACCATCCGCGCCGGGCGGTCGCTGCGGCTCCAGATCATCGCCCGGTCGCCCAGCAGGTCGCCGGACTGCACACCGTCGGTGAGCTGCGGGCGGTCCTTGACCGAGGCAATCACCGCCGGCGCCAGGCCCGGCAGCAGCAGGCCGGCGCCGACAGCTTGCATTACACGGCGACGGCCGAGGTCGAAGTGGCTCATGCGGGTGCCCTCTTGAGTATCAAAAGGGCCACTTAAGCATGCGGCGATGAAACAGTTATGACACCGACCCAACAAACACCAAAGATCAAATGTGGGAGGGGGCTTGCCCCCGATGGCGGTGTATCAGCCAGCCTATGGGTAGCTGACACACCGCTATCGGGGGCAAGCCCCCTCCCACATTTTCAAACCTCATCAAACAGTGGCAGCAGTGACCTTCAGTTCCGCCGCTTCCGGACGCTTGATCAGCGCATACACCAACCCGGTCAGCACACTGCCGGCCACAATCGCCAGCAGGTACAGCAGCGCATGGTTCATCGCATTCGGAATCACCAGCACAAACAACCCACCGTGAGGCGCAGCCAGTTTGCAACCGAAGTACATCGACAGCGCCCCCGTCAGCGCACCCCCGGCAATGCTGGCCGGGATCACCCGCAATGGGTCCTTGGCCGCAAACGGAATGGCACCTTCGGAAATGAAGCACAGCCCGAGAATCATCGCGGCCTTGCCGGCTTCGCGTTCAGTCTGGGCGAACTTGCGCCGGGCCAGGAAGGTGGCGATGCCCATGCCGATCGGCGGCACCATGCCGGCCGCCATGGTCGCGGCCATCGGCGCACCGCTCGACGCTGCCAGCAGCCCGACGGAAAACGCATACGCCGCCTTATTGATCGGCCCGCCCAGGTCGACACACATCATGCCGCCCAACAGGATGCCCAACAGCACCGCGTTGGTGGTGCCCATGGTGCTGAGAAAATCCGTCAGCCCCGTCAGCAGCCGCGCCACCGGAGGGCCCACCAGGTAGATCATCGCAAGGCCGGTGAACAGACTCGCCAGCAACGGAATGATCAGGATCGGCTTGAGGGCTTCCAGGCTTTGCGGCAATCGCACCGCGCGTGAGATCAGCTTGACGCTGTAGCCGGCCAGGAAACCGGCGAAGATCCCGCCAATGAAACCGGCCCCCAGTGTGCCCGCGAGCAAGCCGCCGATCATGCCCGGCGCCAGGCCAGGACGGTCGGCAATCGAGTACGCGATATAGCCCGCCAGCAGCGGCACCATCAGCATGAAGGCCTGGTCGCCGACGGTTTTCAGCGCCGCCGCCAAGGTGCCCTTTTCCTCGAAGGCATGGATGCCGAACACGAAGGACAAGGCGATCAACAAGCCGCCCGCCACCACCATCGGCAGCATGAACGACACCCCGGTGAGCAGGTGTTTGTACACCCCGGTTTTTTCCGACTTGGCCACCGCACCGCTGGCCGCGTTTTCCACCGCGCCCTCGGCCAGCGCATTGTTCAGCGTGGCTTCGGATTGCTTGAGGGCGATGCCGGTGCCACAACGATAAATTTTCTTGCCGGCGAAGCGTTCGGTGGCCACTTCGATGTCTGCCGCCAGCAGCACCACGTCGGCGTTGGCGATGGCCTCCGGGCTCAACGGCGTACGCGCACCGACCGAGCCCTGGGTCTCGACCTGCAAGTCATAGCCCAGGCGCTTGGCGGTCTGCTGCAAGGCCTCGGCGGCCATGAACGTGTGGGCCACGCCGGTAGGGCAAGCCGTAATGGCAACAATGCGCGGCGCCTGCTGGGCAGTTGCCTGGCTCGCCACCTGGACTTGCGCCTCTTCGGCGCCCCGGCGCAACACCGCGTCGACATCCGCCAACGCCTGAGCGGGGGTGCTCTGGAATACACGCTTGCCAACAAAGCGCTGCATATCCACCGGCGTGCTGCTGACCAGCAACACCCACTCGGCGTCATCGATGGTCGCCTGGGACAGCTGGCTCTGCGGGCGTTGCACATCCACCACTTCAACACTGGTGCTCCAGCCCTGACGCTGCGCCGCGGCGTCCAGCAAGCGGGCGCACAGCACACTGGTGACCATGCCGTTCGGGCATGCGGTAACAATGGCTAATTTCATCACAAACCCTCTTATTGTTCTGTCAGCGGGCGCACATCGACGCCGCTTTCGAGGCGCGTCAACTGCGCGTCATCGCTGATGCCAAAACCGATTTGCGTCACCGCCATCGCGGCAATCGCCGTGGCGCGGCGCAGGGTCTGTTCGGGCGTGTCGCCACTGAGCAAGCCGTGCAGCATGCCGGCCAGCAATGAATCGCCGGCGCCTACGGTGCTGGCAACCGTCACCGTCGGCGGCGTGGCATGCAGGGCCGTACCCGAGCGGTACCAGGTCACGCCTGCTGCGCCGTCGGAGACCACCACATGTTCCACACCCTGTTGATGCAACTGGCGGATGGCATCCGGGGCGTTGTCCAGCGCTTCGGCGAGTTCCTGCGTATTGGGTTTGACCATCCAGGGGCCGGCCTTCAAACCGGCGCGCAGTGCTTCGCCACTGGTGTCGAGGGCCACTTTCAGACCCAGGCGTTTCAACAGTTCGAGCAGATGCTGAAACCACTGCGGGCTGACGCCGCGCGGCAGGCTGCCGGCGACCACCACCGCGTCGAATTCGCCCCCAATGGCGCTGATCAATTGGAGCAGCGCATCTTGCGCCTGCTCGCTCACCAGCGGCCCCGGTGCATTGATGTCGGTCACCCGGCCATCCTGCTCGGCGATCTTGATGTTGCTGCGGGTTTCGCCCGGCACGTGGATGAAGGCGTTGCCAAACTGGCGGCTGGCGATCAGCGCCTCGAACGCCTGGGGGTTATCCGCGCCGAGAAAGCCGCCGACACTCACCTGATGGCCGAGGTCCGCCAACACCTGCGCCACGTTCACGCCCTTGCCGGCGGCATGGGTGAGCAGGGTTTCGCTGCGGTTGACGTCGCCGGGTTCCAGGCGCGCCAAGCGTACCGTGAGGTCCAACGCCGGGTTCAGCGTCAGGGTCAAAATCCTTGCCATTTACACGGCCTCCACTAAAGCACGCACCTCGGCGGGAGAACCCACCGCCAGTGCTTTTTGCGCCAGGCCCTGGGCCTGGCTCAGACTGAACTCACGCACCCGCGCCTTCACTTCGGGGATGCTGCGCGCCGACACGCTCAACTCATCCACCCCCAGGCCGACCAGCACCGGCACCGCCAGCGGATCGGCCGCCAACTCGCCGCACACACCGACCCATTTGCCATGGGCATGGGCGGCGCGCACGGTGATGTCGATCAGCTGCAGCACGGCCGGATGCAGGCCATCGGCCTGGGCCGACAATGTCGGGTGACCACGGTCGATGGCCAGGGTGTACTGGGTCAGGTCGTTGGTGCCGACGCTGAAAAAGTCGACCTCCCTGGCAAGTACCGGCGCCAGCAGCGCGGCCGACGGCACTTCGATCATGATCCCCAATTGCAGGTCCGCCACCGGGATTTCCAGGCGCAGGCGCTCGGTCATGTCGCGGGCGGCGCGCCATTCATCCACGCTGCCGACCATGGGGAACATGATGCGCAACGGGCGGTTATCGGCCGAACGCAGCAGTGCGCGCAATTGCGCTTCCATGATGTGCGGGCGTTGCAGGGTCAGGCGAATGCCGCGCACCCCGAGGAAGGGGTTTTCTTCTTCGGCAATCGGCCAATACGGCAGCGGTTTGTCGCCGCCCACATCGAGGGTGCGCACCACCAGCGGCCGCCCGTCGAGGCCGTCGAGCACGCGGCGGTATTCGGCTTCCTGGGTCGCTTCGTCCGGCGCTTGCGGGTGGGCCATGAAAATCAGTTCAGTGCGCAGCAGGCCGATGCCCTCGGCGCCCTGCTCCACCGCAGCGGCAACGCCTGCGCTTTCACCGATGTTGGCGAACACTTCCACGGCATGGCCGTCGCGGGTCAGCGCCGGTTCGTGGCGTTGCGCTGACGCGGCTTGCAGGCGTTGTTCGCGGGTGTCGCGCTCGACCGTGGCGCGTTGCAGGGTGGCGGCGTCGGGGTCGACGTGCAAGCGCCCGCGCTGGCCGTCGAGCAACAACGGCGTGCCGGCGTCGAGCAGTAACACCCCTGCCCCGGCACCAACCAATGCCGGAATGCCGAGGGCACGCGCGACGATGGCGCTGTGGGCCGTGGCGCCGCCACGGGCCGTGAGGATCCCGGCGACGCGAGCCGGGTCCAGGCGTGCGACGTCCGACGGGCCGACTTCGTCCATCACCAGAATGTAAGGTTCATCGGGCTCCTGAGCGGTGTCGACGCCACACAGTTGCGCCAATACACGACGACCAATGTCGCGCAGGTCGGCAGCGCGCTCGGCGAGCAAGGCATCCTGCAACGACTCCTGCTGCCTGGCGGCGGCTTCGATCACGCTCATCCAGGCGGCTTCAGCGCTTTCGCCCTGCTTGAGGCGGGTGTCGACTTCGTCGGTGAGTTCCGGGTCGTCGAGCATTTCCTGGTGGGTGATGAAAATTTCGCGGATGGCCTTGGAGGTGCTGCGTGCGATCAGGCCTTCGATGTCGCGACGTACCTCACCCAGCGCGCTGTGCAGGCGCTGGCGCTCGACGGCGCAGGACTCGCCGCGCAAGGGGTAGTCGAAGACCTGTTGCACCTGGATGTGCGCGGGGCCGATGGCGATCCCTGGCGCGGCGGCAATCGCCTGGATCTGGCTGCCCGGCGGCGGCGCGCTGATCACCGGTTCGATATCGACGCTGGCAGGCTGGGCGCTTACCGTCGGCAACGGCTCGACCGCTTCGCCCAGGCCTTCTTCAACCGCAGCCAACAGGGCAGGCAGCGCATCGCCAGCGATGGTCGGCTCGGCGATAAACTCCAGCACCTGGCCGCGTCGTGCGCCGAGGCTCAACAGTTTGCTCAGGCTTTTCACCGACACTGCGCCGACCGGGCCGTCGACAATACGTACGCGGATATCGCCGTCAAAGCCCTTGGCCAGTTGGGCGAGGATCTTCGCCGGGCGCGCATGCAGACCGTGGGCGTTGGCCAGGGTGATGCGGGCGCTGGGCCAATCAGGCGGCAGTTCGCCACCCAGTACTTCAAGCACTGCGCGACTGCTGGTGGCGCGGCCCAATTCCTGGCCGCGCCCTTCGATTAGCAAGGCGCACAGGCGCTCAAGCAACGCCTGATGCGCTTCGCCCAGGCTGGCCAGGCAGAACAGGCCATTGAGCGGCTGGCCCAGATAGCGCATGGGTTTGTCCGGCGTGACGAACGCCAGGCCCGGACGCTTGACCGTCTGCTCGCTGTGCAGCCACCACAGGCCATCGCCCAGGGGCAGCGCATCGACTTGCTGCAACACCGCAGCAAACCCGTTGCTTACACAATCGGCCTGGCGCAACAGGCGCGCGCCGCGCCACACAAGTTCCTCGAAATCATCGGCCGACACACCCAGGCTGATCATCTGCGCATCCAGGGCCAGCTCCTGCGGCGCGCCCTGCAGCAGTTTGAGCAAGGCCTCGGCGGTACCGGCACGGCGCAGCGCCTGGCCGAGGTCGGTTTCACCCAGGGCGCGGGTCAGCAGTTGCAGCAGGCGCAGGTGTTCGTCGGATTTGGCGGCGATGCCGATCGCCAGGTACACCACCTGGCCGTCGCCCCAGTCCACACCTTCGGGAAATTGCAGCAGGCGCACGCCGGTGGAAAATACCTGGTCGCGGGTTTCCGGGGTGCCGTGTGGAATGGCGATGCCTTGGCCGAGAAAGGTCGAGCCTTGGGCTTCGCGGGCTTGCAAGCCACTGAGATAGCCGTCGGCGACCAGCCCATCGGCCACCAGTTTGTCAGCGAGCAGGTGCAAGGCAGCAGATTTATCCACCGCCACCTGGCCCATGGATATCTGCTCTACAGTGAGCTCGAGCATGCCGTTCTCCTAGTTAGTGCGAGGTGCGCACTAGGTATTGTTTTGAATAAATCAGCTTAGCGGTGTTCGAAAACAACTGACTGAGCAGTCAATTGGCAGTAGCCACTCAGCGGCGAACATCGTAAAAATACGCTTGCTGAAACGTTTAATCTAGAATTTATGGCAGATTACGCGGTAATTGCGCAAGCTTGAAGGGCCACTCGGCGCCTGCTGTGGCACATTGGTCGCAGGCTGGAATCGGTTAGGATTGGACAAAATGTCGGGGCACGCTCTAAAAAACAAGGAAAACCCGGTTTGAAACTCAGTGATATCGCACGCCTGGCCGGTGTGTCCGTAACCACCGCCAGCTATGTCATCAATGGCAAGGCCGAACAACAGCGCATCAGTCACGCGACGGTGGAGCGCGTGCGGGCCGTGGTTCAAGCCCATGGTTTTACGCCTAACCCACAAGCCGCCGGCTTGCGCAGCCGGCACACGCGCACCCTGGGCTTTATCCTGCCGGATCTGGAAAACCCCAGTTACGCACGGATTGCCAAATTGCTCGAACAAGGGGCGCGGGCGCGCGGTTACCAATTGCTGATCGCCAGCTCCGATGATGAGGCCGACAGCGAGCGCCAGCTGCTGCAACTGTTCCGCGCGCGGCGTTGCGATGCGCTGTTTGTCGCCAGCTGCCTGCCGGACAGCGACGACAGCTATCGCGAGCTGCAAGCCAAAGGCTTGCCGGTGATCGCCATCGACCGGGTCATGGAGCCCAGCCAGTTCTGTTCGGTGGTCAGCGACGACCGCCAGGCCTGCCAGCAACTCACCAGCAGCCTGCTGCAACCGCTGCCCAAGCAAATCGCACTGATCGGCGCACGCCCGGAGCTGAGCATCAGCCAGGAACGTGCCGCGGGGTTCCGTGAAGCCCTGGATGGTTTCACCGGTGAGGTGATCATCGAACAGGGCGAAGCCTTCAGCCGAGAGTGCGGCCGACAGCTGATGGAGCAATTACTGCAGCGCTTGGGGCACTTGCCTGACGCGCTGGTGACCACTTCCTACGTGCTGCTGCAAGGCGTGTTCGACGCGCTGCACGACTTCCCTCTCAAGTCGCGTCCCCTGCGCCTGGGCACCTTCGGCGATACCCAGTTGCTGGACTTCCTGCCGCTGCCGGTCAATGCCATGGCCCAGCAGCATCAACTGATCGCCGAGACCGCGCTGCGCCTGGCCCTGGCCGCCATCGAAGAAGAACACTACCAGCCCGGCGTGCACGGGATCAGCCGAACCTTCAAGCAGCGCATTCACGAGGCCTGAGCGTGGAGCTGATCGACACCCACACGCACCTGGACTTTGCCGACTTCGACAGTGATCGTGCGCAGGTCCTCGCCCACAGCCGTGAACTCGGTGTGCGGCGCATGGTGGTGCTCGGTGTTTATCAGCGCAATTGGCAACGATTGTGGGATTTAGTGACGGCGGATAAAGGCTTGTTCGCCGCCTTCGGCCTGCACCCGGTGTATCTCGATGAGCACCGCCCCGCCGATTTGCTGGAGTTGGGCGACTGGCTGACGCGCCTGCATGGCCACCGACAACTGTGCGCCGTGGGCGAAATCGGCCTGGATTACTTTGTGCAGCACCTGGACCGTGAACGCCAGCAAGCGCTGTTCGAGGCTCAGTTGCAACTCGCAGTGGATTTCCAGCTACCGGCCTTGCTTCACGTACGCCGCAGCCACGCGGCGGTGATCTCCACGCTCAAGCGCATTCGGGTGCCGCGGGGCGGCATCATCCATGCGTTCGCCGGCAGCCGGGAGGAAGCTTTCGAGTACATCAGGCTTGGCTTCAAGCTGGGCCTGGGCGGCGCCGCCACCTGGCCGCAGGCGCTGCGCATGCACAAGGTGCTGCCCCAATTACCGTTGGACGCCGTGGTGCTGGAAACCGACGCGCCGGATATGGCCCCGGCCATGTACCCGGGCCAGCGCAACAGCCCGCAGCACTTGCCGGCTATCTGCGCCGCCCTGGCCGAGCGGATGGACATCAGTGCTTCACGGCTGGCTGAGGCGAGCACACGCAACGCGTGCGAGTTGTTCCAGTGGTAGCCGGCTGACGGCTTGCAGATTCAATGTCATCTTTTGCCGATGACGGGTGTAGCGCAGCACCAGAAAGTGGATCAGCAGCGTCATCAGCGAAATATTGAACTGCCCGATCACACTGATCAGCCCCAGCCACTCAGCCAGCAGCGCCCCCAGCAGGGTCGCGCAGGTCAGCATGATCATGCTTGGCCGCACCAACGCCCAATGGTCCAGGGCGCGGAATTGACGCAGCTGTTTCTGGCAACACAGCTGCAGGCAGGCATGGCAATACGTACAGACAAAGGGTTCATCGATGGCAATGGCGTTCAGTTGCCAGGGCTTGAGTTCAAACGTCATGTCGCACTGGGCGCAATGCCCTTTGATGCCGATTACAGCGGCCATCGCCGTGCCTCCTTGAGACCGTGACCAGGTGACAAAATTGTCGCCTATCCACGGTGCATTGAAAGGCCGCCTGCGAAATCAGGACAAACACCACGCCGAACCGGATCCTATCCGAACGATAATTCCTACACGCGAAACGCGCCAATCAGCTGCTTCAATTCCCTGACCTGCTGCGACAACTGATGGCTGGCCGCTTCGGTCTGGTCGGCACCCTGCGCCGCATGTTCACCCGCACGATTGATGGCGACGATGTTCTGATCGATCTCATGGGCGACGGCCGTCTGCTGCTCCACGGCGGCGGCGATCTGCTGGTTCTGATCGACGATCATGCCTACCGCACCCAGGATGTTCTCCAGGGCCTGCTGGACTTTTTCCGACTGCCCTACCGTGCCATTGGCCATGTCATGACTGGCGCCCATGGCCTTTACCGCTGCGCCGACGCCACTGTGCAAGCGACCGATCATCTGTTCGATTTCTTCGGTGGAATGCTGGGTACGCCGAGCCAGGGTGCGCACCTCATCGGCCACCACGGCAAATCCACGCCCCTGCTCACCGGCACGCGCGGCCTCGATCGCCGCGTTCAGGGCCAGCAAGTTGGTTTGCTCGGCGATGCTCTTGATGACTTCCAATACGCCGCTGATGGACTGGCTGTCGGCAGCGAGCTGGTTGATCACGCGCACCGATTCATCGATTTCCGAGGCCAGGCGCGCGATGCTGCCCTGCTGGGACTGCACCAGCCCACGGCCGCTGACCGTTTCGTCGTTGACACTGCGGGCACTGCTGACGGCGGCCGCGGCGCTGCGCGCGACCTCCTGGGCGGTGGACGACATCTGGTTCATCGCCGTCGCCACTTGCTCGATCTGGCTGCGCTGGCCGGACACCGCCTGATTGCTCTGTGCTGAAACAGCCTGAACTTGCCCGGCTTGCAGTTCGACCTGGGAGACGGTGTGCCCGACGCGTTCGATCAGGTCGTGGATCCTGGCTACAGTCCCATTGAATACCTGGCCCAGATCACCCAGCTCATCGCGGCTTTGGGCAACGAAGCTGACCGTCATATCGCCAGCGGCCACCTTGTCCATCATCGCCCCGAGGCTGCGCAAGGTGCTGCGCGTGGAGGCGTAGAAGCCGGCATACAGATAGAAAATCAGGGCAAACACCGCGGCCAGCGCCGTGACCAGCAGCACCATGTGCAGGCGCTTTTGGGCCAGGCGTTGCTCCAGTTGCTGCTTGAGGAATGTCAGGGTGGCGTCGTCGAGTTGATAGGTTTTGGCCATCAGTTGGCTGACGGTGTCGTAGAAGCCCTGCCAGGGTGTGTCCAGGGTCTCAGCCACCACCACCTGTTCTTCGAACACCTCTGCGCCCTGCTTGAGGCTGGTCCGGCTGGCCTGCGCCGCGCTGTCGAGTGCCGCCTGCGCGGCATGGCTGGCGCCGAGCGCATCCTGCAGTTTCAAGGCATATTCGCCCTGGAGTTTTTCCAGCTGTTGTAACAGTTCGTCAAACCGTGTGCTGGAGGAAGAATTGATAAAGCCCTGCCCCAGGGAATACGCGCCCATCGCACGGCCCTCCCCCAACAGCTGAGTGACCTGTGGAGTGACGGCGGTGATCAGGTCGCTGAGCTGGCGCAGGTCGCTCTGCGAGTCACGGCTCAAGCCGGACTGACTGGCGATGATCTGGCTGAGTATCTGGGCCTGGTTGAGCAACTTGCCGATCAACGCGCTTTTGTTGAGCAGTGAGGTTTCCTGCTGCTGAGCCTTGAACGCGGCGATCAGTTCGTCGCGCTTGGTGTCGAAGGCCGCCACCTGCTCGGGCTGGGTAGTCATCGCGCTGAGCCCTTGCACGCGGCTGAGCACGTTCTGCTCCAGGGCGCCGATCCTGGCTTCAAGGTCGCCGGCCTTGCCCGACTGGCCGAGGGTCGCATTGATCTGCACCTGGTTATTCAGCGCTTCCAGCTCGCGCCGCACCACCAGGCTGCTGCCGAGCAGATCCAGGCTTTGCAGTTCGATGCGGGTGCCCTGGAACTCAGCCCAGGCGTCACGCACCAGAAAATAGTTGGTCGCCAGCATCGGCAGCAGGAACAGCACGCTGATCAGGCTGAACTTCATGCCGAAACTCAGGCGATTCATCAGCGCGACAGCGGGATAGAGCAAGCTCTTCACGGGCGATCTCCCTTTCTTTTATTTTTATTGAGGCGCAGGGCGGCGGCAGATAGCCACTATTTGGCGCTCCGCCTGTATAGCTCAATTTGAAAGGGAGTTTTGTAACGTAAGGTTAACGGCAGGGGTGTGGCCCCTGCCGAAGTGCTCAGGGCAACACGGTCCAGATCGCAAACCCGGCGTACCACAGCACCGCCGCGCGCAGCAGCAGCTCCCACAAGCGATCGAGACTGACAATGCCCTCCGCGCCCACCACTGGCGGCGGTATCTCCGCGGCGGCCAGGCCGACTTTCTCCACCAACTGCGCAGCGCTGATATCCCAGCTCAGCAATTCGTGGAGCATCACCCGGCTGACCGCGACGAAGTTACCCACCAGGGCAAAGCTCGCCGCCAGCAGGCGCACCGGTAGCCAGTCAAAGGCATGCCGCAATTGCGTGGCGCGCTCGGACACCAGGGGGTTCTGGCTGTGTTCGCTGGCCAGCGCCAGCAGGCGGTAGGCCAGAGCGGCCACTGGACCGAGCAGGAAATACCAGAAAATCACTGCAAAAAAGCTCTGGTACGCCTGCCACAACAGATGGCCTTGAACACGTTCCAGCAGTTGTTCGCCGCTGTCGGCACCCAGCTTCAGGTCACGTTCGGCCACGTGCTCGGCGGCTTGCAGATCGCCACGGCGCCAGGCGTCACGAAACGGTCCCAGCCCTGCCAGCAGATCGCCACGGCCCAGGCTGTAAATCACCACCAGCAAGTGCACCGGCAGTGCCAGCAAACCATAGGCCACCGGCTCCAGTACCAGCAGCAACAAGCCCAGCAACGCCACGGGCAGTGCCACCAGTATCAACAGGATCAGCCAGGGCCGCTTGCCCATGCGCGGGCTCGACTCAAGCTTGGCGAGCTCTCGCAGCCACCCGCCGTCACGCTGCAACCGCTGACGCAGGGCCGAGAACTTCTCGATCCACACCGCCAGTACCAGCACCAGGAAACTCATTGTGTGTGTCCTCCATCCTGCAGCGCGCTGCGAAAGCGCTTCCAATCAAAAGCCGGGCCCGGGTCGGTCTTGCGGCCTGGGGCGATGTCGCTGTGACCGCAGATGCGTTGGGGGGTGATCGCCGGGTAGGCGGCGAGCAATTGACGGGTAAGGTCAATCAGCGCCTCGTACTGGGCATCGGTGAACGGCAACTCGTCCGTGCCTTCCAGCTCGATCCCCAGTGAGAAGTCATTGCACACTTCGCGCCCGTCGAAGCTGGACACACCTGCATGCCAGGCCCGGTCCTGGCAGGCCACAAATTGCGTGATCGTGCCGTCGCGCTCAATCAGAAAATGCGCAGACACCCGTAGGCTGGCAATCCCTTCAAAGTAGGGGTGTTCCGAAACATCCAGGCGATTCTGGAAAAACGCCTGGACTTTGCCGGTGGCGAACTGCGCCGGTGGCAAGCTGATGTTATGTACCACCAACAGCGATATCTCGCCTGCCGGGCGCTCGTTGAAGTTGGGCGAAGGGCAATGGCGGATGCCCTCGAACCAACCGCTGACGGGGTCCAACTGCATACAGGCTCCTTGAGTGAGACGAAGTGTTACCAGTATGCCGCGTTCCGCCCTGCGGTTGCGATCACTTGCCGTGATTGAGTTGACGCAGGTTGCCCACCACAGCAGCCAGCGCACGGTCGAACAGCAACCCCTCGTCCACATGGCGCAGGGCGCCCTGCTTGAACGCCATGGCCAATTGGCCGGCGGTTTTCTCCAGAACCTTGAGCCCCGTGCGGCTGACAAAAATGTAGCGATGGGCAGGCGCCATGATCGCCGTAAGCTTGCACCGCAGCGCCGTGTGTTCGTCCTGCTGGAACTCCACCCAACCGCCGATCCGCAACTGATGAACCTTGCGCACGTCCGGGTCATCCTGCGGCAGGTCTTCGAGCGCGCCCGACAAGCTGGCGCTGAGAACTAACGGCTCGCGGACTTCAATCAGCCCATCGCCCCCGTCGCCTTCGCTTGTCTGGACATGCACGGCCTGCAAGCGCAAAAAGAATTCGCGGGTGCTGAAAGGATCGAACGCGGCACTGGCCAACCCGTCGCGCAACGCCTTGAGCAGCCCCGGCAACTGCTCCAGCAAATGCCGGCCCGCCTCGGTGTCTTCATGCAGGCCGACGCTCCAGATCAATTCATCCAGGGTGCGCAGCCCAGTCTGCCATTGCACCGATTGTTCGCCGTGCTTGAGATGGGCCAGCAGCAGTACCTGGCTCCAGGTGTGTTGCACGAATTGCACCACGAACGGCGGCAAGGCTTTGCCCAGCAATCGTCGGTTGAGCACCTGGGCCACACGCTGGCGGGCCACATCAGTACGCAGACGGCCTTCCTCGACATCACGGGTGTGCCGTTCGAGCAACTCACTGCGCTGGCGCTCTTCGTTGATGAATGCGCTGAATTGCGCCAGGAGTTGCGAAAAAATGGCCGGATCTTCACCGAACTCATTCAACAGGCGCTGGATAACCTGTTCGATATGCAGGTACAGGCAGTCCTGCTGGTGGTCACTCTGTGGGCTGCAAGCCATGCCGGCGCTGGCGATTTCGTTGAGCAGGCGTCGAGCCGGATGCCCGGGGCAACTGAACAGGCTCTTGTCCAGCACGGCGACTTTCAATATCGGGATCTGCAAGCGGGCAATCAGGGCTTTGAAGGCGTCAGACACACTGCGGTCATTGAGGATGAACTCAAAAAGCAGGGCGACGAGGTTGATCACGTCCTCGTCTGCCGTCTCCACCACCCGCGACTTGCCGCTCTTGACGCTGACCCGGGTCAGCAGCTGTTCCAGTTGGTTGCGCAGGTCGAAATCGTCCTCGGCCTCAGGCTCCGGGACGTATTGCTGCAAATGCGAAAGCAGGCGCAGCAGGTCCCGGGTAGAGATGGGTTGCGGTTGGGCGCTGGCTTCAAGGGTCGGCGCGACGCTGCCGCGCACCGCGACGAGCAATGCCTGCAACGCGGCAAAGGCTTGCTGACCGCTTTCGTCGCACGCCGGTTCGGCCGCCGCCGGATGGGCCTGGCGCTCAAGCTCGCGCGCCGCGCGCCCACCCGCACGACGGGACGGCACACTCTTGAGTTCAGGCAGCACCCCGGTCGCGATCAGCAGTTGATTGGCTTCGCCATAGAGCTGGTCGGCATCGCTGAGTACGTACTTTTCAAACAGCTTGAGCATGATCAGCTTGACCCGGATCTCCACCCCCAGGCTGCGGCCCGCCTGCAGAAAAAACCGGCAAAGCAACGCGGGGCCCAGTGGGTTTTGCTGATCGTTCATGTGCCGGCCCAACACTTCGCTCAACCGCATGTTCAATTGCCCAAGTGCCAGACCGTCACGGTGCTGCACCCGACCGAGCATCGCTTCCAGAGCCACGGCCTTTTCCCGCTCATCGGCCTGCGTACTGCAAGGCACCTCATAGGACACCACCGGCACCGGATGCAACTCGTCGCTATGGGCCAGGCCCAGATTGGCGAAGGCGGCAAACAGTTGTTCCATGAACACGCGCTCGAAGTTCTTGCGCTTGAGGCGCAGGTCACGCATGGCCTCGAAGAAAATATGCTGGTCGACGGTGCTACGGGCCTTGTCGGCCATTTCGAACAGGGTGTCGTCGGCGTTATCGAACAGTTCCTGCAACCCCTGTTGCAACTGCTGCGCCGCTTTGTCGCGCACCTGCAAAACCACCACTGGTAGGCGTGCGAGCGGCGATGGCGTGGCCTGTGCCTGCTTGATAGGCACCACCTTCCCGTCATTGTGCATCCTGGCCTCCTGAAACGGCGGGTGTTGAGATGGGCATTGACCGCAAGCAGGCCATCTGGGCGCTGCGAATACCCGGTCACCATCAGGACGTCAAAGCTATGACGCCAATTGCAAGGCGCGAGATTATCTGGCAAATGAGGGGGGTTGCGCCAGCAAACTCTGCCCCCGCGCGATAAATGAGCGAGGCGTCTGGGTTCAGATGCACACAGCCCCTATAATCGCGGCACTTTGTCTGTGGAGCCTGTTATGCCGAACCTGCGTCTTGCCGATCTCACCGCCGAAATCGAAGCCAACGTGCGCCGCGCCCTGTTGGAAGACATCGGTAGCGGTGACATCACCGCACAGTTGATCCCGGCCGAACGGCTGGCCAAGGCCACGATCATTACCCGCGATACGGCGGTTATCGCCGGTACCGCCTGGGTGGATGCGGTGTTCCGCCAACTGGACCCGCGCGTCGCCGTGCATTGGCAGGTGGCCGATGGGGAACGCGTCAGTCCCAACCAGCCGCTGTTTCACCTCGAGGGACCGGCGCGTTCGCTGCTTACCGGTGAACGCAGTGCGCTGAATTTCCTGCAGATGCTGTCAGGCGTCGCCACCCGCGCGCAGTACCTGGCGGATTTCGTCGACAGCACTCAGGTCAAGCTGCTGGACACCCGCAAGACACTGCCGGGCCTGCGCTTGGCACAGAAATACGCAGTCACCTGCGGCGGTTGCCACAACCATCGCATCGGGTTGTATGACGCGTTCCTGATCAAGGAAAACCATATCGCCGCATGCGGGGGCATTGCCCAGGCAATCAACACCGCCCACAAGATCGCCCCGGGCAAACCGGTGGAAATCGAAGTGGAAAGCCTGCAAGAGTTGCGCGAAGCATTGGCGGCGGGTGCCGACATCATCATGCTCGATGAATTGAGCCTGGAAGACATGCGCGAAGCGGTGCGGCTGAACGCGGGCAAGGCCAAGCTGGAAGCCAGCGGCGGGATCAATGAAAGCACCCTGCTGCCCATCGCCGAGACCGGCGTGGACTACATCTCCATCGGCGCGATGACCAAGGATGTGAAGGCCGTGGATTTGTCGATGCGGTTGAGTATTTGAAAAGCTGCAAGCGTCGAGCCTCAAGCTGCAAGTGGGTTGCGCGCCCCTTGCAGCTTGGAACTTGCAGCTAACAGCTGCTTTCAGACTACAAGATTGTTCATCTCGCAGTACTCTTCCCATTCGACACCCAGCACTTCGGCGGCCTCCTTGTGCAAGGCCAGGCGTGCGGTTTCGAATTCTTCCGGTGTGGAGGTGTACTTGAGGGTCAGTTCCCAAGGCTGGAGATTCTGGCTCTCCGCCTCGTCCTCGAATGCCCACTGAATCTGGTCGCGCTGGTCGTCAGCGCTCAGGTCCTTGATCTCTTCTTTAAGCTGCGGCGTTGCCTCGAGGTATTTGTCGAGGGCTGCTTGGTGCCGAACTTCCTGGGTCATCTCAGTCGTGGTCATGTCGTTCTCTTAGATCGAGGAATGGGGATGCATCTGGGTCATCAAGGTTGCGCAGATACAAAAGAGCAGGCGCGAATGCCGGCTCGTCTGGCCTTCAGAACCATTCTGGGATCATCTGAAAACAGTGCCTTTGAAACAGGCCTTTGAAACAGGCCTTTGAAACAGTGTTGCCTTGGTGCCCGAGACAGGAATCGAACCTGCGACCTTCGCGTTACGAGTGCGCTGCTCTACCGGCTGAGCTACACGGGCGGTGGGCTAAAGCTAGCACCGCATCGGGCATGCGGCAACCAGCTCGCTCACCGCCCGATAGCGTCACGCGCCGTTGGCGCCACAACCTTTGGCGACGTATTGGGCATCGACCGTGGTAGCACAGGTCCAGCCGCTGGTGGCGCTGCGCGTCAAGGTGATGGTCTTGCCCAGCACGGGCGCAGGCGCATCGAGGATTTCACAGCTGATGGAGCCGCTGCCCGTGGCGACGTCTCCTGTCACATCGATTTTGCAGTTGGCGGTGGGGCTGTTGCCGCCGATCAGATCGAGCCTGGGCGCGGTGCCCTGGTTGATGACGTCCTCGTAGCCGGCCTTCAACGCGCTGATTTCAGCCAACCCCGCGGTGAACTTGGCCTTGGCCTGGTGCTTGGTGTACATGGGCAGGCCAATCGTGGCCAAAATGCCGATGATTGCCACGACGATCAACAATTCGATCAAGGTAAAGCCTTTCTGATGCATCACTTTCACTCTCCAGAATAGAACCATGACAAGGCGCGTCCTGCGCCCCGTGTTGTACAGCGGCGCCAGTGTACTCATCCCTGCGCGGCCAATCGCATACAAGACGCACAATCTGACATTTTATCGCTCAACACCCGCCTGCCCGCATCCGCCGCCTGACTAAGCTATCAATTCCCAACCGGCCTGTGCGAACGCGATATGAACGACACCTCAACGATCTATACTTGGCAAGGCATCAACCGCAAAGGCCGCAGGGTGTGCGGACAAACCACGGGGCATGACCTTGCACGGGTCAAGGCACAACTGCGCCAGCAAGGGATCTGCCCCGAGCGGGTGCGCAAGAAATCGTCAGGCCTGCCAAGCCTGGTTCCGCCGATACTGGACGCTGACATCGCCCTTTTCACCCGCCAGTTGGCGACGCTGTTGAAAGCGGGCATCCCGCTGTTGCAAGCCTTCGATATCATCGGTGAAGGTGCCGAAAACCGGCAACTGCGTGAACTGATCAAGGGTTTGAAACAACGGGTCGCCGCCGGCAATAGCCTGGCCAGCACGCTGCGCCAATTCCCCCGTTATTTCGATGACCTTTACTGCAACCTGATCGCCGCGGGTGAACAGGCCGGCGCTCTGGAAACACTGCTGGAGCGCGTGGCCATTCAGCTGGAAAAAAGCCAACGGCTCAAGACCAGAATCAAGAAGGCCATGACTTACCCTATTGCAGTGCTGGTGGTGGCCAGCCTAGTCAGCGCAGTGTTGTTGATGCAGGTGGTGCCGCAGTTCCAGACCCTGTTTGCCGGGGTCGGCAGCCAATTGCCCGGCTTTACCTTGGGGGTCATCGCCCTCTCCGACTTCCTGCAACGCGCCTGGTGGGTGCTGGCGCTGAGCCTGGGTGCGGGACTAGGCGGGCTGCGTCATGCCTACCGTGTTTCGCCGGGTTTTCGCCACGCTCTGGAGGCGGGTTTGTTGAAAGCTCCCCTGGCAGGCAAACTGTCGAATAAAGCTGCCGTCGCCCGCTTCGCCCGCACGCTTTCAACCACCTTTGCAGCAGGTGTCCCCCTGGTACAGGCACTGGGCTCAGTGGCCGGTGCCGTCGGTAATGGCCCCTTCAGACAGGCAATCGAACATATGCGCCACGATGTATCCACAGGCATGCAGTTGAATCAGTCCATGGCCAGCAGCGGACTGTTTCCAGGCATGGCGATCCAGATGACGGCGATCGGCGAAGAGTCCGGCACGCTGGAGCACATGCTGGAAAAGGTCGCGAACCATTACGAGGCTGACGTAGAAACCCTTGTCGATAACCTCACCAGTCTGATGGAGCCGCTGATCATGGTCGTATTGGGGAGCATCGTCGGTGCACTGGTGATCGCCATGTACCTGCCGGTATTTCAATTAGGTTCGGCATTTTGAACGCGCTATTGGACGAGCAGCCCTGGGCGTTTATTGGCCTGGCGCTGGTGCTGGGCCTGATCGTTGGCAGCTTTCTGAATGTGCTGGTGTGGCGCCTGCCCAAAATGCTCGAGCGCGAATGGCGCGCCCAGGCCCATGAGATCCTCGACCTGCCCCCCGAGCCAGCGGGGCCTGTGTACAACCTGATGCGTCCCGGCTCCAGATGCCCATGCTGCGACCAGCGGATTCGCCCCTGGGAAAACATTCCGCTGCTCAGCTACCTGATGCTCAAGGGGCGTTGCGCCCACTGCCATGGGACCATCAACGCACGTTACCCGGTCACCGAACTGGCATGCGCGCTGGTCTGCGCCATCGTCGCCTGGCACTTCGGTTTCAGTTGGCAGGCGGGCGCGGTGATGCTGCTCAGTTGCGGGTTGCTGGGCATGAGCCTGATCGATATGGACCACCAGCTGCTGCCGGATGTCATCGTGCTGCCGCTGTTATGGCTGGGGCTTATCGTCAACAGCATGGGCCTGCTGGCGACATTGCCCGATGCGTTATGGGGGGCGGTGTCTGGCTACATGAGCCTGTGGAGCGTGTTCTGGCTGTTCAAGCTGATCACTGGCAAGGACGGCATGGGTCACGGAGACTTCAAGCTTCTGGCACTGCTGGGCGCCTGGGGTGGCTGGCAGATACTGCCGTTGACGCTGCTGATGGCGTCACTGCTTGGCGTGTTCGCCGGGTTGCTGCTGATGCGCTGGCGCAAGACGCGAGTGTCCACACCGATGCCATTCGGGCCTTGCCTGGCAATTGCCGGCTGGATTGCTTTGCTCTGGGGTGGTCAAATAACCGACTTCTATTTGCAGTCTGTCGGTTTCTGATGACCACTCCTGTTGCAACACCCTGGATCCTAGGCCTCACGGGCGGTATCGGCAGCGGTAAAAGCGCTGCGGCCGAGCACTTCACTCGCCTGGGTGTCGACCTGGTGGACGCCGATCATGCCGCCCGCTGGGTGGTCGAGCCCGGTCGACCGGCGCTGGCGCGCATTGCCGAGCATTTCGGCGGCGGCGTGCTGCAGCCGGACGGCCAGCTGGACCGCGCCGCGTTGCGCAAACTGATCTTTGAAGTCCCTCAGGAACGTCTCTGGCTGGAAGGCTTGTTGCACCCGCTGATCGCCGAAGAGATTCGCGACCACCTGGCACGCGCCCGGTCGCCTTACGCGATTCTGGTGTCACCGCTGCTGATCGAGTCCGGCCAGTACAGCATGACCCAGCGCATCCTGGTGATCGACGTGCCCCAATCGCTGCAGATTCAGCGTACCCTGCAGCGCGACGGCATCAGCGAGCAACAGGTACAGGCCATTCTCAAGGCTCAGTCGAGCCGCGAAGACCGCCTGAACCATGCCGATGACGTACTGGTCAATGACCAGGACCTTGCCTGGTTGCACAGCGAGGTCGAGCGACTGCACCACTTTTACCTTACTTTGCGTGGAGGCCGAACATGAGCCAACCCTTGACCGTCGATTGCCCAACCTGCGGTGCACCCGTGGAATGGAAACCCGACAACCTCAACCGGCCGTTCTGCTCGGACCGTTGCAAGCTCATCGACCTGGGCGCCTGGGCCGCTGAAGAACACAAAATTCCAGTAGCGCCGGATGCCGAAGACGAGTTGTTTTCCGAAGACCTGCCGCCGCGCCACTAAGGCCGCATAAAGGCGTACTCCTGCTGGTCGTCGAGGTTTTCAGCAAGGTATTGCAACTCGTCGGCCAGGTCTTCAAAGCTGCGCACACCCTTGCTCTGCTGCACCACCGCGCTGAGCATGGCGCGCAGGGTCAGGCCCGGATCAAAACCGATTTCCTGTGCTGCATCCTGGCTTCTGCGCAGTTCCTGCCGTGCCCATTCGTACACACTCATGATTCACGCTCCTGAAATTTCGCAGAGCATGGGCCTGTGGGGTCATCCGCTTTTTGACCTGGATCAACGCTGCGAATCGTCGTCCTTCCACGGTGCCGAAAGGTAGCGGGTGCGGTTGAACGTCTCCAGCCATTCCGGGCAGAACACCACCAGGGCACTGATCACCATGCCGTTGATAAAGGCTTCGGGAAAGATGATCAGCCATAGGTAACCTACGAAGTCCTCAAGCCATTCCGGCATTGCGAATCGCCCATCGAACCACAGCAGCCCCAGGCCGGCGAGCAGGCACAGTAACGCCGACAAAGCGGCAGCAAAAAAACCGGAGCAGAAGATGTACACGAAGGGGTTGCGCGGCTGCGCCCGTTCTACCAGTACCGCGCAGGTCTCGGTTACCAGCACCGGCAGCACGACCAGCAGCAGACCGTTGACGCCCACAGCAGCAAGGTCCTGGCGCCCCAGCCAAACCAACCCCCACTGCGCGGCAAACCCTCCGACGATTGCCAGCGGCCAGTCCAGCAGCAGCGTTACGGCGGTCATGCCGACAAAGTGGTAAGACACGCCGGTATCGAAATCCCGCCGCACCAGCCACAACATGAACAGCGCGAACACGGTACCGAACAGCAAATGCTGGCGCCGTCGGTCGGCAAACAACTCGACCCAAGGCGCGCGCAAGATCGCCCACACCAGCACTGGGACGTACAACAGCCAGCCAGTGCCCAGGGTGGGTGATGTCATGACCTGCGCGCCGATCACCGCTTCACCTGCCTCGCCGCCTCGCAGCCCGTGATGGGGCTGGTTGCGTTGATTCTGTACATAAACGCCTCGTTCCCGGAGTCGCTGGTGGATACTCGAGACTACATCGCCAAGGTCCAAGTTGCAGCGTAGCCTGTTGCAAGGCTGGAACCGCAGCAAGTCTTCCTGCGGTCATCATTTGAACGCTAAGCTACGCCTATGGATGACTCAGATTATTTGCGCCTGCTCACCGTAGCAGCCGAACAAGCCAACGCGTTCCTGTCCAATGCCCGCAAATGGGAGCGTGAGCGTTGGGTCTGCCAGCGCCTGTTGCAAGGCTTGAACGTGCCCTATCGCGCCGAAGAGTTCCACGCCGCCGGCCAGGAGCCGCCCGACGTGCTGTTTCGCGACGCCAGCTTTGAAGTGTTCTTTGTTCTGGACGAAGGCCGTCGCCTGAACGACGAATGGCGCGACGAGCTGCTGCGCAGGCGCAGCGCCTTCTCCCTGAGCCAACTGGTGCGACGCGAAGCCAAGCCAAGGCGCATCCCCGCCCATGAGTTCCTGTTGCGCCTGGCACCGACACTGCGCAAAAAAGCGCACAACTACAAAGAGCGCGGAATAGAGCTGGGTGAGCTGGACCTCATCGCCTTCACCAGCCTCAAGCGCGAAGTGCTGGACCTCAACAGCCACTTTCCACCGCCCACCGAATATCTGCGCCAGGGCTGGCGCTCACTGTCGCTGGTGGGGCCGACTTTTGCGCGGGTACTGTTCGCACACCCGGACGCGCCGGATTTCTTGCGCAACAACCTGGGCCGCAGCATAGTGTTCGACGTGGGCATCAGCCTGTGATGCCCACGCTGTAACGTGGCGCCCTTTTGCAACGTCTACCTGACGAGGCCTTTATGACCAGCCGCCTGAACCCCGATGACCAACAGCATGTCGAAGAGTATCTGCAACTCTCCCAACACAGAGTCGAGCGCAAGCCTTTCAGGCCCTGGCTGCTCCTGGGTGTGGTGCTGGTGGTGGTGATCGGGCTTGGTCTGCTGAGCCGCCTTTTGAGTTACCTGACGCTATGAGCTGCCTGGCGCTCGCGGGGGTAACTGCTCCGATTTCTTTTAGCCTTGCGAGATACTCCCATGACCCATCGTATTATTGTCGTCGGCGGCGGTGCCGGCGGTCTGGAGCTAGCGACCCGCCTGGGTAAGACCCTGGGCAAACGCGGCAAAGCCAGCATCACGCTGGTGGACGCCAACCTGACGCATATCTGGAAACCGCTGCTGCACGAAGTAGCAGCCGGTTCGCTGAACTCTTCGGAAGACGAACTCAACTACGTCGCCCAGGCGAAATGGAACCACTTCGAGTTCCAACTGGGGCGTATGAGCGGGCTCGACCGCGAGCAGAAAAAAATCCAACTGGCCGCCACCCTCGATGAAGAAGGCCGCGAACTGGTGCCTGCGCGCGTACTGGGCTATGACAGCCTGGTAATTGCAGTGGGCAGCACCACGAACGATTTCGGCACCGAGGGCGCGGCGCAGCATTGCCTGTTCCTCGACACCCGCAAACAAGCCGAGCGCTTCCATCAGCAGTTGCTCAACCATTACCTGCGCGCTCACGCCGGGCAAACCGACACGATTGAGCAGATCAGCGTCGCCATCGTCGGCGCTGGCGCTACCGGCGTGGAACTGGCCGCTGAACTGCATAACGCCGCCCATGAGTTGGCCGCATACGGCCTGGACCGTATCAAGCCGGAAAACATGCACATCACCCTGATCGAAGCCGGCCCACGGGTATTGCCCGCGCTGCCGGAGCGGATCGGCGGGCCTGTGCATAAAACCCTGGAGAAGCTCGGCGTGACCGTGCTGACCAACTCGGCCGTCAGCGAAGTGACCGCCGATGCGCTGATCACCAGCAGCGGCCAAGTGATCCCGGCCAGCCTCAAAGTGTGGGCCGCCGGGATTCGCGCACCGGGCTTTCTCAAGGACATCGACGGCCTGGAAACCAACCGCATCAACCAGCTGCAGGTGCTGCCGACGCTGCAGACCACCCGCGACGAAAACATCTTTGCCTTTGGCGACTGCGCCGCCTGCCCGCAACCGGGCACTGACCGTAATGTGCCACCACGTGCGCAAGCCGCTCACCAGCAGGCCTCATTGCTCGCCAAATCGCTGAAGCTGCGGATCGAAGGCAAGGAGCTGCCGGCCTACAAGTACACCGACTACGGCTCGCTGATCTCGCTGTCGCGTTTTTCGGCTGTGGGTAACTTGATGGGCAACCTGACCGGCAGTGTGATGCTGGAAGGCTGGTTGGCGCGGATGTTCTACGTATCGCTGTACCGTATGCACCAGATGGCGCTGTATGGCGTTTTCCGCACGGCGATGCTGATGCTGGGCAGCAAGATCGGACGTGGTACCGAGCCGCGCCTGAAACTGCACTAAAAAATGGTGGGAGGGGGCTTGCTCCCGATGACGGTGGGTCAGCCAGGTGATGAGTGGCTGACACATTGCTATCGGGGGCAAGCCCCCTCCTACATTTGTTTGGTGGTGCTTTGGGAATTTCTGCAGGCAAAAAAAATCCCCGTATCTTTCGATACGAGGATTTTTAATATGGTCGGGGTAGGGGGATTCGAACTCCCGACATCCTGCTCCCAAAGCAGGCGCGCTATGGGCGCCTAGGCATGAAAATCCCTCCCGTGCGGATCGTCGTCAACAATCTCGACCAAACCACCGACGCGCAAATGATCGAGCAGTCGGTACGGGAAATTTTCCAGGACAATGACGAAATCAACGTTCTGGATAGCGTCGTCCCCAGCGCAGTGGTGTTTCGTAGCGGTTCTTCCCTGGGCGTCCCAGTACACCGCCTGGAATACCGACAGCCTTCAAACCGAATATCCCCGGCAGCCCTAGTCGTCATCCGCCGTTTGGCCATTGAGCTTTTCCCAGAATGGCGTGACCGCTTCGAGGCCATGACCGAGGAAAAGGTAGCCAACTTGGTGAGGGAGGGTCGTTGAAATGGCGAAGCCCTCCATTACCGACGCCCGCAGTATTACTGCAGATCTCATCCTAGAGGTTGGCAAGTACTACAGCGCTCAGCAATTGCGCAGCTTGCAAGCCAAGCTCAGTGGAACCGCACGAGAAATCAGAGCCCTGACAAGCGGTTGCCATCTACCCGGTCGGATTGGCGCCCAGTTGAGCGTTGAACAGATTCAGCTTTTGCAAGACGCCGCGAAGCTAATCGAGTCAGTGAACTCGAACATAAAGCACGCGAAGGAAAAGCGCGGCCGCGACGAAAGCCAAGCCAAACGCCGTCAGCAAAGTCGATATGCCGAAGCCAAACGCCTGGTAGCTGAAACATATCTAGAACCTTTTGTTCCTGAGTCAACGGCTTTGGACCCTCTCCTAGATATTCTTAAAACAGCGCTGACGCTCAATCGCGCAGACGTTTTCAGGAATGGTTATTCACCTAGGGAGTTCAATCTCAGGCTCCGTGATTACCTGTCGCCTGCCAGAACTCGAAAGCTTATTGGCTGGACCAGCCCAAGTGCCTTTTGGATAAGCACGGTTCTCTCTCTGCGTAATGACGTTGTGCAAACTGTTGAGCAAGAGATTGCTTACGACGATGGCTCAAGTGTTCAAGACCGTCTTGATGCCTTGAAACAGAAGGTTGCGGACTGTCTTGCCCGGACTCACCTATCTGCTGATGAGGAAGAAACACTTCGCCTGTGGTCTGAGGCGCTCTCCCCCCGTCTTCAACAGGAAGGGGGTGAATGATGGACAAGCAAAAAGTCCTCAGCAAGGTCGCCAAACTCATGGCGCTGGCCAAGTCACAAGGCGCTGCCCCAAACGAAGTGGAAATTGCACTTCGTCAAGCTCGCCATTTGATGAAGCAGTACAACTTGGAACACACCGAAGTTGCTGCCCATACAATCGAAGAATCCATTGTGGGTAATCGATGCACCTGGCCTGCAACCATTGTTTCTTGTAGGCGACGATGAAAAATCCAGAAAGTGGTTATCACAGCGCCGCGATCAGTTACAGCAACTGCAGGCAGTTGGCCTTGTGGTTAACGTGGCAAGCGCCGAGCGGTTTGCCGAAATCCAACGATGGGCAGGAAATCTACAGTTGGTCCCGGCACCATCAAATGATCTGGCACAGCGCCTGGGAGTCCAGCATTACCCCCTGTTGATCACTGCCACAACGATCCAGCAGTAACCAGGGTATGGCCTCTCTTACGCACATCACCTTGGTCATCAAGCAACCAGATGACCCACGAGCAGGCCAACTGCTTTTTGAACAGGTCACCTATGTCGCCAAGCTCTATGGCGGCACCGTCATCGCCCGCGTACCTGGTGACGAGGTGGAGCTATGTCAGCGGCTAAAAGAACGCCTGCCCGAGGCAGTTGAGCAAGCGAGGCAAGAGTTGGCCAATTCATCATCACGCATGAAAGGAGGATCCCGGCCCCATGAAGCTGACCAAGAAGCAACGCTGCGAGCTTCACGCTAAATTCGCGGGCCATTGCGCATACTGCGGTGTGCTGTTGGGTGACCGGTGGCATGCGGACCACAAGGAAGCAGTATGGCGAGAACCAGAGAGGGTGGACGGCAAGTACTCCGGTGCCATCATTTTGGGGCGGCCAGAGAACCACGCCATCAGCAACATGATGCCCGCGTGCGTGCCGTGTAATTTGAGCAAGGCAGCGATGCCACTAGAAGTCTGGCGAGAGCGCATTGCTGGACACGTCGACTCCCTCAACAGCTACCACCCCATATACCGCCTGGCCAAGTCCTATGGGCTGATCGCTGAGACAGGCAAGCCAGTCGTTTTCCATTTCGAAACAGTGGGGCCACTGTCCCCTTTCACTCATAGGAAGTGATCCATGGCCACCTCCTACACCATTGAGTCGTTACTACGCCCTGCTGTTGAGCTGTACACAGTTTGCGTATGTGCCGCTGCGGCGTTGCTCTGTATTTTCGCGCCCTGGGCGGTTGCTCTGACGCCTTTATTCGGCATGGTTGCCGGTACAGGCTTTCTGGGTCTAGGGTTCGTCCGCCTCAAACAAGCGTTGGTGGTGCTGCGTTACCGGCGCAATATTCGGCGCCTACCCCACTACACCATGACCAGCAAAGACATGCCGGTCAGCAATGAGCGGCTATTCATCGGTAAAGGCTTTCGCTGGACCCAAAAACATACTCAGCGGTTGATGGAGACTTACCTCCCAAAGTACGCCGAGTATGTCGAGCCCACGTCTATCTATACCTTTGCTCGCAGAATTGAGGAGCGTTTGGAGTTCGCGCCCTTTCCACTCAAATTGCTGTCAAAGGCTACCTCGTGGGATGTGCCATTTAACCCGGCGCGTCCACTTCCTCCAGTCGGGGGGCTACCGCGCTTACACGGCATAGAGCCGAACGAAGCGGATGTCAGCCTGCCACTGGGTGAGCGGGTTGGACACTCCCTTGTATTGGGGACTACTCGTGTTGGAAAAACCCGCCTGGCAGAGTTGTTTATCACCCAAGACATCAGGCGTACCCGCCGTAGCCCCCGGCGCCGCGTTCATATGGGGCGCCGCGTGCAACCCGTTCATCGAAGCCAGCGCAATGTAGAAATGGACCTGGACCGCGAAGTGGTGATTGTCTTCGATCCTAAAGGCGACGCAGACCTCCTGAAGCGCATGTACATCGAATGCAAGCGCGCAAACCGACTGGAGGAATTCTACGTGTTCCACCTAGGCTGGCCCGATCACTCCGCTCGCTACAACGCCGTCGGCCGGTTTGGTCGGATCTCGGAGGTTGCCACCCGCATAGCCGGCCAACTTTCGGGGGAAGGCAATTCCGCGGCATTCCGGGAATTCGCCTGGCGTTTCGTCAACATCATCGCGCGCGCCCTCGTGGCACTGGGACGTCGGCCTGACTATGAACAGATCCTCAAGCATGTGACAAACATTGACGCGCTGTTTATCGAGTATGCGCAGAAGCACTTTGCTGAAAATGATCCCAAAGCCTGGCAAACCATCGTTGAGCTGGAAGGAAAGATCGATCGTAAGAACCTCAGTTTCGCCATGAAGGATCGACCGCTACGCGTGGTGGCACTGGACATGTACCTCACTCAGCAACGCATCTCCGACCCAGTGATGGAGGGTCTGCGATCAGCCGTACGCTATGACAAAACCTATTTCGACAAAATCGTGGCCAGCCTTCTGCCATTGCTGGAAAAACTGACCACAGGCCGGATTGCAGAGCTGCTATCTCCCGACTACATGGATCTTGAGGACCCACGTCCAATCTTTGACTGGATGCAGATCATCCGCAAACGGGCAGTGGTCTATGTCGGCCTGGACGCTTTATCTGATACAGAGGTAGCTGCAGCGGTGGGCAACTCGATGTTCAGCGACCTGGTGTCAGTTGCGGGTCGCCGAGCAGACCAACTTGTTGGCTCTCAACGCTGCAATCGAGGCAGCACGCGCAGGCGACGCAGGTCGAGGTTTTGCGGTGGTTGCCGACGAAGTTCGAGCCCTGGCTCACCGCACCGGTGAGAGCACCCGCGAAATCGAAAGTATGATTGGCAGCATTCAGCAGGGCACCGTCCAGACGGTGGATGCCCTGGTGACCAGTGCTGACCAGGCTCGGCACACACGGGAGCAGGCTCAGTCGGCCAGTACTGCCCTAGCTGCGATTGCCCAATCAGTATCGGGCATTGATGAACGAAATCTGGTAATCGCGAGCGCTGCCGAGGAGCAGGCCATGGTGGCTCGGGAAGTTGACCGTAACCTTGTGCGAATCCGAGATCTCTCGGTGCAAACTGCCGCCGGTGCGGAGCAGACACGAGCGGCTAGCCAGCAGCTTTCTGAACTGGCGGTGCAGCTCAACGAGCAGATTCGTCGATTCCGCGTTTGATTTGTGCCCGAGGGTGCTCCTGATTAACCGATGCGGATCCTGCCGGAACGGACGCATTCTCCAGAATGAAATGAACAAAAATGCGCCCCCGGACTGTTGGAATGTCCGGAGCCTATTTAACAGGAATCCGGTCGACACATCCGCTCTCGCCCGAGTAAGGCATCACCATCGCTTGTAGACAGACATGTCGACCGTCGTGGCTGCACAGGCACAAGGTCCCATGCGCGACGCTGATGGACCTCGGCGTGCAGCTCAGAGGGACTCAAATCACGTAGGCACGCTCGGCCGATTCAGCTTGAGTGAAAACGGCCTTTTCTCAAACAGCGCATTCACATCCTAGATGAAGCCTGCTTCATCCAGGATGGCCGAGACGGTTTCGAGATCCAGCGTCGCCTTGGCCTACCCCAGAGCACAAACGTTTCTCATCGCTGGATTCTGTCTTTTAAACGGCTATCGCACATCACAGTTAGCACACGCAGACCATTGGGTGAGCCGAGGTTTTACGCAAAGCGATGCTTATGGATTGCCACAATGGTCTGGCAATTCGTGGCAGGAAAGGTCCGCACGATGTTCGCCGAAGTTAATGGGGTTTTCTATCGCGCTGTAGATCCTAACTACCGGACCTCCGCGCTTTGCGGTTCTAGAACGGCTGGGCGCTACTGACGCAGCAATCAACCTACGCTGTACTTGAGCTCATCGCGAGAAGGTGTAGATGCCGCGATGCAATCTCACAAGCGTGCCGCAATGCTCAGCTCGAGATTGTCTATGTGCGTGTTGTTGGAAAACACATTTTTGATCTACGTGATTCGTCAGCTTTGAAGTCGTTGGGAGTTCACATCGAAGAATCCATCGCTCCATGGCAGGACGTGTTAGCAGCAGGTGCAGTGCCGAGCTCGTGCGCAGTTCGTGATCGCCTTGAGGCGTCCGGCGCTAAAGGACTTATTGACACTTCGAGGAAAGCGCCGGGCTTATGGCATTTAGTATTATTTTCTTGGAATCAAAAAGATTCACCACACGTTTTTCTCATTGATAAGCCTTAGCCGGCACTTCCAGTTTGACATGTAAAAGGCAGACTTGGGCCTCAAGCTGGCCTCCGCGAAGCTGGAAAGCTAAATACTGTTTCGATGAAGTCGATGCGCAACTGGAGTGGCTCCAACAACAGTTACTCATGAAGATGCGACCACCTTCCAGAGGACTGGATACTTCAGCCTGGACAAGGTGCCTTCTGGAGACGCTTACGAATAGAGGACGCCCCTACCACGCTTGCTGGAGCTTTCACTACCGCTCGTCGCTTATATTTCACCAGTTGGCCGATTGCGCCGATGTAGGTCACAAAGGGGGAATGGACTCGGCCTTTCAGTGCATGCATTTCTAGACTCCCATAAGTGAGTGAACCTATGTTCGACACCCTATCGATACGCCTGAAAATCGTACTGCTGTCTGGGTTATGTCTGCTGGGCGTAATAGCGTTGATCATCAGCATCAACCTCTACGAAGCCAATCAGAACAACAGGCTGGTCGGCGACTCAAGCTCGCGGATGCTCACCAGCAACGTGCACAACCTGTTGCAAGCCAAAGCAGCCGAGCAAGCCCTCCTGCTGCAGAAAACCGCTAGTGAAAATCTTACTCTGATAACGGCCTTTGCCGCTCAGGTTAAAGACCTGCACAACTTAGCCACCAAGCGCTCACTGGATGCCGGAGCCCTGCGTGAAGAACTCAACCAGAGCCTAAAAAACACCTTCGAACGCAACAGCGAAGTGTTTGGTATCTGGCTGGTACTCGAGCCCGATGGCCTCGGCGACAACGACAGCGAGTTCGTCAATGACAAGGCCCGTGCATCCAATGAAAATGGCCGCTTTGCTAGCTATTGGACCCGCCCTGGCAATGGGGCTTTAAACACCATCCTGCCTGACGAAGACCTGAACAAGACCGCACTCAACCTTAGCGGAACGCCGTACAACATTTGGTACACTTGCCCCCGAGACACCCGAAGCGTCTGCTTACTGGAACCTTACGAAGACACCGCGACCGGCACACCGGTTATCATGACCACAATCTCCTTGCCGTTGATCGTGGATGGTAGATTCATAGGCGCAGTTGGTGTTGATATCGCCCTCAACACCCTGCAAGCAACCGCGGACGCCGCGCAAAAAGAGTTGTTCGAAGGTGCGGCGCAGCTGGAAATCGTTTCCAGCAAGGGCCTTATTGCGGCTTACAGTGGCGAGCCAGCCAAGGTTGGGAAAAACCTAATCGACACCATCGGCGAACAAGGCAAGGAGATCGTGCAGTTGCTCGCCAGTGGCATCTACGTCAACCGCGAACAGGACGATACTGTGAGCGCGGTTTACCCAGTCAAGCCTATTGCTGATGCCAAAGCCTGGGGCGTAATCATCAAACTGCCCAAACACGAGATGCTCTCCGACAGCGTAAAGCTTCAAGCCGTGCTCGACGCAGCTCAAGCCAGCGGCACCCTCAAAGCGCTATTGGTTGGCGCAGCCGCCGGCCTAATCGGACTGCTTCTGATTTGGCTCACCGCAACGGGCGTGACACGTCCGATCAACAGCGTAGCCGCCATGCTTAAGGGCATAGCCAGCGGCGACGGGGACCTCACTCAGCGCCTTGCATACACAAAAAAGGATGAATTGGGCGAACTCGTGGGCTGGTTCAATCGCTTCCTCGACAAACTGCAACCTACCATCTCGCAGATCAAACAAAGCATCACCGAAGCGCGGGGTACGGCAGATCAGTCTTCGGCCATTGCGCGCCAGACCAGCGAAGGGATGCAGGTGCAGTTTCGCGAGATAGATCAGGTGGCCACCGCGTCCAATGAAATGAGCGCAACCGCCCATGACGTCGCAAACAGCGCATCCAATGCTGCCAGCGCGGCACGCGGCGCGGATCGGTCGGCACGTGAAGGCATGTCGATTATCGAACAAAGCACCCGAGATATCACCTCGCTTGCCCGGGAAGTCACCAAGGCTGTCGGTGAAGTCGAGGAATTGGCTGTAAATAGCGAGCAGATCGGATCAGTCCTGGAAGTGATCCTCAGCATTGCCGAACAGACCAACTTGTTGGCGCTGAACGCGGCGATCGAAGCGGCACGTGCCGGCGAAAGCGGACGCGGTTTTGCAGTGGTGGCCGATGAGGTGCGCAACTTGGCCAAACGCACCCAGGATTCGGTAGAGGAAATTCGGTTAGTCATCGAACGTATCCAGAATGGCACCCGGGGCGTGGTGGCGACCATGCATTCCAGCCAGCAACAAGCGCAAAGCAATGCCGGGCAGATCCACGAAGCGGTAAAGGCCTTGAGCAAGATCAGCGACGCTGTAACGGTAATCAGCGACATGAACCTGCAGATCGCAAGCGCCGCCGAAGAACAAAGCGCGGTGGCGGAAGAGGTCAATCGTAACGTCTCGGCGATCCGCACCGTGACCGAAACCCTTACCGGCCAGGCCACCGAGTCGGCGGCTGTAAGTAGCCAGCTCAATGCCCTGGCTAACCAGCAGATGAAACTCATGGATCAGTTCAAAGTTTGAATAACCACAAAGGGCGACTGTGAGAGAATCCCTATAGCACCTACTCACGCTATGGGGCAGCCCTTCTTCGCGGATACTCAAACCTGATCCAGGTGTAACTCATTCCTCGTTGAACGAAAGCCTCGCGATATCGAGTCTCGTGATGCTGGCCAGAGATATTATCTTCCATGTATTGCTCTGCTTCGTTCAACTGAGAGGCTTGGCGTAAACTAGCAATTCCCAGGCCGATGATTAATCGCAAAAGATCCCAAACCAGTCGCGAATAAGCTTCGGACTGTCGCCGTTGCTTAGTAGGCTGACCACGGACAACAGGCAAGAGCATGCCTCACCAAGCTATTGGCGATCTGGTTTCGTTGACCTCGCCTGAACCGCGCCGATGTACGAATCAACCACAGCCTAAGCCTTGATCCATCGGTCAGCCACTTAGTCACTGTCAGATGGTTTACTCTCCAAGAGTGCGACGATCTTGGGGACCGCTTGGACTTGAGCGATTGGTTTCTTAGAGGCCGTCAGTTTTCATACTTGTCCAGCCGTGACCCCAAAACCCGAAATTCCAGACCCCTAGGCGACCGCCGCCCCGAAGGCAGAAGCGCCGCTGTCGCAAATCCGAGCTGTGCCCGTGCTTGGGTGAGTAGTGCGTCGGATTTAGCCAGGTGAGATTTTTTGAAAGCGCCTGCGTAACCAGATCGCTGAGCAAAGGAACACCGAAACCCTCCCACCAAACGACATTGCCTGAAGAAACCACTTTGATATTGGTTTCGATGCCGGGTTGCGTCGGGTAACGGTCTTTGATCGGTGCTTGTGGACTCAAACAATCCGGGCCCTCTGCGCTGCTCGCCAGTGGCTGGTATTCATGACCAGTGTGTAGTGGAGAGCGTGCGCATTGAATGTTCCCTGATCTACGATCAGCCGTGACAACATCATGATATGGTCACTCGTTGTCAATCAGGGCTTGTGGACTAGGCTGGAAATATGACTAATCAATTGAAAACTACACCCCATCGCGGACCCTCCGACCACAGCGTACGTGACCAAGTCGTGGAAGCGGCCACTCAGCACTTTGGTCACTACGGCTATGAGAAGACTACTGTCTCCGATCTGGCCAAAGCCATTGGGTTCTCCAAAGCCTATATCTACAAATTCTTTGACTCCAAACAGGCTATCGGTGAAGTGATTTGCGCTAATCGGCTGGCGATGATCATGGCCGTCGTAGAGTCGGCGATTTCGGATGCGCCAACGGCCTCCGAGAAGCTGCGACGTATGTTTCGCGCGATTGTAGAGGCCGGCAGTGATCTGTTTTTTCATGACCGAAAGCTCTATGACATCGCCGCGGTGGCGGGGCGCGAACAGTGGCCCTCTGCTGTGGCACACGACGAGCGCCTCGCAAGGTTGGTTCGAGACATTGTTCTGGAAGGGCGACAGTCCGGGGAGTTCGAACGCAAGACCCCGTTGGATGACGCCGTTCAGGCGATCCATCTGGTGATGCGTCCTTACATCAGCCCGGTCCAGTTGCAATACAACCTGGACATTGTCACCACAGCCCCCGTGCATCTGTCCGCGCTGATACTGAGAAGCCTGGCGCCATGATTTTGTGACCATTGACTAATTTGGTCACAGTGCAGAGAATTGGTTCCCTGTCCACTTGATACGAGTCAGGGGTCCCATGCGCCGCTTTAGATATGCAGCCGTTGCTATTTGCCTGTTTCCGTTCGTTTTGACTGCGTGTGATGAGTCGTCGAGCGAACGCGATCCGCGAATACAGCCACCCTTGGTAAGGGCCGCCATTGTTGCGAGCGCCAACGGGGCGTCGCGGTCGTTTACCGGTGTAGTTGTCGCTCGCGTTCAGAGCGATTTGGGCTTTCGTGTGTCGGGAAAGGTATCGGAGCGTCTGGTTGACACGGGGCAGGAAGTAAAGCTCGGGCAGACCCTGATGCGTCTGGACCCCATTGACCTTGGTCTTCAGGCTCAGGCCCAAATCCAGGCGGTTGCCGCCGCCGCTGCACGCGCTAAACAAGCGGCAGATGACGAAGCACGTAATCGAAATCTCGTTGCCGCTGGCGCGATCTCCGCGTCGGCATACGACAGGATTAAGGCCCTGGCCGACACGTCCAAGGCGGAACTCAATGCCGCGCAAGCCCAGGCCAATGTCGCCCGCAATGCTACGGGCTACGCCACGTTGCTGGCCGACGCTGACGGTGTGGTGATAGAAACGCTGGCAGAGCCCGGGCAAGTTGTGAGCTCAGGTCAGCCTGTCGTGAGGCTGGCAAAGGCGGGGCCTCGCGAGGCCATTATCCACTTGCCCGAAACAGTGCGGCCCGTCCTGGGCGACATGGCCCAGGCCAAATTCTACGGCAGCGATGCGAAGGTCATTCCTGCGAAGCTCAGACTGCTGTCTGACGCAGCCGATCCGCTCACGCGTACGTTCGAAGCACGGTATGTGCTTGACGACGCCAACGCGCCGCTGGGATCTACCGTTACGCTGCGTCTCTCGGACGGCAAGGCTGCCCAGCCTGCGCTCGCGGTTCCCATGGCAGCCATTTACGACCCGGGCAAGGGCCCTGGCGTTTGGGTGGTTGCGGGAACGCCGGCGACCGTCTCATGGCGTGCGGTTCAACTGCTGGGTTTGAGCGATGACGCGGCGACGGTGAGTGGCGGCGTCAAGCCGGGCGAACAGATCGTTGCCCTGGGAGCGCATTTACTCCACGAAGGTGAGCAAGTGCGGGTCCAGCAGCCTGGTAACGGTATCAGCGGGGAGCGACCATGAGCGCGTCCCGTTTCAATCTTTCTGCTCTGGCCGTTCGCGAACGGTCCATTACGCTGTTCCTCATTCTGTTGATCGGCGTCGCGGGGACGCTTTCTTTTTTCAAACTGGGTCGGGCGGAAGACCCGCCGTTCACCGTCAAGCAGATGACTGTCATCTCTCTATGGCCGGGTGCGACCGCGCAAGAGATGCAGGACCAAGTGGCCGAGCCCCTTGAAAAACGCCTGCAGGAATTAAAATGGTATGACCGCAGCGAGACGTACACCCGCCCAGGCATGGCGTTCACCCTGGTTTCCCTGTTGGACAAAACCCCGCCCTCCGAGGTGCAGGAAGAGTTCTATCAAGCGCGTAAAAAACTGAGCGATGCGGCCAAAACGTTGCCTGCCGGCGTTATAGGCCCGATGGTCAACGATGAGTTCTCGGACGTGACTTTCGCGTTGTTTGCGCTCAAAGCCAAAGGCGAGCCCCAACGTTTATTGGTGCGCGACGCAGAATCCCTGCGCCAGCGTCTGCTGCATGTACCGGGCGTCAAAAAGATCAACATTATCGGCGAGCAGACCGAGCGCATTTTCGTGTCGTTCTCCCATGAGCGCCTGGCGACGTTGGGTATTGCTCCCCAGGATTTTTTCGCCGCACTGAACAGCCAGAACGCCTTGACCCCTGCCGGTTCAATCGAAACCAGCGGGCCCCAGGTGCTTCTGCGTCTGGAGGGGGCTTTCGACACGCTTGAAAATATCCGCAATACCCCGATTGTCCTGAAGGCTCGAACCTTGAAGCTGTCGGACGTGGCGACCGTTGAGCGTGGGTATGAGGACCCCGCCACCTTTATGGTCCGCAATCAGGGTGAGCCTGCCTTGTTGCTGGGCATCGTCATGCGCGATGGCTGGAACGGGCTGGACCTTGGCAAGGCGCTGGATGCCGAAACGACCAAAATCAACCAAGGCATGCCTCTGGGGATGGGGCTTTCAAAGGTCACCGACCAATCCGTGAACATCAGCTCGGCCGTTGACGAGTTCATGATCAAATTCTTCGTCGCGCTGCTGGTGGTGATGCTGGTGTGCTTCCTCAGTATGGGGTGGCGCGTGGGTGTCGTGGTGGCCGCCGCAGTGCCGCTCACACTGGCGATCGTGTTTGTGGTCATGGAAGCCTCGGGCAAGAATTTTGACCGGATTACCCTGGGCTCACTGATTCTGGCGCTGGTCTGCTGGTGGATGACGCGATCATCGCTATCGAGATGATGGTGGTGAAAATGGAAGAGGGCTACGACCGCATCAAGGCATCGGCGTACGCCTGGAGCCACACTGCAGCGCCCATGCTGGCCGGCACGTTAGTCACGGCGGTTGGCTTTATGCCCAACGGTTTCGCACAGTCAACGGCCGGCGAATACACCAGCAACATGTTTTGGATCGTAGGCATTGCTCTGATTGCCTCCTGGTTCGTCGCGGTGGTCTTCACGCCTTATCTGGGGGTGAAGATGCTGCCCGCGATCAAACCTGTAGAAGGGGGGCACGCGGCGATCTATGACACGCGGCATTACAACCGTTTTCGGCGGGTTTTGACCCGCGTGATCGGGCACAAATGGTGGGTGGCGACCGGCGTGATCTTGCTGTTTGCCGTGGCCATTGTGGGTATGGGGCTGGTCAAAAAGCAGTTCTTCCCGACCTCTGATCGGCCTGAGGTCTTGATCGAGGTACAAATGCCCTATGGCACCTCGATTGAACAGACCCGTGCAACAACGGCGAAAATCGAAACCTGGCTCCAGCGCCAGAATGACGCGAAAATCATAACGTCCTATATCGGCCAGGGTTCGCCGCGGTTTTACCTGGCAATGGCCCCGGAGTTGCCGGATCCATCGTTTGCGAAGATTGTCGTGCTCACGGACAGCCAGGAGGCGCGCGAAGCGCTCAAGTCGCGTATTCGGGAAGCGGTCGCCGACGGACTCGCACCTGAAGCGCGCGTTCGCGCCACTCAGCTCGTCTTCGGTCCTTATTCACCCTTTCCTGTCGCCTACCGCGTGTCGGGACCGGATCCGGATACATTGCGTGAGATCGCGGGGCAAGTGCAGACCGTCATGCAGGAAAGCCCGATGATGCGTACGGTCAATACCGATTGGGGACCACGGGTGCCGACGCTGCATTTCTCGCTGGAACAGGACCGGTTGCAGGCCGTCGGGCTGACGTCCAGCGCAGTTGCGGGGCAGTTGCAGTTTTTACTCTCGGGTGTGCCCATCACCGCTGTCCGTGAAAATATTCGTTCGGTGCAGGTGATGGGCCGGGCAGCAGGCGGTATCCGGCTCGATCCTGCAAAGATCGAGGGCTTCACGCTGGTGGGGTCGGCAGGTCAGCGTATCCCGCTTTCTCAGATAGGTGAGGTCAGTGTGCGCATGGAAGATCCCGTCCTCCGGCGACGTGACCGCGTGCCAACCATTACGGTGCGCGGCGATATTGCAGAAGACTTGCAGCCGCCTGATGTTTCTTCTGCAATCGCGAAAGAGTTGCAGCCCATCATCGCCAGCCTTCCAGACGGGTACCGGATCGAGCAGGCAGGCTCTATCGAGGAGTCGGCAAAGGCCACCGTGGCGTTACTGCCGCTGTTTCCGATCATGGTTGCCGTCACGCTGCTGATCATCATTCTCCAGGTACGGTCCATGTCGGCGATGGTGATGGTTTTCCTAACAGCACCGCTCGGTCTGGTCGGTGTGGTGCCAGCCTTGCTGTTGTTCAACCAACCTTTCGGCATCAATGCCCTGGTCGGGCTGATCGCTCTGTCCGGCATTTTGATGCGCAATACCTTGATCCTGATCGGACAGATCGACCACAACGAAAAGCAGGGTCTTGATCCGTTTCACGCTGTAGTCGAGGCCACGGTGCACCGGGCACGGCCAGTCTTGCTGACGGCAATGGCGGCGATCCTGGCATTCATCCCGCTGACCCATTCAGTGTTCTGGGGCACCCTGGCCTACACGTTGATAGGCGGTACTCTAGGAGGAACCGTCATAACCCTGATCTTCCTGCCGGCCATGTACGCGATTTGGTTCAGAATTCGCCCGACGAATGCGTCTAGTACATAATCGGAAGCCTTAAAGGTAAGCAGTGATCGAGCTGCACCAGGCTCCAGAGACCACAACGCTGCCGCCGCGCAATAGCAGACTCAAACAGTTAATTTTGACTCCGCTGGGCCCTCGGCTGTTCTAAGCGTGAAGCTGTCACAGGAAAACGGTTCTAGTGATCCAATCGCTTACTCAAGTCATATAAACCCGCCGACCACACATGAAAATCCTGACTCCTGGTTTGCGTGCAATGGACGGTGATTTCAGTCGTACGCAGGCTGTTCAGAACTGAACTCTGAACAAGCATACGGGAGGCGGTCCGCTTGCCTTTGAGAAAGCGTGCGTTGTCTTGCTCGGAAGACCAGGTCTGAAGCCCGACCTGTGCCAACTCGAACGGTGCCCTTCCCCGCCTCCATTGATAAGTGAGTCTTGAGCGTGTGAACCTCATCGTCAATTCGACTAGGTCCCTCAGCGTCCGTGCTATGGATCTGAGGGACTGCTCAAGGCATTGATCCGATGCATGCGTTGTGCTTGAGCGTTCTACCATTTCGTAATCAAAGAATTCGCCAGTCATCACGCCGGCCCGACTCGTGGCAAATCCCGGTGCATTCGCCCTAACCGTGGGCTTACGTGTATTTGCCGTAGCCGCACTAGCTGGTGCCACCGTGTAGCATTTCATCCAACAACATGAAACAGGGATTCATTAGAAAACAACCGCGTTGCAACCCCAGGACCTCAGGAATGCCCTACGCTAGCAGTCTACATTGCTGACGCCAGGCCATCAAAAGATGTTGGCCCAACACAACACCGAGCTCTATCTTTTAATGCAGCACGCAATCACTGGACCAAAAATCTCACAAAGTCGTGCTCTCTTGTGGCATACCAATAAACCTCCGTGGGCTTAGAAAAAAAATCGCCGGTAGAACAAGCTTCCCAGCGCCGTAGCGGTACTGGCGCCAATACATGCAAAAACGAATATTTATCAGACTTCATCAAATTTTCATCCGCGCAGCACAAGTCATTGACTTTAACCGTGGGAATGTCCGAGTCGTTGATGCCCGCTACCTGAACAGGGCAGGCAGTACGCAGGCCCATTACTGCGCGACAATCCCAGAAGCCAGAATGGGATCCAGAAATATCAACAGCGGTTCAGGTCTACGCAACACTGCAATAAACCGTCTAGCAAGGGATTCACAAGTGAAAAAATGTAACCAGCGAATATTAATTGCGCAATTTCAATATCAATTCGTTTTCTTTTAATGCAGCATTACATTTCGCCAAATAGTTTGACACTTAAAAGCAAACTGATTTATAAAAGCGCGCTATAAAGCGTATAAATGGAATAACAGTGATGACTGATTTCTATTACTCATCTGTTTTTGTAAAAGACCAAAACGCGGCAGATGAGCACTTCGATAGTTATTGCTGCAATTTGAAAGTGACAGCCGGGCCAAGTGGAAAACTTGAGTATTCATCAAAGATATGCCTGCTTGGAGCATCATTTGCAAGCACATCATCAAGCCCTAGCGGCTGGGGTTATGAGACGAAAGGCGAGCAAGATGGGTTCTTGATTACGATACCTCATGTAGGTCACATCACATGGAAAACTAATAAAAGTACATTTCAGTCTAAAGAGAATTTGGTGTTTCTCGGTGATCAAAGGGAGGTTGTTTCTGCGGAGTATTCTGAAAACGTGAATTACACCACCTTATATATTGATCATTTAGATATGCATAGATATCTTGCGTTAATCCTGGGAGAACCACCAAAATCGCGAATATTCTTCAACAATCCCTCCGCCACCACAAACGTGGCGACTTGCCTAACCAGCATAGCAAAATGTTTACTAGACATATCGAAAGATGCACCTTCTACATCCGGCAGAATCCTGTCGCACCTAAAGGAATCTTTGATCAGCTACACGCTCTACAATTTAGAAAACAACTATTCCAATGTAATACATGATCAAAGTCAGACTTTACGGCCAAGTCCTTATTGCATTCGACAAGTAGCAAACTACATCGATAATAACTACAAAGAAAATATCACCGTAGCTCAACTCGCGGGCTGCGCAGGAATAAGCATCAGGTCGTTACAGCTAGGATTCAAAACGTTCAAAAATATCACGCCTATGGCATACCTGCGTGACATTAGGCTGCAGCATGCGCGACAGCTTTTGATTTCGGGGCAGTATCAAGACAACATAAAGTTCGTAGCCAAAGAGTGCGGCTTTAACAGCTATTACTTGTTCACTCGTTATTACAGTGCAAGGCATCATGAGCAGCCGATAGATACATTTAGAAACTCGTTACTACGGCGAAGCTAGCGTATCTGTAAAATACAGCTGCACTAGTGATGATTTACATGTCAAATCACGGATGGTGGGATATTACTTTGCATAAGAAAAATGATCGCAAGAACTTGATTCTAAGTACAGAAATGCTGGCGCACAAGCTTTTGAGCCAGGTAAGGTCAATTAAAATAGGCATTAATGAACTCGATGAGGTCAGCGAGGAAATAGGGGCCCTTATCAACACTTCCCTAGCGCCCGTCGCGAGCGCTGGGGTTGTAGATTTCGGTCTAATGCAGAGCATACTACATAAAGAGATGACAAAGTTGCTTTCTGCATTAATTGAGTTGAAACTGAACATGATAGCTTCGGGCCTTGCACTGATTGAAAACGTAATGCAGACAGCAACGAAACTAAGCAAAACCGAAGCGTTAAGTCAGGAAGACGACATTGCGATTTGCAAAATTTTTCTAATTATTAACAAGAGCTTGTCGGAGCTGAGACAGTAGCACAGCAATTAATTGCTGAAAACAGTATCACCGCAATTGGTCTTATCAGCTAAAACTTTACCTGCTCAGCCTCAGCTACTTTGCAGTATTAAGCAACTCAACTAACGTTCGCCGAGACAGCACCTATGTACATTCGAAAATACAGCATTGCTTTGCGCTCCACAGTCAGCTTCTGCTTGATCGCATTATTGGTGATGATTTTGGGCGCTATGAGCCTAAGGCAAATGTCAGGTTTGAATGAAAATACGATCTCAATTAGCAAGTATCGCCTTTCAAGCACGCTGATCCTAGGGGAGCTTGCTGATACTATGGCACGCTTTCGCACAATGTCCTATTACACATTTATTAACCGCAGCGCAGCCGACATTGAGAAAGCCAATCTTCGAATTGATGCGCTGAGCAAGCGGGCTAAAGAGTTGCTAGAGAGTTATAACGTCACAATATTTGATTCCGATGAAAAAACGCTATTTGACCCCCTCCGAGACAAAATTCTAGAGTATATTGCCGGCCTCGATAAATTGCGTACTGCCTCCTTAGCCAGAGATGAGCTACAAGTATCCAATCTAATTAACGGCGAACTTAAGCTGTACTCTGACCAAGTTGACCCCCTTCTGAGCAGCCTTATAGAGTTCAATCGAAAAGGTGCCGCCGAGAGCGTTGGAGACTCACAAGGCATATATGAAGATGGAAGAGACGTCGTTGTTGGAGTACTGATTATCGTTACCTTATTGACAATATTGCTAGCGACTGTACTGACGCGCAGCATTGTGCAGCCACTCGATCGGGCAGTCAAAGCAGCCGAGCTGGTGGCTGCGAGTGACTTAAGAAACCCTATTGTCGTGGATGGAAACGACGAAGTCTCAAAATTACAACGCGCATTAAGCACTATGCAAATTACACTTCGTGACACGATCGTCCATATCTCCAACTCTGCAACTCAGTTAGCGTCAGCCTCAGGAGAACTCACAGCTGTCACAGATGAGGGCTCTCGCGGCATGCTCCAACAAAACGTTGAGATTGACATGGCGGCGACGGCTGTTAATCAAATGACAGCTGCGGTGGAGGAAGTTGCAGGAAATGCAGTCGACACGGCTGAAGCGTCGAAAAGATCGGCCTTCTCGGCCACGGAAGGTCAACAGCGTGTGAGTGAAACCATTTCGGCAATCGCACAAATGAGCCACGACGTGACAGAGTCGTCCAGCCATGTGCGTCTATTGGCTGAGCAGACGAATGACATTGGAAAAGTATTGGATGTCATTCGAGGTATTGCTGAGCAAACCAACTTGTTGGCTCTCAACGCCGCCATTGAAGCTGCCAGGGCTGGTGAAGCCGGCCGGGGTTTCGCGGTGGTGGCCGACGAGGTTAGAGCCCTTGCTCACCGCACGCAAAAATCTACACAGGAGATTGAAGCGATGGTCAGTACAATTCAACATGGCAGCGCTGAAGCAGTCGCGGCCATGAATAACAGCAGCAATCGAGGATTGCTCACACTTGAGGTGGCTAAAGCGGCAGGCGAGTCAATTGAGAGTATCACGCTAAGCGTCGCTGAAATTTCTCAACGCAACCTGGTGATCGCCAGCGCGGCCGAGCAGCAGGCAACGGTCGCGCGCGAAGTTGACCGTAACCTCATAAACATCCGGAATCTATCAGTGCAAACGTCCGCAGCGGCCAGCCAGACATTCGCCTCTAGTCAGGAGTTAGCGCGCCTAGCTCTAGACCTAAGCCAAATGGTCAAAAGGTTCAGGATCTAGCAAATCGGGATAATAGTTTTTATCTAGAAGAGCAAGGAGGCCTTTGATAAGAACATCGTTGTGTCAAATCCAACAATGAAAGGCGACAGCGTTCCTAACGTTGCAGCTGAACCTTATGGGAATATCATGCACTTAAGAAAATTTAGCATTGCATCGCGTGCAATGATTTGCTTCGGCATTTTTTGCGTCTTGATTATCTTTTTGGGCCTTGCTAGCCTGCGCCAAGCCTCTCAACTAAATGAGGCAGAGCAATACGTTGAAAATATCATCTTGCCCAGCGTCACGCGGCTCGGCATCACTGCCCTTTCATTCAACGAGGTCCGCACTAGCAATGCACGATTGCGAAACCCACTGGAGTCGGAATCACGCAAGGAGGGCGCACTTAAAACAATTATTTCGGCCCGAAAAACCGCTAATGATGCAACTCGCCAACTAGATGGACTAATGAACACCCCCGAAGAGCAAGCTAGTTTCGACGTGTTAAAGTCAACTATGCAACGTTACTGGGATGCTCAGGATAAGGTTGTAGATCTTATTAAATCGAATCAGATTGAGGCTTCCATAAGTTTCAGTAACAGCGAGTTAAGCCCGGCGGGTGACGACGTAAACCTGGCTCTCAAAAATCTGCGTAGTCTGAACGAGAAAAATGCGGCGAGCGCCGGACAAAGAGCAGCGGCAACTTATAGCCAAACTGTGAAAATCGTTTCTATTTTCATCGCCGTTTCCATACTCGCGACTGTTCTGCTTGCCTGGCGTTTCACTAGGAGCATAACGCAACCTCTGCAACAATCAGTCGCGATAGCCAGGCGAATCGCGGCAAACGATCTTGTAGGAGAAATAGTCACTTCAGGTAGTGATGAGCCCGCGCAGCTCATTGACGCACTTAAGCAAATGCAAACAAACTTACGAGAAATCGTTGGTCAGATAGCGCAATCTTCATACCAGCTCGCTGCGGCAGGTGAAGAGGTCCAAGCGGTCACTGACGATGCCGCTCGGGGATTGCACCAGCAAAACAGCGAGGTTGAGATGGCCGCGACTGCAGTCACGCAGATGAGTGCGGCCGTAGATGAGGTAGCGGGTAATGCCGTCCGCGCATCGGGGGCCGCCCAGAACACTAAACTATCGACTGAGGATGGGAGAGCACGTGTCGACCAGACCATCACGGCGGTTAACGATATGCTGAGCCGAGTGCAGAGTTCATCGTTAGAAGTCCAAACGCTCGCCGACCACGCGACGAGCATCGGCGCGATATTGGAGGTGATCCGGTCCATCGCTGATCAAACCAATCTGCTTGCCTTGAATGCCGCAATTGAGGCTGCTCGTGCAGGTGATGCTGGGCGAGGCTTTGCCGTCGTTGCTGACGAGGTCAGGGCTTTAGCTCAACGGACGCAACAGTCGACACAGGAAATTGATCATATGATCGACAGCATCCAACGCGGAAGTCGTAGCGCTGTTCTCGCCATGCAGCATACATCTCAGCAAGCTGCCATTTCTGTCGAGTGTGCCAGTGCTGCTGGGGAAGCTCTGCGCGAAATTGCTCATTTGGTAGGCCTCATTAATGATAGCAATGTTCTTATTGCCACAGCAGCCGAGCAGCAAGCACAGGTTGCACGAGAGGTTGATACTAACCTTGTCCGCATCCGGGGACTATCAAATCAAAGCTCTGACGGGTCAAAACAGACCTCCGTCGCAACCGCAGAACTCGCCACGCTGGCGCTGCAACTTAACGAGGTAGTTGCCCGCTTCAAAATTTGATCGCTAGCAAATCCAATAGGGGTAGTGCCTTACTACTCCTACTGTCCAACACATTTTTCAGCGCCGTAGGCAACTGCTGCGGTGTACTGTTCGTCAAGCTTCACCAGGTCAACAAGTTCCTGGAGCTGAGACTGCATTTCTTCATAGATGGCCATAGGTTTTCCGTATGCGTCCGGCCAAGTCATCTACCCAGCCCCGCAAAGCCAAGACATGGTGTGCACTTAAATTTAAGTGGGCACCAGTTCTAGCCTTTTAAGCGGGTATTTCATGCAGCCAACACGCCGTTCTTATTCCAAGTCCTTCAAAGCCCAAGTCATTCAAGAGTGTGCTCAGCCCGGTGCTTCGATTGCCAGCATCGCACTCAGCCATAACCTCAACGCAAACCTCGTCCACAAATGGATTCGGCTGCAATCGCAGAAAAGCACAGCGCTGCAACCTGCATTTATTCCATTACCCGTGTCGCTGGCTGGCGCAAAATCCCATCCGTCATCATCGAACATCTGCGTTGAGATACAGCACCCGCGTGGCACCGTCAAAGTGAACTGGCCCACTGAAAATGCTGCTGCCTGCGCGACCTTTCTTCGAGACCTCCTGCGATGATTCGCATCGACTCCATCTGGCTCGCCGCCGAGCCGATGGACATGCGCGCCGGTACCGAGACGGTATTAGCCAGGGTGATCGCCGTGTTCGGTGCGGCGCAGCCGCACTGTGCTTATCTGTTCGCCAACCGCCGCGCCAATCGCATGAAAGTGATGGTGCATGACGGCTTCGGAATATGGCTAGCGGCGCGCCGATTAAACCAAGGCAAGTTCCACTGGCCAGGCATTCGCCACGGTTCTGAGATGGAGCTGAATACCGAGCAACTTCAGGCATTAGTGCTGGGTCTGCCATGGCAACGCGCAGGTTCTGGAGGCCCGATCACACTGCTTTAACGGCTGCCATTAGCCTATCGGTCTATCGCCGGGAATTGCCTGCTTTGGCAAAATCGGCCCCATGACTTCGCTACCCAATCTTGATCACTTGACCCCTGAACAACTGCGCGCCTTGGCGGCGCAGTTGATACAGCGTGTCGAGACACTCGACCACCAGGTCGACACGCTGGGCAAGACGGTAGAAACGCTCGACCAACAAGTTGAGACGATGGGTAAAACCGTTGAGACGATGGGCAAGAAGATCAAACGTGATCAAACGCTGATCGAGAAACTGACCCACGAGATCGCGCAACTCAAGCGTTTGAAGTTTGCCAAACGCAGCGAGCAGATGAATCCCGAGCAGGCCAGTTTGCTCGATGACCTGATCGATACCGATATTGCAGCGATTGAAGCAGAGCTTCAAAGCTTGCAGGCAGTGATAACTCCAGCCGAGAAAAATCAGAAGCCCAAGCGCACCGCATTACCGGCTGAATTTCCACGCACGCTGATCCATCACAAACCGGACAACACTCACTGCCCATGTGGCTGTGCCCTCAAGCGCATCGGCGAGGACGTCAGCGAGAAGCTGGACTACACGCCCGGCGTATTTACCGTTGAACGCCATGTGCGTGGCAAATGGGTCTGCGATGACTGCGAAACGCTGATCCAGGCACCTGTTCCGGCGCAGGTTATTGATAAGGGCATCCCGACTGCGGGCCTGCTGGCCCACGTAATGATTGCCAAGTTTGCCGACCACCTGCCGCTTTACCGTCAAGAATCGATCTTTGGCCGAGCGGGCCTGGCGATTCCACGCTCAACCTTGGCTCAATGGGTTGGCGTGACCGGGGTTCAGTTGCAGCCGCTGGTTGATGCGCTGCGCGACGTGGTACTCGGGCAGCAGGTTATTCATGCCGATGAAACACCGGTGCAGATGCTCATGCCGGGAACGAAGAAAACCCACCGCTCCTATGTTTGGGCCTATGCCACCACCCAGTTCTCAGATGTGGCAGCGGTGGTTTACGACTTCAGCCCCAGCCGCGCCGGAGAGCATGCTCGCAACTTCCTGCAAGACTGGAGGGGCAAGCTGGTCTGCGACGATTTTGGCGGCTACAAGGCCAGCTTTGAACTCGGCGTGACCGAGATCGGCTGCATGGCTCATGCACGGCGCAAGTTCTTCGAACTGCACGCTACGAATAAAAGCACGCTCGCCGAGCAAGCCCTGCGCTATATCCAGTTGCTGTACGAAATTGAAAGTGAAGTCCGCGACCTGGAGCCGGATTTAAGGCGCAGAATACGGCAAGAAAAAGCTGTACCTGTGATGAACATGCTGCACGCCTGGATGATCGCCCAGCGTGACCTCGTGCCCGAAGGCTCAGCCATCAGCAGAGCACTCGATTACAGCCTGAAACGCTGGGCAGCGCTGTCGCGCTACCTTGATGACGGGGCCGTACCCATAGACAACAACTGGGCAGAGAACCAGATCCGGCCTTGGGCGCTTGGACGCAAGAACTGGCTCTTTGCAGGGTCGTTGCGCAGCGGCAAACGAGCTGCGGCGATTATGAGCCTGATCCAGTCAGCACGGCTGAATGGTCATGACCAATACGCCTATTTAAAGGATGTTCTGACGCGCCTACCGACACAGCGGGCGAGTGAGATTGATCAGTTGTTGCCGCATAAGTGGCAGCCAGTGGAATTACGCAAGGCGTGATGCGCGGACACATATCGTTGGTTCAGCTAGCCAATAAGTGCCCTCGGATCTTTAAAAAGGACGCGCTGAGAGTCGTTGTGTCTGCGTATATTTTTATTAGCAACTAATTCAACAGAAATTCGTTCTGTTGAGTCATTTGCAAAGCAGTCTTCTCCAAACGCAGTAAAAACTCTTTCCGGGGCTGTCCTCCGCCATATCCGGCGAGTGAACCATTTGTCGCTATGACACGGTGACAGGGGACAACAATAGATAAGCGATTGTGTCCATTTGCATTGCCCACTGCTTGGCTTGCACCTGGCTTACCAATGCCCCTAGCGATGGCACCGTAGGTTGAAATGGTTCCATAGTCGATTTTTAGAAGCTCTGCCCACACAAGCCTGTCAAAAGAGCTGCCTGGCATATGGAGCGGTACTGAAAACCTTTTTAGCTTCCCATCAAAATAAAGTTTTAGTTGAACTTCGATCTGCTTGATGAAGAGATGCTCGCCAGGCGCGATTGAATACCCATGCCGCCCACGCAATTCGTTTAATTCAGCGGTTAGGGCCGGGCGGTCAAGAAACTCGAGGAGTACCAAACCTCGTTCCTCTGCCATGGCAATCATTGGGCCCAACGGTGTAGTCAGATGGCGATAAAGCAGGAGCGGCGTTTCAGCTGCCTTACCAGGGGGAATTTGAAATGTTTTTTTGAAAGCATCTCTAAAGCCACTCAATGACTCGTACCCTAAGTCAAATGCTGTGTTATCCAGCGTTTCGCCCGAAGAGATCCGGCCTAGGGCGACACCGAGCCTTCTAGAACGCATCCATGCGTGAAAAGTCATGCCAAAATTTTGTTTGAACCACCTGCGTAAGCGTAGTGGATCGATACCACGCGTAGTTAGTTCAGCATCAGTCCAGCGAGCGTTAGGTGATGCAGATATAGAAGCTAGCAGCCCCTTGACCCAATCTGGCGCGGAAGCCGCGAGATCCAATGGCTTGCATCGTAAGCAAGGCCGATAACCTGCTGCCATCGCTTTGTCAGCCTGCGAAAAAAACTCTACATTTTCGGGCTTTGGCTTACGTGCACTACATGTAGGGCGGCAAAAAATACCTGTAGTTTTGACAGCAGTGAAAAAAACGCCCTCATAGGCGGTGTCGCTGCATAGCATCGCATTCACCATCTCGCTTCTGGGCGGAAGAGCGTGATTGTAAGATCTCATAGACCGTAGCCTCGTCCTCGAATGGGAGTGAAAATCGCTTTCGAGGTGCGGGAAACAGCGGCGATTTTCATGCGAATCACAGATTGATAGAGCGAAGGTTACTTTTCGCCTAGGTGTTTTTTTTTGCTGCCATAAGGCTATTCAGGTCGCTGTAGGTATATGCGTCCAATGGATACTCGAAAAGCTTCCCCGTTCGCAAGAAGCTCGTTGCTATCGCCTTGTTGGCACCGTATAAGAACTCAGCGATGCTGGATCCGGCGCTTAGCCGGTTGACGCCTAGACTCTTCAATTGATCCATACTGGGCTGGCCGTTCCAGGCAAGCAGGTTGACAGGTAGCCGCGTTGCCTCGCACAGTGTAGCAATGTCGTTTTCCTCAACCATTCCAGCCGCAAAAATGCCGTCTGCACCTGCTTGCTCGAACAGCGATGCACGGAAGAGGGTCTCTGCCAATTGTCGCGCTGGTTCTACTAAACATCGCAGATAAACGTCAGTTCGTACGTTCACGAACAGGTCGATTCCATGCTTGTTTGCTACCTTCTTTGCCATTTCGATTTTTCGCAAAATCAGATCGGTGCTGCCTGTTCCGTCCTCAATGTTTATGCCTACGGCTCCAGTGCTAACTACGCAGTCAATAACTTTAGCAACCGACTCAAGGTCATCGGAATAGCCCCCTTCGACATCGACCGTGAGGGGGACTGTAAGCACTCGAACCATTGACTCAACTGTAGTAGTCAGCAATTTTAGGGGAAGTTGATTGCCATCTTGGTATCCATGTGCCCAAGCAACGGCGGCGCTGCTGGTCGCGACAGCCTTACTCCCTACGCTCTCGACAATACGTGCGCTGCCAGCATCGCTCACGTTGGCGAGTACCAACAAATTATCTTGGTGAAGGTTGCGAAAAACCGCACTTAGTGGCGTCATTCAGTGGTACCCCGGTGAGAAAAGACAGATGCAGAGCGCGCTATCGTAAGCTGACTACACCGACGTCTCCACCGAGAAATCGACAGTGATTTAAGAGCTAGCGAATATAGCTTTTGCGGGCTAGGGAGGGCTGAATACCTTCTCAAAAGACTGCTGAAAGACGTTGCCGTACACATTCAGCCACCGCAGGGATGGGTAGATGACTTCCCCGGACGCTTACGGTTTTCCTGCAATTCAGTGTTCTGTTTTCAATGCCCGCAAGATGGCGTCTTGCAGCACTTTTGGACATGCCCTGAAACGCTCGATCAACAACGTTTCCTCCGCAGGTGATTCTCCTGATAAGACAAAGTGAACGTTGCCTCCCGCCTTCAAGAAGGCTTGCAGCACTTCGCTACCTGGAAGCCCCTTACCGTGCTCGTACCGACACCAAATCTCCCGTGATATGCCGCAACGTTCAGCCATTTCAGCTTGCGTGAGTTCCAGCCGCTTGCGTTCACTTTTGAGCCTTACTGCAATGGTCGGCATCGACATATCCTCGACTTATCCAATGAAACCCAATAGCAGGTACCGAATGGGGGTCGATGAAAAGAAAAGTGCCACTACGAGCAAGACCGAAAGCCACAGGCGCTTCAAGCCGTGCTCTTTCAGCGATGCACCATAGGCACCTGGTAATGCCCAGCCAGCGCAAAGCGATAATGCAAACTGTGTTGCTTGGATGTTGAGCCCAAAACGGGTAAGCAAAATCGTAGCAACACCAATAGCTATGGCCATGATCAGTGCCGCCGCTGTCGGACCTACACCACCAACCTTCTGTAGCCGTATGCTAAGAATGCTCATTGATTTTTCCGTTGATCAGTGCTGGTCGGGAGGTGGTGGTAGCGCGCGAAGAATCTCAGCCAATTCCAGCAATGGGTATTTACTGGCGCGCTTGCCCTCGCAGCCCGACTTGTGTCCAGGAAATGGATTAGTCGGAGTGGTGAACATTTGCTTCATACCGCAGTGCCGGCAAACCAACAACTTGCCCAGTTGCCAATCTAGGCCCCAGGCGTCCAAATGACCTTGCGAATAATGATCCATGCTTTTTCCACGGCTTGGTTTCGGGTTCCGACTCTGGCGCATACAGCGTCACCGCGTCGGGGTTTGCTTGCAAGTGCTGCTCAAACTGCTCCTGCAGCTGTTGTCGCAGTTCATCTTTGGTCATTCAATCACTCTCGTTTTTGTCAGTTCAGGTTAGCGTAGGCAGCGGTATAGCCTCACATGGCGACTGCCATGCGGTCTGCCGGGTACTGACGCATGAACTCCATGCTATCGCTGGCCGAGGCTCTCAACCAATCGGCATACAGCCCCTTGGGCAGGATAACTACCATGCGCTTTTCGTCTTCGGGTTTATGGTAGTTACGCATGAAAGGATGGTCATCGGCATTGATCGTGAGCATCGTAAAACTGTGCAGGATCCTGTCGGTACCAGGTTCGTGCCATTTCTCCCACAGGCCGGCGATTCCCATCAATTCACCATCCGACCGAACTATGCGCGTGGGAATGGATTTTCCCGTTCGCCAGTCAGGCTCATAGATCGCTACTGCAGGAATAATGCAATGGCGGGACTGACGCCAAGCGGTGCGAAAAGACCGCTTAGCACTCGCTGTCTCCGATCGGCAATTGTAGGTTTTCCGTGCGATTTTGGTGTCTTGGCTCTAGGAAGGGACCAGGCCGAACGAACCGGCGAGTACTTCATTCGGCGCCGGCGACTCTGCCTCGAGGTCGACGTGTTCCGCGCGGCGGATGAAGGGCCCGATGTAGCCTGGCCACAGATCCAGCTTGCCCTGTTCATAGGGTTCAACGCCGAAGGTGTCAGCTACCCGCTGCGGCGCCGGTGCTTCGTAATGACTGCACATTTTGAAACTCCTTCAATTCTGACGCCTCAATTGGCATTTACCATCCAGAGCTGATCAAGCCTGGTGGTGTAGTTCGGGCTCATCAACTCACGACGCATCGCCCAGGCCGGCGCCGCCGGCACCGCTGCAGCGCGCAGCGTTCCGCGGCCCCACCGGTTGTTGATTTCATCGAGAACGTTCATCACCTTGTCCGCTGCAGCTGGCTGCGTGTGCGCGAACAGGTCGTCGGTGAATTCACCTGGTTGACGAAGGTCCATCAACAAAATCTCAGCCTTGCTGTATCGGAACCCAGGGCGGAACAGGCGTTCCACCGCCTGTGTCGCGGCCTTGGTGATCAAACGCACGTCATTGGTAGGGTAGGGTAGCTCCACGACCACGCCGTTAGCGTAACGAGCCTCATCGGGGTTAAACATGCCGGTACGGATGCTCACGCGGATCTTTTTGCACAGTGAATGCTGAGCCCGCAACTTCTCCGAAGCCCGCTGCGCGTAGGTGGCCACCGCCTCTTTTATCGGCTCGATCGTCTCCAGGCGCATGCCGAACATTCTGCTGCAGCAGATCTCCTGCTTGGCCGGCGGCGCCTCTTCCAGGGCCAGGCACGAAGTGCCGGCGAGCTCGCGCACGGTTTTCTCAAGGACGACGCTGAATTTGCGGCCGAGTAGGAGCGGATCCGCCTTGGCCAAGTCCATGGCCGTGCGGATGCCCAAGGCCTGCATGTGCGCTGTCATGCGTCGACCGATGCCCCAGACCTCTTCTACGGCGGTGTTGCGCAACACCCAGTCGCGTTTGAACGGATCGCACAAATCCACGACACCGCCGGTTTGCGCCTGCAGGCGTTTTGCCGTGTGATTGGCCAGTTTTGCCAGGGTTTTGGTGTGGGCAATGCCCACACCCACCGGGATACCGGTGTGCTTTAGGACCTTGGCACGGATCTTTCGCCCAAATTCTGTGAGGTCGACGGGCATACCGGTCAGGTCGCAGAATATTTCATCGATGGAATAGACCTCGCTGTCGCTCACCATCGATTCAATCAGCGTCATTACTCTTTCGGACATTTGCCCGTACAGCGCGTAGTTGCTGCTGAAGGCCATGATGCCGTGACGTCGCAACGTGTCCTTGATCTGGAAATAGGGCGCGCCCATTTTGACGAAAGGTTTCGCGTCATAGCTGCGTGCGATTACGCAACCATCGTTGTTACTCAATACCACGATGGGCGTGCTCGCCAGGTCCGGTCGGAAGACACGCTCGCAACTGGCGTAGAAGCTGTTGCAATCCGCGAGCGCGAAAATTGGCAAGGCGGGGTTGAGGTCGACCTTAACGTTCATGGTCGCGCACGCTGTAGTTGACCACACCCCATATCACAAGCTCGTCGCCTTCCATTACGTACCTGGGGGGATACTTAGGATTTTCAGCCATCAAAATCACTTGGCCATCTCGATAGTGCAGACGCTTGCACACGCACTCGGCATTGAGCGCCGCAATAACGATATCGCCATGACGGGCCGTTTTGCTTCGGTCAACAATCACCAGGTCACCGCTGAAAATGCCGATCCCTTGCATACTGTCGCCCTGGATCTTAGCTAGGTAAACGTGTGGTGCACGGATTTCAAAAAGCTCATCCAGCGAAATCAACTTTTCCAGATGATCAGCCGCCGGCGATGGAAATCCAGCCGAGACAGGATTGGAGTACATCGGCAGGGAATGACCACCGCCAGCGATGGGACCAAGAAGGGTCGCGCTCATAAACTTGGCCTGAATAGTTACTGTATGGATAGCCAGTTAACTGCGTACTCACTGCGTCGTCAATTTGAGCCGACCAAGTGCCATCTCTAATCCAACCCACACGAACTCGTCGCTCTCAAATACCCAAAGCTTCCAAATTCCTATTTCTTACTGCGCTCAAGACAGCCATCCGGTCTTCTGTACCTGAATCCATATCAGGTACGGTGCCATGCTCCAGATCCTTGCCCACCTTAGCGAAACGCGGCGCTGGCTGTTTTCACTGCTACTGCTCTTGTCCACTGCGTCCCACGCGGAGACGTGGGTCATTACAAACCGAGCACATCCAGTATCCGCACCTTCTGGCGCTCGCGTCATCTTCCTGGATGATCAGCAGCGCCTTGAAGAACAACTTTCCAACCAACTACCCGCCGATCCACGCCAGGCAGAAGCGGCCATTCAACGCTACCTGGTCAGCCCTGCAGGGAAGCATCTGCAAAACGAGCTGGCCCAAGCCCAGCAGGGCGTCACAGACGCCTGGAGCCTGCGAGTCGAAAAACTCCCAGCCGTGGTCGTAGATCGGCGCTACGTCGTGTACGGCGAGCCTGACGTAGCTAAAGCCGTCGCGTTGATTGAACGAGCGCGGAGCCTTTCACGATGAGACGCTCACGTTTTGCGATCCGGCCTTTGTCGCTGGCTATCACTTTCAGCCTGTCATTCAGTGCATCGGCTGCGATCAACTCGGCAGCGATTATTGCCTCGACCCTGTCACTAACCTGCCTGGAGTACAAAGTGGTCGGCATCTGCTATTGGCTGCTCTGCACGCCATTCGGATGCAAAGTCAAAACCTCGACCAAGGTTCGTCACTACGTACCGGACGCTGTGGTGTCTGCATATGCGAATACCGGGATGAACCCTTGGATAGAGATGTCACCTCTTGGCACCCCGAATCCGATGGCCCAAGCGGGCAACGACGGCACTACCAATCACGTTGCCGAGAACAACATCATCAAATTTAAGGAAGCCGATGTCATCGGCCATCCGGGTGGTGCGGCGTTGAGTCAGTTTGCCAGCGCCTCGGGCTATGTATGCAAAGGCGCAACCTTACCGCTTGTGCCTTACTTTCTAAGCACCCTTGACCCCATTGCTTGGCGATACGGCGTCCCGGAATCCGTATACCCCGAAGCACTCATTCCGGGCATGCGCGAAGTCGGTAGCCTGCTCTCAGCAAGCAGCTGGGGGAACGTCTACCCGCGTAGCGGCTTCCTTAACCAGACTGACGACTACAAAACGGGCGCAGTTATTGCGCAGCGTGCCGGCGACGTGGTTACCCGCCCAGGCCAGGTCCATGTCTACTTGCCGATGCTCGCCCTTCCCTACCCCGGTTACTGGCCCGCAGGGCCACTACGCGAAGGTGACGCCTCCACTGGTAAGTGGCAAGAGCTAACCCCAGTCCTCAACCCGACTTGCGCAACCTTTCCCACCATCGGTCCGAACATCGATGCGCAGGATGGCGGCTACGCCTGGGCACTCTGGCGCCCTTATTCGTGTTGCCAGCGTCGTGGACAGACCTTCCTCGGCAGTACGGACTTCCAATGAAACAGCGATCGGAGCAAAGCATGAAACTCACTACCTTGGCGATAGGGCTCGCCTGCAGCCTCAGCAGTGCAATAGCGCTCTCTGCTGATCCAATCAACGTCTCATCCTCCGGAAGCGTCATTGGGGACAACGTGCTGTATAGCATTGGCGGCGGCAACGCAGTCACCATGGGGAGCGCAGGTAACATGGATAGTATTTCTGTGGGAGGCGGTTGGAATACCAATCTAATCTGCGGAAACATGAGCCTGAGCACAACCCTTGAAAACCAATTGAATGGTGCCACTTCCGGCTTCAAAAACATCATGAGCTCGGTGGTACAGAGCGCCACCAGCGCCGTGGCTTCGCTGCCGGCACTGATTCTTCAACGTGCGAACCCGGCGCTATACAACCTCATCACCAACGGCATTTTGCAGGCCCGCCTGGACTTCGACCGCTCCAAAGGCACCTGCCGCGCCATTGGCGAAAAGATGGCGGATATCGCCGGTAACCAAATGGGCTGGGGCAAGCTTGCTGAAGGTCAGGCTATGAGTCAGGCGCTAACATCCAACACAGACGCAGTATCGGCGGTGGAACAAGTCGAAAAGAAAGGTGGAAACGATGGCGTCACTTGGGTTGGTGGTGATAGAGCAGGTGGTTCCGGTCAGAAGCCAATTCGTATCGTAGGCGACGTCACCAAGGCTGGCTACAACCTTCTGAACAAGCGCGCGGCCGGCGACACCGCATCCATCAGTAAAGCGAACTGCAACAACGGCATGGTGTGTAATGTCTGGTCATCGCCCCAGGAAGCCACCACCTTTGCCAATCGTGTCCTGGGTGAACAACAACAGCAGACCTGTGACAGTTGCCCTAAAACGGTGACAGCCGCAGGCGTCGGCCTCACGCCGCTGATCCAGGAAACATACGACACCAAGCTGAAGGCCCTGCAGGAACTGCTGAGCGGAAGCAAAACGCTGTCGCTAGAAAACCTGGAAGCAGCGAGCAGCAACTCGTTACCCATCACCCGAGGCGTTGTAGCAGCACTCAAGGATGAGCGCGACCAGGACGTACTCGCTCGCCGGCTTGCCTCCGAAGTCGCGTTGTCCGATGTGTTGGAGAAAGCTCTGACCCTACAGCGCACCTTGATGGCAGGCAGTCGGGAACCGAACGTCGCGGCTAATGACCTCGCCGTCCAGGCAGTCGGCCAGCAGAGCTCCTCGCTGCAACAGGAGATCGGCAACCTCAAAATGGAACTGGACATGCGTCAGCAGCTCGCGAAGAACTCGCCTCTGACCATCATTGAACGCAGCAAAGCACGGGCAGAAGACTCTCGTGGCGTTTCCCCGGGAGCCCCAGAAACGAATCGATTGGACCAGTTGCAGTCACCCGCCCAGAACAAACAGTGAGAAAGGCCATGACCGAAATACAGGAGCCTGTCGCCGCTCCCAACCGTTCGCTGGTTCGACGAACCGGGAGGAGCATTCTGCTTGTTCTGGGTGTTTTGCTCGCGACTGCCGCCCTCGTAGTCCTACTCAGCGCTGTCCTGATGAACATGTTCGACAGCTCCGAGCAATGGCAAGCCTGGCGCACCGACCAATATTGGCCGCTCTTTACCTGGCGCCTAATGCTTTATATCGCACTGACCGTTGCCTGGTTCAAATTCAAGGCACGGTTATCGAACTCAGAACGCTCGAAACGGCGCAAAGGCCTGTTGAAGATCGAGATAATGGTGATCTTATTATTTCTGATGGTTGAACTGAGCAAGGTGCTGTATCAGGCAGGGGGTGTTCTGTGACGCTCTACACCAATGACTATTTAGAGTACTACCTGACGTTGGTCGGTTGGATCATCAACAATGGTATCTGGGCGATGATTTCAGATACCGGTCTATTCGCCCTCCCCTTCTGCATCATCGTTATTCGAGAGTGGCTGAAAGTCCGTGGTGAGGGGGCCGATGAGGGCAACAAAGGCGTTCTCTCACTGGCACGTATCGAAACCAATATCTACGTTGGCTACATCGTAGTCGCATTCTTCGCTGTACCAGCCGTCAATGTGAGTTTTGATACCTTGGCATTTGACCAGAGTAGAGCTCAGCAATGTCAATACAACTTACCTAAACCCACAGACACAGGCTGGAACACAACATTCAGCTCACTGGCAGGAAAGAGTGCCCAGATGCCAATGTGGTGGGCATTAATGCATGCATTATCAAAGGGATTAACCAGTGGCGCTGTAGCAGCAATTCCCTGCGGGACTGATCTACGGCAAGTACGCATGGAAGTTAGCAACACCAAGATCAACAACCCGCTATTGGCTCAGGAAATTGGCGACTTTACGCACGATTGCTATGGACCCTCCCGTGCCAGATTATTCATGCGCCAACCCGAATTGGGAGCGCAAGGGAATGACCCTCGTTTTGCAAAAGAACTCAGCTGGATTGGTTCGCACTATTTATTGAACACCTCGGGATATTACGACACGGACTACTCCAAAACTCCAAGGGCCTCATGGCCCTATAGCTCATCTCGCGATGTGGGTTTACCACAAGTGAGTGGAGGTGGAGGCTATCCAACTTGCAAACAATGGTGGTCGGATAGCGGAGTGGGACTGCGGGATCGTATCAAGGCTCAAGTGTCGCCGGACCTCATGACGAAAATGCTCGGATGGGCAAAGTGGCTATCCCCGGAAGATGTGACTGACTCGCTTGTTCGGCAACTGGTCTCGCCGTCGAACCAGGTGAAAGGGGATGTTTATACGGATTACGGGGGGCAAATCAACGGAACCGTGTGGAATGGAGCAGCCCGGGCAGCAGGGACTCTGGGAGTTGCATTAGGAACTATGGCCTATTTCCCAGCGATGGACATGGTTCGCCAAGCGCTACCGATGGTCATGGCTTTTTTGAAAATGGCGATGGTGATCTGCATTCCGTTGGTATTAATAGTCGGAGCTTACCAACTTCAAGTTGCTATGACCTTGACCGTGATGTTTTTTGCCCTGATCTTCGTGGACTTCTGGTTTCAACTAGCAAGATGGGTAGACAGCACAATACTCGACGCATTGTATGGAGCAGGATCACCATATCTTTCATTTGATCCTGTAATGGGATTGAACACTGCCACTCAGGATGCAATTTTAAACTTCGTGATGGGAGCAATGTTCATTATTCTGCCAGTGTTTTGGATGGGCGCCCTAGGTTGGGCGGGAGTTAAGGCAGGCTCGGTACTGGGCGGGCTACAAACAGGTACAGACGGGGTTCAAAAAGCTGGCTCCCAAGGAGGTGGCCTAGCGAAACAGGCCCTGGGTGACATTTCAAGCAAAAAACCTTAGAAGATTGGTCAAGTTAGTGAGGATGTGTTAGCGGCATCCTCAACTATTCATCATCAGAGTCAATCCGTGCACCGTTCGAATATTGACCATAACCAGATAGGCCGTATCGGAAGCCATCTTCCGACTCAACGGCCCCAGGCTGACCTTCTAGGATAGAAAAATCCCCTTTCACGATTGCTAGTAAAATCAGCACTGTGGCCAGGACACCCATGAATACACTGGCAATCCAATGAAACATCCCCACTGAAAAATACAACAGCACCAACGCCACCGCCAGACGCTTGACCCAACGCAACGTGCGGCTCTGACTGCACCAAACGAGGCGCACAGCCTGACCCAGGCCATAGCCTAAGCGACTTGCTACTCCCTGAGAGGTCTGCGTGGTCATGGTGCGTCTCCTTCTAACCCCACCTAGGGGCGATATGACATTACTTATAATACCGTTTTTTCTCTGCCGCAAGATCATGAGACAAACGGCCGTTACCCTTGGCACCTAGCGCCGTCCCATTTTCGCTGCAGAAATGGCCCAAAAGGTAAAGGGTTCTGTAGAAGCGAATGGAATGGTTCACAAGGGTAAAAGCCTTACCCGAAAGGGCCGCTTTCAGCGGGAAAAAGGTCCAATCTCATCAACGCATCTCCCGAGTCGAATAAATTTCAACTAACTCGTCTTCTGTAAAATTACTAAGCAAAGAAAAGTATTCAGCTCTGGACTCAACCGTCAACGGTTGGATAGAACCTAAATTAATAAGAGTTGAAACAGCCTCGTCAGGAGTCATTTCGCTAGTAAGTGGGGCTCTCTGCCCAGAGTAATAAACCTTGTCAGACGCAATAGCTACATCCAGCAGTTCACGTACTTCACCATAACGAGCGGAACGCGCAGCGGTTAGAAACACTCCATCAAAAACCACCAAGACGCTATCAACGTGAGGAATAATATATTTAGCTAAGGCGACAACCAAAGGAAGGTTGTTGTCCCACCTTGCTTCCTCATCATCAAGATCATTCCCTACGCTAGCAAAAAGAATGATCTCATCACACTTATTGTCACGTATCAAATCACAAAGTGCCCAAACATTATCTGAGGTTGATTTCGTAGCGTAGCGAAGTGAAACCATCATTTTTTCCTCACATGGTCGATCTGCGGCACCGTGCCCTTAGACCGAAACGACGATAATTCTGCATTCCTTTCTCCGTCACCACCATAGAAAGATGGCTCTTCGCCAAAAGAAATACCCGAGACCACCAGTGATCCTTTCCCCTTGCTCGCCCCCCCTTTGATAGGAGAAAAGCCTGCCCCATGAATCATTTACGGAGCAGGCGATGTTCTCTATTTTCCGCCGCAATAAAGCGCTACCCGCCCAAAGCCCCTCCCCTAACGGTTTTATACAGCCGGCCTCTAGCCATGCACTACTGGCATCGCCGCGCCGTCAGAAACTACTGGAGAACATTTGGCAGCGCGCATCGTTATCTCGCTCACAGTTTGTCGAGCTCTATAGGCGTCCACTTGAGCGCTACGCGGAGTTGGTCCAGCAGCTCCCTGCTTCGCAAAACCACCATCATGCACACCCTGGCGGCATGCTGGATCACGGGCTTGAAATCGTCGCCTATGCCTTGAAAATTCGACAGAGCTACCTGCTTCCTATAGGCGCACCGCCGGAGTCTCAATCCGCACAGGCTGAGGCCTGGACTGCCGCCGCGGCTTACGGCGCTCTGATACACGACCTCGGCAAGATCGCCGTCGACGTGCACGTCGAGCTGGCAGGAGGTAAAACCTGGCACCCGTGGCACGGCCCAATCGATCGTCCCTATCGATTCCGCTACGTGAAAGGACGCAACTACCAACTTCACGGAGCCGCTGCCGCACTGATCTACGCGCAGATCCTCTCCTCAGAAATCTTAGATTGGCTCAGTAATTTCCCCGAAGTGTGGTCGCAATTAATCTTCATTTTGGCTGGTCAGTACGAACATGCCGGCATTTTGGGAGAGATCGTGGTCAAGGCCGATCAGGCGTCCGTCGCACAGGAACTCGGTGGAAATCCAGCCCGCGCGCTGTCCGCGCCCAAACAGTCTTTGCAGCGTCAATTAGCAGATGGGTTGCGTCACCTGGTCCGAGATACATTCAAACTGAATCAACCCGATGGACCGTCAGATGGATGGCTGACACAGGATGCTCTTTGGCTGGTTAGCAAGCCTATTGCTGATCAATTGCGAGCCTATTTGCTGACCCAAGGCGTTGAAGGTGTACCCAGTTCGAATGCGCCTTTTTTCAACATGCTGCAAGATCAGGGGGTAATCCAAACCAATGCCCAAGACAAAGCAATCTGGAAAGCCACGATAGACAATGGTCGTGGCTGGCGAAACACCTTCACCCTGCTGAAGCTCTCACCGGCACTGATCTGGAATGATCCAAGTGATCGGCCCACAGCTTACGCTGGGATTCTTGAGGTAGAAGCTGGCAACCCGGTAGAAGACTCTGCAGCTGAAAATACCGTCGCCACACCGGCCAAAAAGTCGCCTTCGGAAATTCAATCCAGCCATGTGCCGGCGCCTTTAGCACCGGCACAGCCATCACCGTTCGAACTACCTCAGCATTCCTCGAGCAGTACCGATGAATTTGACGAGCTACTGGCGCTCCTTGGTAACATCAATGAGCCATCAGAAGACACCAAAAACAAAGCGGTCTCAGCGGCACATACCGCGCCTCCGAAACTGGATGAAATCCAGCCTTCCCAAACCTCCAATCAAGGAGGTGCGCCTTTAGCAATAATCGAAGAAGTCACTCCGATGCCTAGCAATAACACCGAGATCGGTCAGGGATTTGTTGAATGGCTTAAGAAAGGCATCGCATCCCGGACCATCATTATCAACGATACCAAAGCGCTGGTTCATACCGTAGCAGGGACCGCTATGCTGGTAACGCCTGGAATTTTCAAACGCTACGTCCTTGAATTCCCCCATATCGAACAGCAAGCCAAAGTACAGCAAGTCAGCGCCTGGCAGCTGGTTCAACGTAGTTTCGAGAAACAGAAACTTCATCGAAAAACGCATAAGAGTTTGAATATTTGGACCTGTGACGTTGTTGGACCTCGAAAATCCAAGCAGCTCAAGGGGTACTTACTACTAGACCCGCGAACAATCTTCTCTGAGGTCCCTTTCGACAATATCAGCCTGTCCTTGAAGTCAGAAGCAACGGAGCCGCCACAATGACGACGCCCTCGAATCTGACGGAGGAATACATCTTTGCCCATGATCTGCGGCCTGCCAGTGCAAAGATCTATCGTGCCTCGACCAAAGCACTACTCAAGCATTTCCGAACGGCCTCAGTTGAGGAGATCGATCATCGTGCGGTTCTGACATGGCGAAAAAAAGTCCTTGAGAACGGATTATCCAAACGCAGCTGGAACACCTATTCAAATCACCTTCGAACTGTTTGGGGCTATGCCATAGAACACGGCCTGATGACCCATACCACGATCAACCCATTCAAGAAAACCAGCGTTATCCCACCAAAGCGAGCCAGCAAGATAATCAATGGAGACGCCATCCAACGAGCACGCAACTGGCTCATATCCCTTGTAGGCCAAGAACGTTGTACGCATGAACGTAGCCAGATCACACCAGCCTGGTTCTGGCTCAGCGTCTTCGAGATGTTTTATTACACAGGCATACGTCTGAATGCCCTGCTGTGCCTGCGCTACAAAGATATCGACTGGGACAGCCAGATGATCTTGGTCCGCGGTGAAACAGAGAAGACTCATCGGGAGTTTTTCCTCCCCATTATGGAAGGACTCGCTCCACACTTATCCAGGATCCTGGGGGAGGCCGAAAAAATCGGTTTTTCACCAGACGATCAGCTGTTCAACGTCAACAGATTCTCTCGTCACTTCTATGGCAAGGAAATGAACATTGACCAGGTGGAGTCAATGTACGGCAAGCTCACCGATAAGATCGGCGTGCGCATGACCCCTCACCGCTTCAGGCACACATTAGCAACAGACTTGATGAAGCAGCCTGAGCGAAACATTCATCTCACGAAAAGCCTGCTGAATCACTCGAATCTAGCGACAACGATGAATTACATAGAGGCGGACTACGACCATATGCGTGCTGTTCTGCATGAGCGAAGCCTGGCTCAGGGCGCTCTAAGCCGAGTGAGACGGGTTGATCCAAGTGGCACACCCTCTGCCCCCTTACCCGCCAAGATAGGTGTGCACTCACAGGAAACCGCTCAACCAGAGCCCAAGAAGCTGCCAGCTCCACAACAATCTAGCAGCACAGAGGTCAGTATTGACCGGCCGACCAAGTCGACTGGCCGAAGCGCGCTACAGAGAGCTCTCGAGCTCGCATCTGCGCAACTGCATCGCGAGTCAATGACATGCTCCATGGACCCACCGGTAGATCAAGTAGAGCAGAGTTTACTATTGACGCTAATGGCGAGCGGGCTTGGTGTCGGCACCTTCAGGAAACGCACCTCAACTGAGCATTCAATGCGAAGCTCATCATTTTCTCGAGCATCGCCCTAGTACGCTCATAATCGAAGCGCACTGGCT